>JBIOWF010000174.1:0-4171 GCA_044868295.1 Microtetraspora sp. | reverse complement strand
CAGGGCGAGGCCGATCGAGATGATCATCATGGCGAGCAGGCTGCTGCCCCGCTGCCGCAGCTTGCCCCAGAACCACCGGTCCTGCGTGTAGCCGAACGCGCCGCCGACGATGACCGCCAGGATGGCGGCCGGGATCAGCTGGATGCCCACGACCACGTTGAAGAAGTAGGCGGCCATCGCGCCCAGGGTCAGCAACTCGCCGTGGGCGAAGTTGGTGAGACCGGTGGTCCCGAAGATCAGGGACAGGCCCATGGCGGCCAGGGCGATGATGAGGCCGAGGTTGAAGCCTTCGAAGGTGAGCTGCGCGACTTGTTCCCAGAAGGTCGTGGCGGACTCGCCGTCACCGGCGGCCTGCCCGGCGGGCGCCAGCGCGAACAGTACGGTGCGCTGGTTGCCCTCGTAGACCTGGACGGTGAGTGTCCCCTTGTCCTTGAGCCTGAGCACGACGCCCTTGGGCAGGGTCTTCTGGTCGAGGGTCACCTTGTAGGTTCCGGCATCGGGGACGGGGATCTCCCACTTGCCGTCCGCGCCGGACGTGGTATCACCGACGGGTTTGCCGTCGTCGGAGGTCACGCTGATCTTGACGGCATTCACCGGCTGGCCCTGGCTTTGGAGTGTGCCCTTCAACGCTTCTCCATCCGCCCAGGCGGGGGAGGCGAGCAGAAAGACGAGTCCACCCAGGAATGCCGTGAACGCGATCACGGCTCTGCGCAATGGAGCTCCCTGTTATTGATCATGGCGGGTTGTCCCCCCATTCGAACCCACAGCATTGCCACCAGTGTGCAACGTTGTGGCCGGAGCATAATCCCGGGCCGTCCGATTAGGGGCTGTTCGTCACCAATCAGTGACCAGGGCGTGTCACGTGCGTGAGCAAAATCCCAGGTCAGAGCGGGCACAGCGAAACATCCAATCGTCGGACGTTCGCCTTATTGGGTGAAACAGTTGATCCGCGGTTTGCATTTCGCGGGGACGGTATCCGACCGTCTGTCGCGCGGTCAACGCGTTCGATGAACAGAACGCACAGAACCCCCGGCGGCCCTGCGGCCCGGCTCCGGAGGGCCATTAGTGGAAACGATTAAGGTTGTGCTTCGCATTGTTACGGGATGGTTAGCGCCGGATCTCGTCCAGGACGAACATGGTGTGCGTCGTGACGACTTCCGGCATGACATGCAGGCGTTCGAGAACGATGTCGCGAAGATCCTCCGGGCTGCGCACCCGGACGAGCAGCAGCATGTCGTACTCCGCCGACAACAGGGCGGCGTGCTCCACCTCGGGAATCTCGTGCAGGCGGTCTCCGAACGCCTTCCACGACCGCTGCCGCAGCTTGACCGCCACGTACGCCGCCAGTCCGTATCCGTACCGCTGCGGATCGACGACGGCGCGGAAGCCGGTGATGACACCGGTCTCGCGTAACCGCTCCAGCCGTGAGTACGCGTTCGCCCGGGAGATGTTCGCCTGTTCGGCCACCGTGCGGACGGACATCCGGCCGTCGTCGCGCAGGAGCCGGATGATTTGCCGATCGACGTCGTCGAGAGGCACGGCCGATCGTCTGGATCCCGGCTCTCCGGCGGATCCTTCGCCGAACATATTGCCCCCTTGTCTGGGTTGTTAGAGCCATATGTCTTAGATCTTCAGTGAAGTATGGACCTTCGGCCTGATTCTGCCCACTATGGCCCCATGTTGTCTAGCAAGAGGGTGATTCCGCCGGGCAGATTGCTTCCTGGCAAGAGCCCGATCCAGCTTGTCGACCCGGAGGGCCGCCGGGTCGACGACCCCGCACGTCAGGCTCCCGCCGTCGATGTCCTCATGGATCTCTACCGAGGGATGGTCAAGGGGCGCCGCTTCGACCGGCAGGCCACCGCCTTCACCCGGCAGGGACGGCTCGCGGTGTATCCCTCGTCGGCCGGACAGGAGGCGTGCCAGGTCGCCGCGGTCCGCGCCATGGGGGAGCTCGACTGGTTGTTCCCGACCTACCGCGAGAGCGTGGCCCTGGTCACGCGCGGCGTCGACCCCATCGAGGTGCTCACCCTGCTGCGCGGTGACCGGCACTGCGGCTACGACCCCTACGCCCACCGCACCGCCCCCCAGTGCACGCCCCTCGCCACCAACGCCCTGCACGCCGTGGGGCTCGCGGACGCCGCGCGGCGCAAGGGTGAGCAGGTCGCCGTCCTGGTGTTCATCGGAGACGGGGCCACCAGCGAGGGCGACGCGCACGAGGCCTTCAACTTCGCGGCCGTGTTCGGCGCGCCCGTCGTGTTCGTCGTGCAGAACAACCAGTGGGCCATCAGCGTGCCGCTGAGCCGGCAGTCCAAGGCGCCGACGCTCGCTCACAAGGCCGTGGGGTACGGCATGCCCGGCCACTACGTCGACGGCAACGACGCCGCCGCCGTGTACGCCGTCGTACGAGCCGCTCTCGACGCGGCCCGCGCCGGGGGCGGCCCGGCCCTGGTCGAGTGCGTCACCTACCGCATGGACGCCCACACCAACGCCGACGACGCCGGGCGTTACCGCGACGAGGCCGAGGTGGAGCTCTGGCGCCGCCGCGACCCGATCGAGCGGCTGGAACGGCTGCTCCTCGCCGAGGGCGCCCTGGACGAGGCCGGCCGCGCGGCCCTCACGGCCGAGGCGGACGAGTCCGCCGCCGCGCTCCGCGCCCGGATGAACGTCGACCCCGAGCTCTCGCCGGGAGATCTGTTCGAGCACGTCTACGCCGAGGTGCCGGTCCATCTCCGCAGCCAGGCCGACCTGCTCTCCGCCGAGCTGAAGGAGGAGGCGCGATGACCGCCACGATGGCGCAGGCGCTGAACGCCGCCCTGCGGGACTCCCTGCGCGACGACCCGTCCGTGCTGGTCTTCGGCGAGGACGTCGGGAAGCTGGGCGGCGTGTTCCGGATCACCGACGGGCTGGCCGCCGAGTTCGGCGACGACCGGTGCTTCGACACCCCGCTGGCCGAGGCCGGGATCGTCGGCACCGCCATCGGCATGGCCATGTACGGCATGCGGCCGGTGGTCGAGATGCAGTTCGACGCGTTCGCGTACCCCGCTTTCGAGCAGATCACGTCCCACCTGGCCAAGCTGCGCAACCGGACCCAGGGCCGAATCGGGCTCCCGGTCGTCATCCGCGTGCCGTACGGCGGCGGAATCGGCGGGGTCGAGCATCACTGCGACTCCTCGGAGGCGTACTACACCCACACACCGGGCCTCAAGGTCGTCAGCCCCGGCACCCCGGCGGACGCCTACTCGCTGCTGCGCGACGCCATCGCCGATCCCGACCCGGTGATCTTCCTGGAGCCGAAGCGGCGCTACTGGGCGAAGGCCGACGTGGACCTGCCGGCCCGGACCGAGCCGATGGATCGCGCGGTGGTCCGCAAACCAGGCTCGGACGTGACCCTGATCGCGTACGGCGCCATGATCGCCACCGCGATGGAGGCCGCCGAGGCGGCTCTCGTAGAGGGCTGGGACATCGAGGTCGTGGACCTGCGCACGCTCGCACCCTTCGACGACGAGACGGTGACCGCCTCGGTCCGGCGTACGGGCCGCGCGCTGGTCGTCCACGAGGCCTCGACGTTCGGCGGTTACGGAGCCGAGGTGGCCGCGCGCATCAGCGAGCAGTGCTTCCACGTGCTGGAGGCGCCGGTGCTGCGGGTCGGCGGATTCGACATCCCCTATCCGCCGCCGAAGCTGGAAGAGCACCATCTGCCGAGCGTCGACCGGATCCTGGACGCCGTCGCCCGCATGCAGTGGGAGGACGCCCGATGAGCGAGATGACCTTCCTGCTGCCCGACCTCGGGGAGGGCCTGACAGAGGCGGAGATCGTCCGCTGGCTGGTCGCCGAGGGGGACGTCGTCGAGATCGACCAGCCGATCGCCGAGGTCGAGACCGCCAAGGCCGTCGTCGAGGTGCCAACCCCGCACGGCGGGGTCGTGACCAGGCTCCACACCTCGGAGGGAACGGTCCTGGACGTCGGATCGCCGCTGATCTCGGTCAAGGAACCGGGGGAGCGGGGGTTCACCGAGCCGGGCGTGGTCACTCCCGTGGACGAGGGGTCCGGCAACGTTCTCGTCGGGTACGGCACGGCGGCCGCTCCTCGTCGTAGATCACGTCGCCGGCCCGCGACCCCGCCCGGCTCCTCCTCAAGCAGGCGGCCCGGCGCGCACACCCCCGAGCAGCCT
>JBIOWF010000173.1:0-4571 GCA_044868295.1 Microtetraspora sp. | reverse complement strand
CGGAGGATACCGGCCGGGCGTGACGCCGGCAACCGATGACGGGACCAGCAGGTAGGCCCTCCTCCGGCCCTTGCCCTTGACCTCAATCTCTCCACGGTCCTCAAAGCGGTAGCGGTCCTTCAGCCGTTCATGGATCCGCTCGCCAACCTGAATGCGGCCGGGGACGCCGGAGGACTCCATCCGGCTCGCCGTGTTGACAGTGTCGCCCCACAGGTCGTAGGCGAACTTGTGCCGGCCGATGACGCCGGCCACGACCGGCCCGCTCTCCATCCCGATCCTGATCGCGAGGTCGATGCCAAGCGAGTCGCGGACGCGCGCGAACTCGGACAGCATCTCCACCGCCATGTCCGCCATCGCCTCGGCGTGGTCGGGCCTCGCCTCCGGCAGTCCCGCGACCACCATGTACGCATCCCCGATCGTCTTGATCTTCTCCAGACGATGCCGCTCCGCCAGGCGGTCGAAGGCACTGAAGACCTCGTCGAGCACGCCGACCACCCGTTCCGCCGCCGTCCGCTCGGCGAATGGCGTGAAGTCGACCACATCGGCGAAGAGGACGGTCACGTCAGGATGCGACTCGGCGATGACACCGGGGGCGGCCTTCAGGCGCTCGGCGATCGAGCGCGGCAGGACGTTCAGCAGGAGGGTCTCCGAGCGGGCAAAGGCATGGTCGCGAGCTCGCACCGCGTACTGGAGCAGGAGGTACGCGGTGAGCGCCACACCGGTAACGTTCAGGACGAAGAAGAGGACCCGGAGCGGATCCGGAATGGCCGGCGCCCGCTGCGCCAGCGTGGGCTCGATGATCCCCGAGATCAACGTTAGCGCGGTGAAGGCGATGAACCACGGGATCGAGGCGTTCACCCCGAAGAAGAACAGGGTGCCGAACACGGCCACGAGGGCCCAGAGGCTGACGACGCTGGAGGCGACGTATCCCCCGAGGCTCCATTGCAGCAGGAACGGCAGGATGGTCATCAACGACGCCTGGGTCAGTCGAAGGAAGCGATAGCTCTTCGATCGCGCGAAGACGGCGAGGCTGGCGAGTGACACGACCTGATACGCGAACGGGATCGCTGCCGCACCGAAGAGCCCGAGGGCGGCATAGGTTCCGACCCAGAACACCGCAAGGACGGTCACGGTGCCGGCGGCCATGGTGAGCGCGACCTTCTGGCCGCGCGTCTCATCGGAATCGGCGGCGGTGACGCCCAGCGACCCGAGCCACCGGATGAACCGCGTCGCGCCCGATCGGAGATCCACCGGGCCAGTATGCCGGTCCCACCCCGATCGCCAGCAACCACCCCGACTGCCGAGACGCCTATCGGGCGAGAGCCGAGACCTCGTTCGAGTACGGCCCGATCAGCCCGAAGCCGTTCACCGCGCGCACCACGTAGTAGTACCGGGTGCGGCGCACGACGTTCGTGTCGACGAAGCTGAACACGTCGCCGACGGTGGCGATCTTCACCTCGCCGCCCGCGCTGGTGCCCCGCCAGATCTCGTACGCGGTGATTCCCGCGCCGCCGTCGGAGCTCGGCGCCTGCCAGGTCAGCTTGATCTGCCCGGCCCTGGCCTTGGCGACCAGGTTGCCCGGGGCCGAGGGAGGCGCCTTGGGAACTGCCGACAGCTCGTTCGACGCGGCGCCGGTGCCGGCGCTGTTGACTGCCGCCACGACGTAGTAGTAGGCCTGCCCGTTCGTGAGCCCCGGGTCGGTGTAGGCGACCACGTTGCCCACGGTCGCGACCGCCACCTCGCCGCCGGAGCTCGTGCCTCGACGGATCTCGTAGTTGGTGATGGCAGCACCGCCATCGTCAGCCGGGGCCGTCCAGGCCAGCGTCACCTGGCTGTCCCCGTCGGTTGCGCTGGTCAGCGCCGGAGCGCCCGGAGCACCGACCGGAGGTGGCGGGGCTGCCGAGGGGGTTGCGAACAGCTCGTTCGACTGCGCGCCCGTCCCGGCGCCGTTCACCGCGGCGACCGTGTAGAAATAGGTGGTGCCGTTCGTGACGGCGGTATCGGTGTAGTCCAGCGCCCCGCCGCTGGTTGCCAGCTGAGACTCGCCGCCGGAGAGCTCGGAGCGGTAGATGACGTAGTCCGTGATCGACGCGCCGCCGTCATCCGGCGGAGCGCTCCAGGTCAGGCTCACCTGGCCGTCACCGGCGGTCGCCGAATCCAGGGTTGGGGCGGCCGGGACGTTGGGCGGCGTCACCTCGGAGGCGACGACCGAGAAGTTGCGGGTCGTCCACTGCGCGAACCAGCCGCACAGCACATAGCACCCGCCGGTGACCTGGTTGCTGCCCCAGACCGTGCCGGCGTTAACCGGGTCCGGCGTTGCCCCGGCATAGTCGCCCCAGCGGCACGGGGTGCTTGCGCTGCAGCTGAAGTCGCGGTCGAAGGTCGTGCTCGTGCCGAGCAGCAGCTCGCCGGGCTCCAGGGCCCCCAGCGGCGTGGCCGAGTTGCGCGTCTGCGCCCCGATCACGGTTGCCTGAACCGAGCTGCCGCGGTTGTAGAAGACCACGGCGGCGTCACCGCCGGCAGTCGGCGAGACGGCCCCGTTGAAGACGAAGTCGCTGGGGCTCTCGACCTGTCCGTGCTGGCGGAGCGTGACGGAGCCGGGCAGGAGCTCGTACCAGCGCACCACCGAACGCCCTCCCGGCCCCGCAACGGTGTGCTGCGTCCAGAGGCCGACCACCCCGGCGCTCGGGTCGTATGCCGCCACCGCCTGGGTGAGACGGGCGTCGAGCGTGTCCAGCTTGAGGCTGGTGCCGGATTGGGGGGCAGGTGCCGGAATGTCAAAGCTCCCCACCGCGACCTCGCCGTCGGCGACGAGCAGCGGCGCGGGCCCGCCACCGGAAGGCATGACATGCCAGACCATGAGGTCAGTTCGCGGACCCGCCGGCGCGTCCAGTGGCGAGTGAGCGGCCACCACGTAGCCCACGGCGGCGGCACCCGCGTTGTTGGCAGGAACAGGCGTCGAGGCGGGCGAGCCATTGGCATTCAGCAGTGGGTTCGCGCTATCCGCGAAGTTGTAGGCGGACGCGGGAGCCGTGCACGACGCGTCGCCAGCTGCGGGCTTCGGGACCGCCCAGACGGTGGCCGTCACCCAGCCGTAGCCCGCAACCGTGTCGTCGTAGACGTTGGCACCGATGGTCAGGTAGTGATCGTCATGACCCAACTTGGGGTAGTCGTCCAGGAACTCGTGGCGATAGACCCCAAAGCGGCACCAGCCGCTGCTCAGGTTGCTGGGATCGGCGGTCTTGGACCACCCGAAGAGGAGCACGTTGTTGCCGGTGGAGATCCCGACCGCCGCATACAGCCAACGTCCCCCCTGCTGATCCCACTCGATCTGCGGATCGCTGACCGTCCATCCACTCGCGGCCACGAAGCTCGTCAGGTCGGTGCTGCTGAGCGCGGCGAGGGTGCGGTCATAGACTCCAACCTGCTGGTTGACCATCTCGACGTAGTGAGACGGACCGATGGCGCCGGTCGTGTCCGGAGGGGTAACCATGTGATCTACGAGACCGCCACCGTTGGCACCCACCTGGGCCAGCGCCGGCGTGACGACCGCGGCCTGCGGCGTGCGTCCCGCAACGGAGGCAGCCGCCGCGGCGCGGAGCTTGGCCGCACGCAGGGCTTCGTCGTCGATGGAGTGGAAGGCGATCGCGATGGGGCTGGCGCGAGGAGCCGCCGGTCCTCCTCCCACGAAGGCGGATGGCGTCAGCTGCGACACCGGGGTCCGATCGGCTGCAACCGCTGCGGGTGGCCGGAAGCCGTTCGCCGCTGGCGCGGCGACAGCCGGCGGCGGGGTCAGCAGGAGGAGGCTGATGAAGGTCGCCGCGATCCGGAAACGGATCGTTCGCTGGATGGATCGGCCTTGGGCGGGGCCCATTTCCTTCAGCCTCGACGCTCGGGTTGCGTCGCATGATGGGGGTCACACCGGTGGCTGTCGAGACCCATTCACCGCACTAATCGGCACTCATCCGATTCCCGCCGACCCGACGAGGTGGCTCCGGTCCGGCTGAGGCGAGTGGGCTGACGCGGCTACGGGCCGAAGAAGAGGTCCAGCCACTGCTCCAGCGGCGGCGTCGCCGGCGCGGGCTGCTCCCGCAGCGCCGGCGGCAGCGCAGTCTCGGCCCCCGGCGGGATGATCAGGACGTGCTCGCCCGGCAGGCCGAGGTTCAGGAGGCGTCGCGCCTCGGCGGCTACGAACCCCTTGCTCTGGAGGTAGGCGAGCTCCTGCCGGAGCGCCTCGTTGTGCGCCTCCATGGCGGCGATCTCGGCCCGGATGGCATCGGCTTCCTGGCCGATCGACCAGCTGGTGTAGACCTGTCGTCCCACCTGGACCGCCAGGAAGACGCCGATGATGAGCAGCACCGCGATCCACGCCAGCCCACCCCGCGACGCGGGGATGCGCACGCGGACCGGCCGCTCCGGTGGTGTCGGGCGCTTCGCCGGGAGTTCGAGGCTCGTCATCCGAGAGGCAGTCTAGACCGCCACTTTTCCACCGTGCAAGGCAATGGCGGCAGACTTATCCACACCCTCGAGGCGCTTCAGTCGCGCGTGGAACCCACGTCCTTGAGGATCTG
>JBIOWF010000172.1:0-4573 GCA_044868295.1 Microtetraspora sp. | reverse complement strand
AGCAGAACACGACCAAACGCCGGGGTGTTGGCTTGCGCGCGTTCGACCCACAGCGAGCAGCTCCCGGGTTTACGCTTTTTGCTCCCCTTATCTGGGGGGATGGAAGGGTCTATCTCATCGACCTTCGCGGCGACGTAGTCCAAACCTGGAACATGCCTTACCCGCCAGGCCTGTCCGGCTATCTCACTGAGCGCGGAACACTCTTCTACAACGGACGCACTTCAGAGGACAGCTTTCTCAGTCGCTTTC
This sequence comes from Microtetraspora sp., assembly GCA_044868295.1. Taxonomy (GTDB): domain Bacteria; phylum Actinomycetota; class Actinomycetes; order Streptosporangiales; family Streptosporangiaceae; genus JBIOWF01. Next base: position 4,324 of record JBIOWF010000172.1, on the reverse strand, counting down.
CGTTCAAAGGTGGCGTGGTTCTGGAAGCAGACTGGAACGGTAAGGTGCTTGGGAAGTACGACATCCGGACCACCATCACCACGGCATCCTGCTGCGCAACGGAAACGTGTTGCTGAATTGCATGGGCCGGGTTCCGGACGACATCGCCCGGCGTGTCAAAGGAGGGGTGGAGGAAGACCGCTTTCCCTCGGGCCAGTATGCTCCCCGGCCGCCGGCCGAAGCCGGCAAGATGTACTCCGATTACCTTGCCGAGGTGACGCCTACAGGACAGACGGTCTGGGAATGGCGTACCTGGGAGCACCTCGACCCCGTAGCAGACGGCATCACGGAGGTCCAGGCGCCTCGGACGCTGTGGGCTCAGGGCAACAGTGTCCTGGAGCTCCCTGACGGCGACATCCTCACCAGCTACCGACCGACCTCAACCGTGCTCCGCATCTCCCGCAAGACAGGCAAAATCCTGTGGAAGCTTGGTTCACCGACGGTCGCTGGCCAGCATGCGCCGACTCAGCTGGGGAACGGCAACATCCTGATATTCGATAACGGCGTTCATCGTCTCGATGACTCGATGCCGTTTTCGAGGGTCATTGAGGTCAATCCAGCGACAAACGAGATCGTATGGAAGTATCAGGATAGCCCCGCTTGGAACTTCTTCTCGCCACGTATGGGCAATGCTCAACGCCTGCCAAATGGCAACACACTCGTCTGTGAGTCTTCCTTCGGCCGCTTCTTCGAGGTCACGAAGGACGGGGAGATTGTCTGGGAGTACGTCAATCCGTTTTTTGGTAAGCCGTTTTTTGCCGGACCGCCAACTACAGAGGGCAACCTAGTCTTCCGGGCGCTCCGTTACAGCACAGAGGAGATCGCCCGGGCCAAGGCTACGGCTGGTGCGTGAAAATCTCCTGATCCTTTGGATCCAGCCCGTGACGGCGTGCGACCGCGACCGAGCCGCTCGCCGGCGGAAGGCCCGTCCTGGCGCTCGACATGTACGAGTACTCGTATCAGCTCGACTACGGCGCCGCGGCGGAGAAGTACGGCGACGCGTTCATGGAGAACATCCGCTGGGAGAACGTCTCCCGGCTCCACCACGCGCACGGCGAGATGAATGATCGGTCATCGTCCGGACGCCGGAGGACGATTTCGGCGCCGGGCAAGGGAGGGTTGCGGTGATGCGGGTTCTGAGTTTCCGAAAGGCAGCGCTCGTAGGGGGCATCGTGGTGCTCGCGGCGGCTGGCGTGGTGAAGCTGACGCCGTCGGCCGAGGAACCAAAAGGACGCCAGGAATCGGAAGCCGATTGGAAGATGGTCGAGCAGGCGCTCGGGAAGGCCGGACAGGTCATGCCAGGCGGCGTGTACCGCGTGGCCATGCAGCGGACGGACCTCAAGGTCAAAGTGCAGGGGGTCGACGTGAAACCGGGGTTCGCCCTCGGCTCCTAGCGGCGTTCAAGAAGACGGGCAAGGACGCGATGGTCATGGGGGACCTCGTGCTATTGGACGAGGAGGTTCAGGGCGTCATGGCGGGGCTCCTGAGCAAAGGCATCGCGGTCACGGCGCTCCACAATCACTTGAACGAAATGACTCCGCACGTCATGTACATGCACTACAGCACGCGCGGCGAGGCGGCGCAGCTGGCGACCGCGCTGCGCGAGGCGCTGGCGGCGAGCGCGACACCGCTCGGTCAGGCCCCCACGCCAGCGAGCCCCGCCGCGGGGGCGCCCGAGATCGATCAGAAACAGGTGGAAGCCGCGCTCGGCCGCACAGGGCGCGTGAACAACGGCATCCTTCAGGTGGGCGTGGCTCGGGCGGAGAAGATCACCGAGAACGGCATGGAACTGCTGCCGGCAATGGGGGTCAATACGGCGCTCAACTTTCAGCCCACCGGCGACGGAAAAGCTGCGATCACCGGCGATTTTGTGCTGATCGGCCGCGAAGTCAACCCGGTGGCCAAGGCCCTGCGTGAGCACGGGATCCAGGTGACCGCGGTGCACAATCACGCGCTGGGTGACAACCCCCGGCTGTTCTACATGCACTTCTGGGCTAATGACGACGCGGTGAAGCTGGCGCGCGGCTTGAAGACGGCGCTCGACCTGACCAATAGCAAAAAGGCGGACCAGGCATCGAAATACCGCGGCGCTCGATCGCCGGACAGACCCTCGCGGGCGTGGCCGTGCTCGCGTGCGGGGCGAGGATCGTACGGGCGGCCGACTTGCGGGTGATCCGGACGTACAACGTCCGCGACATCGTGATCACGCTGCTCGGCCGGGCGGAGGCGTGGACGATCGGCGAGAACAGGTTCGTGCTGGAGTTCGACTCAGCCCCCCACAAGCGACTGATCGACGTCGGCGCGCCGACGCTGACCGCGACACTGGCGGCGACCGGCGATCAACGACTGCGTGTTGGCGCTCGGATCGGGCGGAGTGACGTCCTGGGCCGATATGTCGGGACGATTACGCTCCCACGCGCCGGTGAATGGAGCGTCACCGTCGCCTGGAGCAGTGCGGCGTCAACGGGGTCGGCGACCTTTCCGGTGTCGGCACACCCGTGAACGGAGCAGGGTCGAAAGGAGAATGTCGATGAAGTGGGTCACCCGAGAGAAAGCCCGGGTCGATCGCATCGCGTGTCCCTGGCTGATCAGCCGATTCCTTGACAAGGATCCCACGTTTCTGTTCGTGCCCGCGAATCAGGTGAAGGATGTTGCGGCGCGAGAGGGTGCGATCCCCTACGCCATCCCCGGCGTCGAGCTCGGTCACCACGGCGACCGCTGCTCGTTCGACGCGTTTCTCGACAAATACAAGCTCGATGACCCCGCGCTTCGAGCGCTGGCCGTGATTGTACGGGGCGCCGACACGGACGCCCGCCATCTCACCCGGGAGTCCCCGGGACTCTACGCCCTGGCCACCGGGTTCCAGGCCATCACGAACGACGACCACGACAACATGGCCAAGCAGTTTCCGACATACGACGCGTTGTATGCGTACTGCCGGTCCACCACCAAGCCGGCCTGAGTGTCCGCATGGAGGGTATTCACCATGCATCAGCGTGAACCAGACCACGGAGCCACCGTCGAGACCACGGAGCGCGTAACGGCGAACCGCATGTCGCTTCCCGGTCAGATGCTCAAGACGCGTCTGGAAACCGCCCGGCTCCATTACGGAGAGCTGCTAACGCTCGCCGAAGTCCGTCAAAGGGCCGCCCGTACCCTGCCCTGGCGTTTGGGTGTCACCCGGCGGGCTCGTGTCGAGGCGATCGAGCAATACAGCGACCCGATCCCGGATGAGGCGCTCTTGAAGTACGACGACGCCCGAGGCAAGGAGCTGTTCTCATGTTTCTCGGTCGTCACCCCACATTATGCGAGCCAGCCGGAGTCGGATCCCTGGATCGTGGGCCAGCTGATCGGCGCCGACCTCTGGGCCGTGATTGCTCAGTGGTGACCGGGTCATGAGGCTTCTGCGCGTCCTGAGCCTCGTCACCGCCGCCATCGTCGCGGCCGCGTGTCAACGCGCGAGCCCTGAGGTCGTCGTCTACACCTCACACGACCAAATCTTCTCGGAGCCCATCCTGAAGGACTTCGAGAAGACCGCCGGTATCCGGGTCCGCGCGGTGTACGACACCGAGGAGACCAAGAGCACCGGGGTGGCGCTTCGCATCGTGGCGGAGCGCGACCATCCTCAGGCCGACGTGTTCTGGGCGAACGAACCGCTCCGACCGGTGATGCTCAAGCAGCAGGGGCTGCTGGCGGTGTACCAGTCGCCGAGCGCCGACGGGATTCCTTCGCGCTATCGCGATTCGGACGGTACCTGGACCGGCTTCGCCGCCCGCGCTCGGGTCATTCTCTACAACACGAACCAGGTGAAGGCCGCCGAGGCCCCCTCATCGGTGCTCGATCTCGTCAACCCCCGCTGGAAGGGTCGGGCGGGCCTCGCTAACCCGCTCTTCGGCACGACGACCACGCAGGTCGTCGCCCTCTTCGACCTATGGGGGGAGTCTCAGGCCAAGAAGTTCCTCGACGCCGTGAAGGCGAACGGCGTCAAAATGGTCACCAGTAACGGCGAGGCGAGGACAGGTCGGCGTCTGGTCGGACGCGGACAGCGAGACCGTGTTCGAGGAGTTTAGATTCGAGGCGTCGCGCTGAGGCTTCCGAGGTCCTCGTGCTCGTCAATCATCCCTGAGCGCCCCGTTCCGGAGCGCGGGGTGACTGGAAGCGGCACTGCCCGTACAATGGCGGGGTCTTTCATCTCTTGCGCATCGAGGGCCCGGTGACGACCAGCGCCTGGATCACGGAGGATGTCCGCGTGGCCGGCACGCTCGTCCGGGTGCGGCGGGCCGGC
>JBIOWF010000171.1:0-61652 GCA_044868295.1 Microtetraspora sp. | reverse complement strand
CGGCGGCGCTGGGCAGGCCGATGCCGACGAAACAGGTGCGTGACCCGGCCAGCGCGCGAGCGGCGTTGACGGTCATCAGCTCGTCCGGCGACCAGTTCACGACAACTCCCCCGCTTCCTCGGCGTCCTCGGCGTTCTCGGCGTCCTCGGATTCCGCCGCTCCGGTCTTGGCGTCCAGGACGTGCTCGCGCATCCAGGCAAGGAACGTGTCACGGTCCCGGGATATGGGGTCCCAGGCCTGGTAGAACTCGTTGTCCCGCACGGTGTACCCGGCGGCGTACGAAGGGTGCGCGCCGCCCGGCACGTGGACGACGGCGTGCACCGCCCATGCGGGCAGCACGACCGCGTCCGGCCGGGGCTCCAGCTTCTCGACGATCTCCTCGACCGTCACCAGCACCCGGTCCGCGGCGAGGGCGGCCTCTTTCTGCACGCCCACCAGTCCCCACAGCTGGACGTTGCCGTCGAGGTCGGCCTGCTGCGCGTGGATGACGGTGACGTTCGGGTTGACCGCCGCCACGGCCGCCAACTCCTCGCCGGTGAACGGGCAGGTCACGGTCGCGATGGTGGTGGAACGCCTGGGCAGATCGCTGCCCCGGTAGCCCCGGAGCACGGCGAACGGCAGGCGGGACGCTCCGGCCACATAGCGGTTGGCCATGCCCGCGTGGCTGTGCTCGTCCAGCTCCAGCGGCTTCGGCCAGCCGTTCTCCACCGCGTCGCGGAACCGGTGCAGCGAGCCGACGCCGGGGTTGCCGCCCCAGGAGAAGACGAGCTTGCCGGCGACTCCCATGCCGATCAGCTGGTCGTAGATCACGTCGGGGGTCATGCGGACGAGCGTGAGGTCCGACAGGCCCTGGCGGATCATCTCGTGCGCGACGGCGAACGGGATCAGATGCGTGAAGCCCTCCATCGCGACGGTGTCCCCGTCGTGAATGAGCTCCGCGACCGCGTCTCGCAGGCTCCGAATCTCTGCCATGTCCCCCCACTTGTTCGCTGAGTGAACTATAGTTCATAATTGATACCGACTGGAGTTTCTCCCGGATTAAGGACAGATGTCAATGAGTGACGACATGGTTGGTCCGCTCGATCGGGGATTGGCCTTGCTCCGCGCCATGTCGGCGCCCGGTCGCCACCGGATGCGCGCCAGCGACCTGGCCCGCGCCACCGGCCTGGCCCGCTCTACCGTCGACCGCGCCATCGCCACGCTCGCGCACGTGGGCCATCTCCGCGAGGTCGACCGGGAGGTCGAGCTCGCGCCCCGCCTGATGGAGATCGGCAACGCCTACCTGAGGTGCTGCGGCATACCCGACGCCCTCGGGCCCGTGGCCGAACGACTGGCCGACGAGTTCGACGAGTCCGTCTCCATCGCGGTCCCCGACGGCGGCGGCGTCCGCTTCGTCACCCAGATCACCCGGCGGCGCACCATGTCGCTCGCCTTTCGCATCGGCGACCTCCTGCCCGCCGAGCGATGCGCCCCGAGCGCGTTGTTCGCCGCGGAATGGACCCCCGAGCAGCGCGCCTCCTGGCGAGCCGATCGCCGGGCCGATCGCGCGGACGGCCCGTTCCCCACGCTCCCCCCGCCCGTCGCGGCGGTGACAGAGAGCGAGTTCGAGTCCCGGATCCAGCAGGCCGCGGCCTGCGGCTGGGCGCAGGACGACCAGCTCATCGAGCCCGGCCTGATCGCCGTCGCCGTGCCCGTCCGGGACCCCTCCGGCCGTACGGCATGCGCGGTGAGCGTCGTCAGCCACACCAGCAGGCACACGATCGCGACGCTGACCGAGGCGACCCTCCCACGCCTGCGAGAGGAGGCCGCCGTCATGGAGAAGGCGCTCGCCGACGGCGTGGAAGCGCAGGCGGCCACGCCCCCGGCCGCACTTCCCACACCCCCGATTCCGGCGAGCGCCCCACCCGCCTACGCGGCCGAGTCCACGATCCCCGCGAGCACTCCACCGGCCTGCGCAGCGATCCCCGCGAGCACTCCACCGGCTTTCGCGGCCACAGCGGCGAGCGCGGCGGCGCCCCCGGGGGAACTGGCCAGCGCGGCCAAGCGTGAGATGGGGGCCGAGTTCCTGCAGTCCCTCGCCCGTGGGCTGGCCGTGCTGGCCGCCCTCGGGAACGCCCGCGGCGGGCTCACGCTGTCCGCCACGGCGGAGGCGACCGGGCTGGCCAGGGCGACCGCGCGCCGGGCGCTGCTCACCCTCGGCTCGCTCGGCTACGTCGAGCAGTCGGACCGGCGGTTCCTCCTGCGGCCCCGGGTGCTGGAGCTGGGCTACGCGCACCTGTCCACGCTCGGCTTCGGCGACATCGTCCAGCCGCACATGGCGCGGCTCGTGGAGCAGGTTCACGAGTCGGCGTCGATGGCAGTGCTGGACGGGGCCGGCATCCGGTACATCGCACGGGTGCCCACTTACCGGATCATGAGCGTGGACATCACCGTCGGCACCCGCTTCCCCGCCTACACGACCTCCATGGGGCGGGTCCTGCTCGCCGGGCTGTCCCCCGCCGAGCGCGCCGGGCTTCTCTCCGGTACGGCGCTGCGGCCCCTCACCCGGCACACGGTCACCGACCCGGAGGCCCTCACCCGGATCCTCGGCGAGGTGGCCGACCAGGGTTACGCCTTCGTGGACGAGGAACTGGAGGAGGGCCTTCGCTCGCTGGCCGTACCGGTCAGAGACGGCACCGGGCGGGTCGTGGCCGCGCTGAACGTGGCGAGCCACGCCGCGCGCGGAACCGCGGCGCAGACCCTCGCGACCCTCCTGCCCGCCCTGTCGGACGCCGCCGCGCGGATCGAGGCCGACCTGCGGATCGTCACCGAGCGCTCCCCTCTGCGCCTGCCCTGACGACAGGTGCTCAGAGGCGCGGTCCGGCGCGGGGCTCGCCCGGGAGTCTCCGCGACTCGCGTGACTCGACCTCGGGTGTCCCACCGGCGAGGCCTGGCGGAAGGGCGATACCTCCAATATGGATAAACCATGATCATTCTTCTTGTTCCGGCCGTACGCGCCTGGTTGCGTGCTCTCAAGTGAGGCGACCGGGTGACAGCCAGTGAGAGGAATGACCGATGAGATTCGCGACCTACGAGCACGGCGGAGTGGAACGTGCGGGGGTCGTCGGCGACGGCGTCGTCCATCCCCTGGCTGAGGGGGTCACCGTGCTCGGCCTCGTCGAGAGCGGGACCCTGGCCGAGGCGGGCACGGCCGCCCTGCGGGAGGCCCCTGTCGCGCTCGCCGACGTACGGCTGTTGCCACCGCTGCGGCCGGCCAGCATCCGGGACTTCGTCTCGTTCGAGGCCCACATCGAGGGAGTCGTCCGGTCCCAGGAGGGGCTGGCACAGGTGCCGCTCGCCTGGTACGAGGCTCCCGCGTTCTACTTCACCAATCCGCACGCGTGCGTCGGGACGGGTGAACCGGTGGCCATCTTCCCGGGCGCCCGGACGTTCGACTTCGAATGCGAGGTGGCGGCGGTCATCGGCAGGGCGGGCCGCGACCTCACGCCCGAGCAGGCCCGGTCGCACATCGTCGGGTACACGATCTTCAACGACTGGTCGGCCCGGGACATCCAGAAGCTGGAGGCCCGCCTGCCGTTCGGCTTCGCCAAGGGCAAGGACGGCGCGCACACGCTAGGCCCCTGGCTGGTGACGGCGGACGAGCTGGAGCCGTACCGCGCCGAGGACGGCTATCTCGACCTCACGATGACGATCGAGCTGAACGGCGTGGTGATCGGCGAGGACTCGCTGGCCAACGCGGCCTGGCCGTTCGAGGACCTGGTCGCCTACGCCTCTCGGGGCGCCTGGGTGCGGCCCGGCGACGTGCTCGGCTCGGGTACGTGCGGGCGCGGCTGCCTCGCGGAGATCTGGGGCCGCGCGGGCCGCCAGGACCCGCCGCCGCTGTCGCCCGGCGACGTGGTGACCCTCACGGTCGAGGGCATCGGCACGGTCACCAACACGGTCGTCGCCGGCACCGACCCCGTCCCGGTGTCCGCCGCTCGGGCACGCAGGCACGCGCCTCTCCACTGACTCACCGCTGACTCACCGCTGACTCTCCACCGCCTCTCCACTGACTCACCGCTGACTCTCCGCTGACTTACCGCGCCGCACCGAGCCCTGCGAGGAGTGCCGTCAGGGTCGGGCCGAGGGGAGCGTCGAAGGTCAGGAGGGCACGGGCGTCGCCTCGCGTCGCGCCCTGGTTGATGATCGCGACGGGTGTGGAGAGCTCGGCGGCGTGGCGGACGAACCGGTAGCCGGACATCACGGTCAGCGAGGACCCGAGAACCAGCAGCGCCTTGGCACGCTCGGTCAACGCGTAACAGTCCTGGACACGGGGCCGTGGCACGTTCTCGCCGAAGAACACCACGTCGGGCTTGAGCAGGCCGCCGCAACTGTGGCAGTCGACGACGTGGAAGGTTTCGACCCGGTCATCGGACAGTACGGCGTCGCCGTCGGGGTTGATCACGCTGACCGGGGCGTGCCATTCCGGGTTGGCCGCGCGCAGCCGCTGGTCGAGCGTTTGCCGCGAGGTGCGCTGACCGCAGGTGAGGCATCTGACGCGGTCGAGGCTGCCGTGCAACTCGATCACGTGCTGCGCGCCGGCGGCCTGGTGGAGACCGTCGACGTTCTGGGTGATGATCCCGGCGACCAGCCCGCGAGCCTGCAGTTCGGCCACCGCGCGATGCCCCGCGTTGGGGGTGGCACGAGCGATGTGCCGCCAGCCCAGGTGGCTGCGCGCCCAGTACCGCCGACGGGCCTTGGCGCTGCCGACGAACGTCTGGTACGTCATCGGCTCCGTCCGCCGCCTGCGCCCACTCTCTCCTCGGTAGTCCGGAATGCCGGACTCCGTCGAGAGGCCGGCCCCACTCAGGATCGCCACACCGCCGTCCGCGATGAGATCGACCAGCCTCCCGAACGGCGGACCGGTGAACGCGTCCGACGCGGCGGACGACTCACCGAACACGTCTTCGGCACCCTCGTCCGTCGGCTGAGTCACGTGTCCATGGTGCCCGATTTCCGCACCCACCGAGGCCATTGCACCGGTCCATCCGATCGGGACGATCTCGACGACCGCAGTCGCGGCACGACACGAGGTCACACAGCGTGCGGACCCGCCTCGGGCTCGTCTCCCCACCTGCCTCGGGCTTGCTTCCCTGACTTGCCTGGGGCCGTCTCCCCCACCTGCCTCGGGCTTGCCTCGCTGACCTGCCTCAGCTCGCCTCCGGCTTGTCTCGGGCTTGTCTCGGGCTTGTCTCGGGCTTGTCCGAAGGTCAACTCGTGGCGTCGAGCGCGTCCACGATGGACTTGGTGCCGCCGTGGGCGGTGTGGCCGCCGTCGACGGTGATCTCCGCTCCGCTGATGTACGAGGCGTCGTCGGAGAGCAGGAAAACGACCATCGGCGCCACTTCCTCCGGGCGGCCCGGCCGGCTCAGCGTGGTCTGCGCGACCGACGCCGCCACGAAGGCGGACGGGGCGCCGGCCATCAGCGGCGTGTCGATCGGCCCCGGATGGATGATGTTCACCCGGATCCCTCGCCTGCCGTACTCCAGGGCGGCGACCCGCGTCAGCCCGCGCAGGCCCCACTTGCTCGAGGTGTAGGCGACGGCGTGGTGGGCGGTGAGCGCCGCGATCGAGCCGACGTTGACGATCGAGGCGCCCGGCGACATCAGCGGCTCGATGGCCTGCATGCCGAGCATCGGGCCGGTGAGGTTGACGGCCAATGCCCGGTTCCAGTCCGCCAGCGGAACCGACCCCAGCCGGGGGCGCATCGGGACGCCGGCGTTGTTCACCAGGCCGTGAACCTCACCGCGCTCGCTCTTCAGCCAGCCGGCCAGCGCCTGCCACTCGTCCTCGCTGGTCACGTCCAGGTGACGGTAGGCGGCCGCGCCGTCGAGCGAGTGAGCGAGAGCCGTACCCTCCTCGTCCAGGACGTCGGTGGCGACGACGAACGCGCCCGCCGCGACGGCGGCCTGCGCTTCGGCGGCGCCCTGGCCACGGGCGGCTCCGGTGATCACGACCGTGCGGCCGTCCAGCTTTCCCATACGGCGACGCTAGGTTCTACGACGGCGCCGCGGAAATCACCGTCTCGGATGCCTGGCATCCACACCCCGATGACGCGGCCCAACGCCACGGTCCGAGGGCACGGGTCCGAGGGCACGGCCCAACGACACGGGCTCGAGGACATCCCGAGCGTCCGAGCCGCGATCACCGTCTCGGCCGCCAGGCATCTACGCGGCGATGGTGCTCCGCGCCTCGCACAGCGTGCTGGCGACGTCCCTCAGCACGCCGAGCAGCCACTGGTGACCGCTGTCGGACGACCGCGTCGGGTGCCACCAAAGGGCCTCGACCAGGGCGAGCGGGCCGAACGGCGGCTCGACCACCGCCACCTTCGCGGTGGCGGCCACCCGGCGGGCCAGCCGCTCCGGGACGACGGCCACCAGATCGGTTCCGGCGACGACGAACGGGACGGGCAGCCATCCGGCGGCCGCGACCTGGACGCGCCGCCGTACCCCGAGTTGATCAAGCATCCGGTCGGCGGGGGTGAGCGCGGCCGGACCGCCCATGACGGGGATCACATGCGGCAGCTCCTCCAGATCGCGCAGGGTGAGCCTGCCGTCCTTGAGACGCTCGTTGCGCGGGTCGACGACGCACACGAAGCGATCGCGGAACATCTCCTCGGACTGCCCGGCGAAGCCGTACCCGCGAGGCGCGACGAGGAAGTCGTAGCGGAGCAGCTCGCGGTCGGATTCGTGCATGTCCTCCGGGATGGGGGTCAGGTCCAGCCGGACGTCGGGGGCGAGCTGCTGGACCCGGCTGAGCAGCGGCTCGTTGAGCACCGTGATCGCGTAGTCGGACAGCGCGATGCTGAAGACCCGGCGGCTCTCCGGCGGTACGAACCGCTCGCCGAGGCCGAGCGCGCGCTCGACCAGCCGCACCGAGTCCTGCACCGAGGGCAGCAGGGTCCTGGCCAGCGGAGTCAGCTCGTACTCGCGCCCGACCCGGACGAGCAGGTCGTCCTTGTAGTGGCGGCGCAGCCGGGCCAGAGCCCCGCTCATGGCGGGCTGGCTCATCCCGAGGCGAGCGCCGGCGTGCGTGACGTTGCCCTCCTCCAGCAATGCCCGCAACGCGACGAGCAGGTTGAGGTCGGTTCCACCCAGAGCCATTGATCACCATCTTCCGCCGCATACTGGGATCCGGCTCACATGACGTGCACGTAACGTGAGTGTTACCACCTCCATATAAACAGGACAAGGCCACGCACCAGCGCGACTTGCTGGATCACGACCACGAGGAGGGGCGTATGGCCGGGCTCGGCGGGATCGATCTCAACCTGCTCGTCGCGCTGGGCGCGCTCCTGGAGGAGCGAAACCTGACGCACGCCGGTGAGCGGATCGGCATGAGCCAGCCCGCCATGAGCGGCGCCCTCGCCCGGCTGCGCAAGCACTTCGGCGACGAGTTGCTGCTCCGGGTGAACCGCGGCTACGAGCTGACGCCGCTCGCGCAGACCCTGCTCCCCCATGTCCGCGAGGCGCTCCTCGGAGTCGAGCGCACACTGGAGGTCTCGCCCCGGTTCGACCCGGGCGCCAGCCAGCGGGAGTTCTCCATCGCGATCTCCGACTACGCGCTGACCATCCTGGTCGAGCCGCTGCTGTCCGTGCTGAAGTCCACCGCGCCCGAGGTCAACGTGGAGTTCCAGCCGATCCCGGAGGAGACTGCCGAGATCGAGCCCTTTCTGCTCCGGCACGATCTCCTCATCGCCGCGCTGGGCGTCGGCGTGCCCGGCCGCAGGCAGATGATCTTCAGTGACCGCTTCGTGTGCATCGCCGACCGGAACAACCCCCGCCTCCGCGACGGGGCGCTCTCCATCGACGACATCGAACGGCTTCCGCACGCCCGCGCCAGCTTCGGCCCGTCGATCAGCACCCCGGCGGACCGGCTCCTGGAAGAGCTCGGCATCTCCGTGCGGATCGAGGTGACGTGCCAGGGCCTGCTGCCCCTCCCGTTCGTGGTCAGCGGGACCAGCCTCATCGCCTTCGTGCCCGAACGGCTGGCCCGCCGCCTCGACCCGTCGCTGAACGTGGTCGTCGCCGACGTCCCCTTCGAGGGCGCCGAGCTGGTCGAGGGCGCCCACTGGCACCCCGCCCGATCCGCCGACCCCGCCGTGCGGTGGCTGCTCGGCGTGCTCCGCGAGGTCTCCGAGCGGGTACGGCTGAGCTGATGCCAGGCATCGCGAATTCGCATTTCCAGGCCGGACGCCCACGGACCTAGCATCGCGGCCAGGGCGCCGTTCAGTCCGGAGCGGTGCGGACACCATGGGGAGCCAGACGTGCCAGACATCACGCGAACCGGGCGAAATGCGGACATCGTTCCGGTTCATGCCGGCCCCTTCGCCCTTGGCACGTTCAGCCGCGGGGACGCCCCTTTCGCCGGCCTCGTCGCCGGTGACCGGGTGCGCGACCTGGGCGACCTCGGCACGGCGGTGACCGTGGCCGGCCTGCTGGAGTCCTGGGATTCGGCCCTGCCCGTGCTGGCGGACCTCGCGAAGAGCGGGGCCGGCCGGTGGATCCCGGTCGCCGAGACCACGATCCACGCTCCGATACGGCCCGGCCAGGTGCTGCAGAGCGGCGCGAACTACCACAAGCACGTGCTCGACCTGGTCATGGCCGAGTTCCGCGCGAACAACGAGGGCATGACCGAGGAGGAGGCCCATGCCCGGGGGAAGGCGATGATGGACGCCCGCGCCGCGACCGGCACGCCGTACATCTTCATCGGGCTGCCCAGCGCCATGTGCGGGCCGTACGACGACGTGATCCTTCCCGCCCGTGGACAGCAGCACGACTGGGAGCTGGAACTGGCCGTCGTGATCGGCCGGCCTGCCAGGAACGTGTCCCCCGAGGACGCCATGGGGTGTGTGGCGGGATACACGATCTGCAACGACATCACCACGCGCGACCAGCTCTACCGGCCCGACCTCAAGAAGATCGGCACTGACTGGCTGAGCGCGAAGAACTCCCCGGCCTTCCTGCCCACCGGCCCCTACATCGTGCCCGCCGAGTTCGTCGGCGACCCCATGGACCTGCGGATCACGCTGCGGCACAACGGGGTGGTCCGGCAGGACGAGTCGACCAAAGACATGATCTTCGATATCGCGCAGCTGATCTCGTACACCTCCCAGCGGGTCCCCCTGTCCCCCGGAGATCTCCTGCTCACCGGTTCGCCCGCCGGAAACGGCGCCCACTGGGGCACCTACCTCGCGCCCGGCGACGTCATGGAGGCCGAGATCACCGGCCTCGGCCACATGCGCAACGCCTGCGTCGCCTGACCCGAGCACCCCCAAATCCTGCGTCGCCTGACCCGAGCACCCCAAGTCCTGCGTCTCAAAACCCGCCCACCCATCACGATCCCGCGTCCGGGCCCCGCCCCACACGCGACCGTCGTGCCGTCGTGCCGTCGTGCCGCAAACGCGATCGCCGCGCCGCCGTGCCCGCCGCGCCGCAAACCGAAATGGAACGGCTCCACGCGCGAGCCGTTCCAGCGCCATTCGCCCGTACGCGTCGCCGTACATACCGGGGATATTCGATCAATATCAGGTAATCGCGCCGGGCATGCCAGGCATTGCCAATTCTCATTTCTCGCGCCGCACAAGGCGTCCTTACGATGACGACCTGGCCGGTGCCGGCGCCACCCCGAAAACTCCCATCAGCTAATTCATTAAGGAGCGGACGTGTCCGATCGATTGATTACGCATCTGCGGCACGTCGATCTCGCGGTGCCCGACTTCCGCGGGTACCTCGACTTCTACGAGAACGTGTGGGGCCTGACCAAGGTCGCCGACGACACCGGCATCGCCTTTCTCGCCGCGGAGGGCTCGCCGGAGCAGTACATCATCCGGCTGCGCGAGGACACCGGCAAGCGGCTCGACCTCGTCTCCTTCGGCGCCGAGACGCCCGGCGACGTCGACCTGCTCGCCCAGCGGCTCGGGTCGGCCGGCGTGCGCATCGCGACCGAGCCCGCCAAGCTCACGACGCCGGGCGGCGGCTACGGTTTCCGGTTCTTCGACGTCGACGGGCGGACCGTCGAGGTCTCCAGCGACGTCGCGCCGCGCGAGCACCGCAAGGTCGAGGAGCGCGAGGCCATCCCGGTACGGCTGTCGCACGTCGTGGTCAACTCCCCCAACCCGGAGCGCACCCTGGCCTTCTACCGGACCCATCTCGGCTTCGCGCTCAGTGACACTCTCTTCTCGCAGCACATGGGCGATCTCATGTACTTCACCCGGTGCAACCCCAGGCACCACAGCCTGGCGATCGCCCGCGGGCCACACGTGTCGGTCCACCACATCTCGTTCGAGATGCGGGGCGTGGAGGAGTGGATGCGCGGCACCGGGCGCGTGCTGCGGGCCGGTTACCGGATGGTCTGGGGGCCGGGCCGCCACCTGGCGGGCGACAACACCTTCGCCTACTTCCTGGACCCGATGGGCAACACGGTCGAGTACACCACCGAGGTCGAGGAACTCGACGAGGACTCGTGGCATCCCCACCTCTACGACGTCGCCGACCCGATGACGCAGGACCAGTGGGGGACGTCGAATCCGATGAGCGAACTCGTCGCCAAGGAGAGCTTCAACGACCCGGACTCGGGTCTCTTCATCGCCCCGCCCGTCTGACGGCGGATATATCCGTACCCCCGATGACTCGTATGTCGACTAATGATTTCCCCGCCCAGGGTGGGGCTGCTTCACTCACATTCATCCACCTGGGCAAGTGATCCAGGCCGCCGACTCGGGGGAGTGGCGACGAATTCCATTTGGAGAAAGCAAATGCAAGTTCCACGTATGTCATTCCTTCTTGGGGCGATCCTCCTGTCCGGCGTCACGGCCCTGTCGGCCTGCGGTTCCGACGCCCCCGCGACCCAGTCGACGGCCGCCTCCGCGGACTCCGCCGCCACACAGCGCTACCTCCAGGCCGCGTACGACGGCGACATGGGCGCTCCCCCGTCGACCCCGACCAAGCCGAAGTCGGGGGTGAGCCTCTGGGTCATGTCGTGCGGCGAGCAGGTCTCCGGCTGTCACAACCCCGCCGCCGGGGTGGTCGAGGCGGGCAAGGCCGCGGGCTGGGAGACGAAGCTGTGCGACGGCCAGCTCAACCCGACCGGCTTCGCCAACTGCGTCCGGCAGGCGATCAGCGCCAAGGCCACCGTCTTCATCCCGATCGGCATCGACTGCTCCACGATCAAGCAGCCCTTCGAGGACGCCAAGGCCGCCGGCGTCACGGTCATCGGCGGGGGCGGCGCCAACTGCCAGGACGCGTCCGGCAAGGACATCTGGGCGACCGAGCGCATCCAGCTCGAAGGCAAGTCGATCAAGGACTACTGGCTGCTGAACGGCAAGCTGCGGGCTGACTGGATCATCGGCAAGACGGGCGGCCAGGCCAAGGTGCTGCTGGTCAACTTCACCGACCAGGTGTGGGGCCCGTGGATCACCGAGGGCTTCAAGAATGAGCTGGCGACCTGCTCCACCTGCGAGATCGTCAGCACGCTGGACCTGAGCAACAACGACTGGATCAGCAACTCCGCGGTCCAGAAGTTCTCGACCGCGCTGCTGAGCGCGGGCACCGCCAACGCCGTCAGCGTCCCGGTGGACGGCTGGCTGACCCAGGGCCTGGCCCAGGCGATCGTGTCCTCCGGCCGGAGCGACCAGCTCCACGTCATCGGCAACTTCGCCGACAAGGGCAACCTCGACCTGATCCGTAACAACCAGGGCCAGGACGCCAGCGTCGGCTACGTCACCGCGTGGGGCGCCTGGGGCTCGGTCGACGAGGCCATCCGCGTGCTCAACGGCGAGGCCCCCGTCGCGGAGGGCGACGGCCTGAAGGTGGTGGACGCCGACCACAACATGCCGGCCGCCGGCAAGGACTTCGACGCGGGCGTCGACTTCAGGAGCGCCTACCTGAAGACCTGGGGCCTGGCCTCCTGACCATGAGCCTCCCGACAATGATGACGACCTCGACATCGGCCCTCACCGTCACCGGCCTGGCCAAGCGCTTCGCCGGGACGGTGGCTCTGGACCGGTCACACCTGACCGTGCGGCGGGGCACCGTGCACGCTCTGCTCGGCGGGAACGGGTCCGGCAAGAGCACCATGATCAAGGTCCTCGCCGGCGTGCACCACGGCGACGCCGGCGAGATCGAGGTCATGGGCCGGACGTTCGACGCCGCCCACTTCACCGCCGCGCAGGCGAGGGAGGCCGGGCTGCGCTTCGTCCACCAGGACCTCGGCCTCTTCCATGACCTCTCCGTCGCGGAGAACTTCGCGCTGGACGCCGGCTTCCCGATGGCGTGGGGGCGGCGGATCCGCTGGACGGCCCTGCTGCGGAGGGTGCGGCAGGTCCTGGACGCCTACGAGATCGACGTCGATCCGCGGGCGCCCGTCAACCGGCTCCGGCCGTCCGACCAGACCATGGTCGCCATCGCCCGGGCGCTCCAGGACCAGGAGGAGGGCAACCTGATCCTGGTGCTGGACGAGCCGACGGCGCGACTGGCCTTGCACGAGTCCTCGCTGCTGCTCGCCGCCGTCCGCCGCCGCGCCGAGCTCGGCCAGACGGTCCTGCTGGTCAGCCACCGCTTCCAGGAGGTCCTCGCGGTGTCCGACGACTTCACCGTGCTGTGTGACGGCCGCACGGCGGGGACCTTGGTGAGCGCCTCGCCCACCGAGGCGGAGCTGATCCAGCTTGTGACCTCTCCGGCCGCCGAAGAACTCGTGGCCAATCCGGCCGCCGGAGGAAACGACGCGTCGCCTTCCTCGCCGCTGGTATCCCCGGCCTCCGACGCGGGCGACGCGGGCGAGGCGGGCGAGGCGGGCGAGGACCGGGAACCGGCCGTTTCGCAGCCGTCCGCGGCATCCACCGACGCGGCGGCGCTACGCGTCGAGGACCTGCACGAAGGGCCGCTGCGCGGGGTCGACCTGGAGGTGGGCAAGGGCGAGATCGTCGGAGTCGCCGGCCTGGTCGGCTCGGGCCGTACCACGCTGCTCAAGACGCTGTTCGGCGAGCGGCGCCCGCGGCGCGGCACGATGCGGCTGCACGGCGAGCCGTACTCGCCCGCCCATCCCGGCGCGGCCATGCGGGCCGGGCTGGCGCTGGTGCCCGAGGACCGTGGCGGGGAGGCGGCCTTCGCCGACCTGCCCGTCCGGGACAACCTCGCGATGACGGTCCTGCGGCGGTACTGGGGGCTGTGGGGGATGCCACGCTCCCGCGAGCGGCGCGAGTCCCGCGACCTGATGCGCCGCCATTCGATCAAGGCCGCCTCCCCCGACGTGCCGTTCTCGTCGATGTCGGGCGGCAACCAGCAGAAGGCCGTGCTCGCCCGCTGGCTGCGCCGCGCTCCGCGCGTGCTCCTGCTCGACGAGCCCACCCAGGGGGTCGACGTCATGTCCCGCGCCGACATCTACCAGTCGATCCGCGGCGCGGCGCAGGAAGGCTGCGGCGTGGTCGTCGCCTCCTCCGACCTCATCGAGCTCGCGACGCTCTGCGACCGGGTCGTCGTCCTGCGGTCGGGGCGAGTGGCCGGCGAGGTGTCCGGATCCGAGCTGACCGCCAACAACCTCACCAACCTGGTGCTGTCGAGCGGAGATCGCCCATGAGCATCCAAGAGTCCGCGACGCCGCAGACGGCGGCGGACGTGCCGTCCTCCCCCGAACCGGTCGCGCGGCGCGACGGCTCGCGCCGCTGGGGGGTGCTGGATCTCGCCGAACGTTCCGCGCTGCTCGGCCTCACCGTGGTGATCGCGGTCTTCTTCAGCCTCTATCCGAAGAGCGCCGCGACCTTCTTCAGCGTCGCCAACCTCAACGTGATGACCGGCACCCAGACCGTGGTCGCGCTGATCGCGCTCGCCGCGCTGTTCCCGCTGGTCTCGGGCTACTTCGACTTCTCCCTCGGCGCGATCGCGGCCACGTCGGGCGTGCTGTGCGCGGGCCTGATGTCCCGGAACGGGCTTCCCCTGTGGGTGGCCGTGCTCGCCGGGGTGTCGCTGGGCGCCGTCATCGGGGCCGTCAACGGCCTGCTCGTGACCCGGATGCGGATGAACGCGTTCGTCACCACGCTGGGCTCGGCCACGCTGCTCGGCGGCGCCATCCAGTGGTACACCGACGGCCAGACCATCCTGGAGGGGATCTCGCCGGCCCTGACCCGATTCGGGTCGGCGACGCTCTTCGGCCTGCCCCAGGTCGTCTACATCGTCGTCGCGGTCATGCTGGTCATCTGGTACGTGCTGACGCACACGCCGTACGGGCGCTCGCTTTACGCGATCGGGTCCAACGCCCGGTCGGCCCGGCTGGTCGGGCTGCGGGTCGACCGCGACATCATGGCCGGATTCGTCATCGCCGGGACGATCAGCGGCACGGCCGGCGTGCTGCAACTGGCGCGCACCGGCTCGGCCACCGCCGACGCGGGCACCAGCCTGATCTTCTCCGCCCTTGCCGCGGTCTTCCTCGGCGCCACCGCGGTGAACCCCGGCTTCTTCAACGTCTTCGGGACGATCATCGGGGTGCTGTTCGTGTCGGTCAGCGTCAGCGGCCTGACCCTTTCGGGGGCGAGCAGCTGGGCGTCACCCGTCTTCAACGGCTTCGCCCTGCTCGCCGCCGTCGGGCTCTCCACCTATCTGGGACGCCGGAGAGGGGCCGGCTCGGCATGAAAGGACAGCCCATGCCTGTCGCCGTGCGATTCGACCATGTCGGCATCACAGTCGCGGACCTCGGCGAGGCCACGGAGTGGTACTGCGCGGCGCTGTGTCTGCGGGAGGAGTTCGCCTTCGAGATCGCGGCCCATGACTTCCGCGGCGTGATGCTCATCAGCCCGCGGGGTTTCCGGATCGAGCTCCTCGAACGCGCCGGGTCCCAGCCGGGGCTCCAGCCGCCCGACCCGCTCACCGCGGCGCTGACCCGCGGCTACGGGCACATCGCGCTCACCGTGGACGACGTGGACACGGCGTTCCGATCGCTGATCGAGGCCGGGGCCGCCGAGCGGATGGCCCCGCAGCCCTCCCCCGAACCCGGCGGGCGGATGGCGTTCGTCGCCGACCCGGAGGGCAACCTCATCGAGCTCCTGTCGCGTGCGACGGAGGACAGCGGCCGATGAGACGGGTGGCGGTGGTGACGGGCGCGTCGGGCGGACTCGGACGCGCCATCGCGCTGCGCCTGGCCGATCTCGGCTGTGACATCGCCGTGGCCGACCTGCGCCCGGCCCGTGCCACGGCGAAGGAGGTGCACGCCCGCGGCCGGGACGCCTACCACGAGGTGTGCGACCTCGCCTCCGCCGACGCCGTCGACCGGTTCACCGCGAACGTGCTGGCCCGCTTCGGCCGCTGCGACATCCTCGTCAACAACGCGGCCCACCAGGTCATCCGTACGCTTGAAACGCTTGATCTCGCCACGTGGCGCCGGGTGCAGGCGGTCAACGTGGACGCCGCCTACCTGCTCTGTGACGCGTTCGTCCCCGGGATGGCCGAGCGGCGTTTCGGCCGCGTGGTCAACATCGTGTCGAACACCGTCTGGGACCCGCCGGACAAGGGCTTCCTGGCCTACGTGACGAGCAAGGCCGCGCTGCTCGGGTTCACCCGGTCCCTCGCCGTCGAGGTCGGCGACCACGGCGTCACCGTCAACGCGGTCGCCCCAGGTCTGACCCGCACCACCGGCGCCGAACGGGGCAACTCCCCCGACACCTTCGAGGCCGTACGGCTCCGCCAGGCCGTCAAGCGGACGCTGGAGCCGTCCGACATCGCCGCGGCGGTGGCGTTCCTCGCCTCGGATGACGCGGCGCTCATAACCGGCCAGTCCCTCCGGGTCGACGGCGGCCTGGTCACCCTGTGACCTTTGTGAGCCTGTGAAAGGACCGAGCATGGGAAAGCTGTCCGGGAAGGTCGCGCTGATCAGCGGGACCGGCATGGGGATGGGCCGAGCGGCCGCGCTGGAGTTCGCCGCCGCCGGAGCCCTCGTCGCCGGCTGCGACCTGAACGAGGAGGCGGCGGCCGAGACCGTGAAGCTGGTCGAGGCGGCCGGCGGCGAGATGGTCTCCGTCGCCCCGGTGGACCTCGGCACCGAGGAGGGCGCCAAAACCTGGGTCGAGGCCGGTGTGGCGGCCTTCGGCGGAGTGGACGTCCTCTACAACAACGCCTCCGCGTTGAAGATCGGCTCGTTCCCCGAGCAGCCCGCCGAGGAGTGGTACTTCACCATCCGCAACGAGCTCCACCTCGTCTACGAGTGCACCCGGGCGGCCTGGCCGTACCTGGTCGAGAGGGGTGGTGGCGTGGTCATCAACGTGGCGTCGATCGCCGCGCACCGGGGCGCGATGTTCGCGGGCCAGAGCGCGCACGGCGCGGCCAAGGGCGGCGTGGCCGCGTTCACCAGGCACCTGGTGGTCGCCGGCGCCGAGCACAACATCCGGGCCAACGTCATCAGCCCCGGCCCGATCAAGACCCCGGCGACCGGCGGCTTCTTCGACGACCCGGAGGGTCCGGCGAAGTCGGTGCTGGAAACCATCCCCGCGCGTCGTGCCGGTGAGCCTGAGGACGTCGCCCGGCTCGCGCTCTTCCTGGCCTCCGACGACGCGTCCTTCATCAACGGCGCCGACATCATCATCGACGGCGGCCTCGCCGCGCTCGCACCATGAAGCCACCTGCCCCCGGGAGCACCAACTCATGACGCAGATCACCGACCCGGATGTCGCGGCCCGTTTCAGCGGCGCGCTCCACCTTCCCGGCCAGGACGGGTACGAAGCCGCGAGAGTCGGCCGGGTCTTCAACGCCCGCCGCCCCGGCCGGCTGCCCGCCGCGGTGCTCGCGGCGGCGACCGAACAGGACGTGGTGGAGGGCGTCCGCCTGGCCCGCGAGTGCGGCCTGAAGGTCGCCGTACGGGCGGGCGGTCACAGCTGGGCCGCCTGGAGCGTGCGGGACGACGCCCTGTTGATCGACCTCGGCGGCCTCAAAGAGATCGCCTACGACGAGGAGACCGGGATCGTCAGCGCCTCACCCGCCGTGAAAGGCGGCGACGAGCTCAACCCGTCCCTGGCGGCACGCGGCCGGTTCTTCAACGGAGGCCACTGCCCGTCCGTGGGCATCGGCGGGTTCCTGCTCCAGGGCGGGATGGGCTGGAACGCCCGAGGCTGGGGGTGGGCCGCCGAGAACATCGTCGCCATCGACGTCGTGACGGCGGGCGGCGAGTTGGTGCGCGCCGACGAGGAGCACCACAGCGACCTGTTCTGGGCGGCCCGCGGCTCGGGACCCGGCTTCTTCGGCGTGGTCACCCGCTTCCACCTGCGTACGCGTCCGCTGCCGCAGGCGCTCCACCACACCGTGCACCTGTATCCGATCGATCTGTTCGACGAGGTCATGACCTGGCTGGACGGCGTGCACCGCGACGTCTCCCCGGACGTGGAGATCGTCGCCGTCACGCAGACCCCGCCCGAGCCCCCACCGGGTCATCGGGGCGGACCCCTCCTCGTGGTCAGCGGCGTCGCCCTCGTCGACACGCCCGAGGAGGCACGGGCGGCGCTCGCACCGCTGTCCGGCTGCCCGTTCGCCGACCGGGCGCTGCTACGCGTCGACGCGGCGCCCACCACTTTCGCCGAGCAGCTCGCCCTCCAGCGTACGGCGAACCCCGAAGGCCACCGCTACCTGGTGGACAACGCGTGGCTGGAGGGCCCGGCCGAGCGCACAGTGCCCGCCATGCGACGCGCCTTCACCGACCTGCCCACACCGAAGACGTTCACCATCTGGTTCAGCATGGGTCCGGTACGGCGGCTGCCCGACATGGCGCTGTCCCTCCAGACAGACGTGTATGTGGCCACCTACGTCGTGTACGACGACCCCTCACAGGACGACCCCCTGCGGAAATGGCTGGCCGAGAGCATGGCCGACATGGAACCGTGCACGGCAGGCCAATACCTGGGCGACTCCGACCTCACAACCCGCAACGTGAAGTTCCTCGGCGACCCCCAGTGGCAGCGCCTCCAGCAGACCCGAGCCGTACGCGACCCTGGCAGCCTCTTCGCCGGCTATCTCGCAGCCGACGGCGTACCCCTCAACACAAACCACTGGCAGCAAGGCTGACGCAACAGCGGCCCGACAGGACACGGTCTTTGCAATAACGCTACGCATTCGATTGATTACTGACAGGATGGACGTCGGGGCTGTCGAATGCCGTACAAACACCGTACACTGAAGGGAGGTGGGAGTGATGGTGATGACTGCCAAGACACGGCGGATCGAAATGCGGGCGGATTCCACGACAGAGCGACTGATCATCCAGGCCGCGCAGGCACTGGGCGAATCGATATCGTCCTTCGTTTTGCGCGCCGCCAGAGACGAGGCAAGCCGGGTCCTCGCTCGCCCCGACGTGACGCTCATGTCCGCCGACCAGTTCGACGAACTGATCGCATCGCTGGACGTGCCCGATGAGGCGTCCGCGCTCAGGCGCGCCGCCGCGCGACCGCGCCGCTATCACGAAGCGCAGTGACCTGGCATTCGCTGGCTCTCGATGAGAACCATGCCGTCGGCGAGTTCGACTGCGGCGTGGCCGACTTGAACGAGTGGCTCGTACAGCACAGTGTCCGCGCCCAGCTGTCCGACACCGCCCGGACGTATGTCTGGATCGACCTGGCGTCCAAACGAGTGGTGGCCTATTTCTCGATCACTCCAACCGAGGTACGCCGGGTTGATCTCAGCGGTTCTATGGCGGGAGGCGTGAGTGTTGTTCCGGGCTACTTGCTGGCCAGGCTGGCTCTCGACCGCTCCCTCCACGGAACCGGTTTGGGCGCCGAACTCCTCGTGAACGCACTCTCGAAGATCGTCACCGCGTCGGGGCTCGGCGGCGGGAGAATCATCGTTGTCGACGCGATCGATGATCGGGCCGCCGCATTCTACGAACACCACGGTTTCACGCAGGTGAAGAACAACCCGCACCGTCTCGTCATGAAGATGGCCACCGCACGCGCTGCCCTCGGCCAGCGGTGACGTCACGGATTACGCCGGCAGATGTTCGTGCGCCTCGTCGGCGGGAACGCCGAACATGTGCAGCAGGTCTTCGGCGATCTGGTCGGAGGCCTGGGCGTCGTCGCGGTCCGGCTGGTCGTGCAGCGACTGGCAGTCCGATCCTCGGATGTACAGGTGGCACGCGCCTGTGGTCTGCGCGTATCTCCTGCAGCATCCTTCCAGGGCTCATGAGAAGTACCTTGACGGTCAGTTCCGCCACCTGCAGCTCTACGTGGACAAAGGCCTTGACGCGCTGCTTCGCGTGGCGGCTCATCAGGTGGCGCGGAACAAGCACGGGGCACGGTCGAGCTACGACACGGAGCCATTGGCGACATACACGCCGCTCCCGCCGGGCGGAGCTCCCAGGAACTTCCGCGCTACGTTCTGCGGGTTGCCGTTCAGGAACAGCAGCTTCGTGTCTGATGGGCATCTGGCAAACGGACACCGCATCGAAACCATTGCCGAAGCGACCGTGGAATCCTGGAAATCTGTCCAGGCCTGACGTTCGAAGGCCTGCGCGACGATATCCGCGCAGGGAAGGCGGTGCCGTACAGGGAGGAAGCCGTGAACCTGGCGTGGAGCGTCGCCAGGCATCACTGACTGGTATTCCAGGCAGTCCGGACGGCGATGTCCAGGGGTCTTGAAGCTCGCCGAGCGGGTGCGCGATGGTCCAAGCATCACTGACCACGCACTTCCGGATGGACCACCAATGGCTGTACAGATCAAGACCGCCGTCCCCGCCGAGCGTGTCGCGGCCGACCTGTCCGCGGTCCGGCAGACCGTGCAGGACGTGCTCGGGGACGTGCGCGCGCGAGACGACGCGGCCGTGCGCGAGTACTCCGAGAAGTTCGACGGCTGGTCACCCGACTCTTTCCGGCTCAGCGAGGCGCAGGTCGAGGACATCGTCACGGGCGACCTCGACGAGGCGTACGCCCTGGCCGACGAGTTCGCGTCCGAGCACGTGGAGGTGCTGACCGCCGTGCCGCGCGAGGCGCTCACGAAGATGACCGACTACGGCGCGTTGTTCCTCGGCGCGGGCACCTGCGTCTCGTACGGCGACAAGGTGATCGGCACCAACCACGTGCTGCCCACCCGGAAGGCGGCCCGGTACACGGGCGGCCTGTGGGTCGGCAAGTACCTCAAGACGGTCACCTACCAGGAGGTCACCGACCCGGTGTCCAGCGCCGAGCCCGGCCGGGTGTGCGGGCGGGCCTCCCGGGTGGAGTCCTTCGAAGGCCATGCCCGCTCCGGCGACATCCGCGCCGCCGCCCTGGACGGCGCCGCCCCCGCCTGGCTTACCGAGGCGCTCGCCCGATGAACCCGATGAACCCGATGAGTTTGCGAGGCCGTACGGCGCTGGTGACCGGTGCGGGCAACGGGCTCGGGCGGGCGATCGCCGCCGCGCTCTCCGCCGAGGGTGCCCGGGTGATCCTGGTGGGCCGCACCGAGACGAAGCTGAAGGAGACGCTCGCGCTGCTGCCCGGAGAGGGCCGGGTCGCCGCCTGCGACGTGTCGGACCCCGCCGCGGTGGCCGCCCTCGCCGCGGAGCTGTCGGGCGAGACCGTGTCGATCCTGGTCAACAACGCCGGGATCGCCGGACCGGTGCGGCCGCTCTGGGAGATCGAGCCGGGCGAGTGGGACGAGGTCTTCGACGCCAACGTGCGCAGCGTCTACCTGATGTGCCGGGCCTTCCTGCCCGCGATGATCGAGCGCGGCACCGGGGACGTCATCAACCTGGCCTCGGTCAGCGGCAAGCGCCCCCTGACCCGGCGCACGCCGTACACGGCGAGCAAGATGGCCGTCATCGGCCTGACCAGGACGCTCGCCTTCGAGGCCGGGCCGTACGGCGTGAGCGTCAACACGCTCTCCCCCGGCCCGGTGCGCGGGCCGCGGATGGAACGGAACTTCCGCCTGGAGGCCACGGCGTCGGGCACCTCCGTGGCCGAGGCCGAGCACGCCTTCGTGTCCCGCGCCGCGCTCGGCCGTCTGGTCGAGGAGAGCGAGGTCGCGGCGGCGGCGCTGGCCATGCTCCGGATGCCCGGACTTTGCGGCGCCGACATCGACCTCTCCGCCGGAATGATCGCCACTTGAGGAGCGCGCGATGATTGTCGAGCACGCCGAGTTCACCATTCCGGAGGAATGCGCCGACGAATTCGAGAAGGCCTTCGG
Source organism: Microtetraspora sp. (assembly GCA_044868295.1). Taxonomy (GTDB): domain Bacteria; phylum Actinomycetota; class Actinomycetes; order Streptosporangiales; family Streptosporangiaceae; genus JBIOWF01. Next base: position 40,488 of record JBIOWF010000171.1, on the reverse strand, counting down.
CGAGGCCCGTGAATTCATCGCCCGATCGCCGGGCTTCCGGTTCGCCGAGCTGTTGTGCGGCGTGGAGCGGCCCGGCGTCTTCCTGCTGCTGGTCGGCTGGGACTCGGTCGAGGACCACACCGTCGGGTTCCGCGAGTCGGAACTCTACGAAGGATGGCGCGCCCTGCTCCACCCGTTCTTCGCCATCCCCGCCCGGGTCGAGCATTTCACGGAACGGACCGGCCGGTATTTCCCGTCCTGATGGCTGCCATGCGCCATCGCCATTTCCGGTACGGCACGCCGGGTCGTTAATTTCATTCCCAGAATTTCGAAAGGAGGGGATCAGCGAGAATGGCCGTCTCACGGGTCCTGATCGTCGGTGGCGGGATCACCGGCAGCGTACTGGCACTGGCCCTGGCGCAACGCGGCGCCGACGTCGACCTGATCGACATCATGCGCGAGTGGAAGGGCACCGGGCACGGCATCACCATCCAGGGCAACGCCCTGCTCGCCTTCCGGAAGGTCGGCGTGGCGGACCGGGTGATCGCCGGTGGCGTCCCGTTCGACATGATTCGGCTGCGCAACGCCGACGGGTCCCTGATCGTGGCGCCCGCCACCCCGCACACGGGCGGCGAGGACCTCCCGTCAACGCTGGGCTCCCTCCGCTCGACCCTGCACACGGTGCTCGCGGACGCCGTCCTGGCGGCGGGGGTCGACGTCCGGCTGGGGCTGACCGTCGACCGGTTCGACCAGACCGCGGACCGGGTCGACGTCACGTTCAGCGACGGGACCACCGGCGCGTACGACCTCGTGGTGGGCGCCGACGGAATCCACTCCCGCATGCGGGGCCTGCTCGGTATCGAAACGGGCCCCAGATCTGCCGGCATGACCATCTGGCGCGTCGTCGCCGACCGCCCGGCGGAGATGGACTGCGCGGAGGTCTACTACGGCGGGCCCAAGTACAAGGCCGGTTACAGTCCCATCTCCGCGGACAAGTGCTACGCGTACCTGCTCGACGAGGAGGTGGACACCTTCGGCTTCGACCAGCCGCTGGGCGCCGTGCTGAAGGAGCGGTCCGCCGGCTACGGCGGGACCTGGGGCAAGATCCGGGACCAGCTCACCGAGGACACGCCCGTCGACCACCGCACCATCGAGTGGCTGCTGGCGGAGGACCCGTGGTACCGGGGGCGTGTGATCATCATCGGCGACGCCGCGCACGCCTGCCCGCCGCTGATCGCGCAGGGTGCGGCCATGTGCGCCGAGGACGCGATCGTGCTGGCGGAGCTCGTCACCGGCGGCGAGCCGGTGGAGACCGCGCTGAAGCAGTTCATGGCCCGCCGCCTGCCCCGGGTGCGCATGGTCGTCGAGAACTCGCTGCAGCTCGCGGAGTGGGAGATCCACCCCGACACCCCCGGAGCGGATCCGGCCGGAATCATGATCGGCACGCTCGTGGCACTCAAGGAGCCCGCATGAGAGACATGGTCGTCGACATGCACGCCCACGTGGCGGTGCCGGAGGCCGACGCGCTGATCATGGGAACCGAGGGCTTCGCCGCGGAGCTCGCCGCCGAGCAGGCGGCGCACTCGCCGCACAGCCTCCAGGTCAACCGGGAGCAGCTCGCCACGCGCGTCCCCTGGATGCTCGACGTGAACCGGCGGCTCGCCGACATGGACGCGATGGGCGTCGATGTCCAGGTCGTCAGCCCGATGCCGATGCACCACTACTGGGCCGATCGCGATCTCGCCGTACGGCTCGCGCGCACCGTGAACGAGGGCGTGGCGGCGCACTGCGCCAAGGCGCCGGACCGGCTCGTCGGCCTCGGCACCGTGCCGCTCCAGCATCCCGACCTGGCCGTCGGCGAGTTGGTGCGCGCCGTACGGGACCTGGGCCTGAAAGGGGTGAACGTCTCCACCAACGTCGACGGCCGTGAGCTCGCCGATCCCGCGCACGAGCCGTTCTGGGCCGCGACCGCCGAGCTGGGGACGCCGGTCTTCATCCACCCTTGGGGCTGCACACTGGGGACCCGGCTGGCCGACCACTACCTGGGCAACTCGATCGGCCAGCCGGTCGAGACGACCGTCGCGCTCGCGCACCTCATCCTGTCGGGCGTGCTCGACCGGCATCCGGAGCTGAAGCTGTGCGCCGCGCACGGCGGCGGCTACCTGACGGCGTTCACCGGACGGGCCGACCACGCGTGGCACGCCCGGCCGGACGCCCGCGGCTGCGCCGAACCGCCGAGCGCCTACCTGCGGCGCATCTGGTTCGACTCGCTCGTCTACACCCCGTCGGCGCTGGAGTCGCTGGTGCGCGCGGCGGGGGCGGACCGAGTCGTCATCGGCACCGACTACCCGTTCGACATGGGCGTCTCCGACCCGCTCCAGCGGCTCGACCTGGCCCGGCTGCCCACCGCGGACCGTGAACCGATCCGCGGGGCCAACGCCGCCGCGCTCCTGGGAGGACCGCGTTGACCTCGACCCCGGAAGGCCAGACCACGAACGGCCGGACCGGACCAACAGTGGAGCCTGCTTGGGCTCCGCGGCGTGTGGTGACCGGCCACGACGCGGCCGGGACGTCCGTGTTCCTGTCGGACGGCGCACCCCCGGTGGTCCGTACCGCACCTGACGGCGCCCTGTTCTATGAGGTGTGGAACACCGGGGCGATGCCGGCCCCGATCGCGGCCGACGAGCCCGAGCCCACCGAGCGGTCGCTCACGGTCCCGCCGGACCCGAACGGCACGAAGATCCGGATCAACGAGTTCCCGCCCGGCGCGGTGTCTCCGATGCACCGCACCCAGTCGATCGACTACGGCATCGTCATCGAGGGCGAGATCATGCTGGTCCTGGACGACTCCGAGACCGTCCTGCGGGCCGGCGACGTCGTGGTCCAGCGCGGCACCGACCACCGCTGGGAGAACCGCTCCGGCGCGGTGACCCGCATGGCGTTCATCCTCGTCGACGGCGTCTTCACCGACGACCTCAAGGCATCCCTCAACGCCGGAGTGCTGGACTCCCTGATGGACGACCCCTTGCGCCCCTGACCTGGATACCCGTCGATCGTGGCGTCGCGCGCTTTCGTAAGCGACGTCCTCTTTGTAAGAGACGTCCTCGCCCACGCCTCAAGGTGCCCTCCTGGCGCGTGCCTTAACGTGGACCATCAGATGCGTCGCCGCAATCGCTCAGTTGTTCGTGCCGAATGCGAGATTCGGCAGTCGTCTCTTACTGCGCATAGAGGATGTCGAGTCCGGCCAGCAGGATTCGACTGTTCGGGCGGGCGGCCTCGGCAGTGAGGTCGTCGGTGAAGCCGTTGACGCTGAAGAACCCAAGGACCGCCTGGCGCGCGTCGTGTCCCTCTGCGGTCAACAGGTCACGGATGTGTTCGAGCCTGCGGAGTTCAGCCATTCCAGGCCGCCGATCGCGGGACTTGGCCTCGCCAAGGAACGCGATCGCCGCTCCCGCCGTGCGGGGCCGGGCACCACGTTCCAGAGACAATATGTCGATCTCGTGGCTGATCTTGTGTTCGCGACACGCCACGGTCGCCTGCCCCGTCGCGCCGACCTCGAGATCGGCCTCGTCCCGGGCGTAGCGGCTGACCCATTCAGTGGCGACCGCCTCGAAGTGCGGGCCCAGAATCTTGGAGTCGACTGTGTGCGTCCCCTCTGCCCAGACTTGTTCGGCGCGACCGGCTTCCAGATCGGCAATATGCGGCTCTATCAGCAGGTGATGCAGGCGGATCACCGGATCGGCAACGGTGATCACCGGCCGACGATCCCTCAGCATGTCCTGGCGCCGCTCGACGAAGCCCGCGGACTCCAGCATCCCCAGCTGGTAGGTCAGTGAACTCGATGGCCGCCCCATCAGCCCACCGATTTTCGCTGGAGAACTCTCCCCTGCCGCGATCGCGGCCATCAGCGACCCGTAGACGGCGGTGTCACGGATCCGCGGATCCTCATGGACGACCCGGTTCGCCTCGTCGAACAACGGAACGGTCGACCGCAGCACGTTTCGGGTCACCCACTCACCGATCCGCGCCGAATCCTCCGGCACCGCCGGATCCGGCACGAGTTCACGATATCCAGGGGTGCCACCGATCAATGCGTTGTGCACGAACGCCGCCCGGACGGACTCGATCCCCCAAGCCCTTGGGTTCGACGGCTGGGAGAGACGACGGCGATCCGCAGTCCCGGCAGTTCTGAACCCGCGAACTCCACCAGATCGGCCCACTCGGCATCCCGGTCGAATACGTCCACCGGCTTTGGCAACATTGATGCCTCCGAAGATCGCTAACGTACTTAGCCTAAGCATGTTAGCGCTTTCCTCGCACGCAACGCGGGAAACGCCGTCGACAACCGGGGCGGGGCGATGATTACTTCCCGCTGACCATCGGCCCTCGTGTCAACCCCTTCACCATGATCACCCTGTGTATATGTTCGACTTCGCAAGGTGGCCATTGAATGTGCCCTCGCACTTCGGGAGCGCGGGTCACATTCCCATGCACGAAGGAGAACAGGCACGATGCGACGAAACCTCCAGAGAGCGACAACGATGATCGCACTCGCCTTCGGCTGCGCGACGACCATCGCCGGCGCGACGGTCGCCCCGGCCTCAGCCGACGCCAGGGCGACCGGCCCCATCTACAGCCTGTACAACGGGCGCTGCCTGGACGCCGACCTGGGCACCATCGGCGGCAACGGCACCAAGGTCCAACTCTGGAACTGCAACGGCTGGAGCAACCAGAAGTGGACATACGACGTGGCCAGCCACACGATCCGCAGCCAGTACAACGGGCGCTGCCTCGACGCCGACCTGGGCACCATCGCCGGCAACGGCACCAAGGTCCAGCTCTGGAACTGCAACGGCTGGCACAACCAGAAGTGGATCTACGACGCCGTCAGTCACAACATCTACAGCATGTACAACGGACGCTGCCTGGACGCCGACCTGGGCACCATCGGCGGCAACGGCACCAAGGTCCAGCTCTGGGACTGCAACGGCTGGAGCAACCAGAAGTGGAAGATCTGATCGCGTAGGTGATTCTCGGGAGCCGCTTCTTGGAGCGGCTCCCGTGCGACGGCCAGTGCCCAGTTGCCGACACCGTGGTTCAACTCGTCTGATATGGCAGCTGGATGACCGGGCCAATGTCCTCCAGCCCGTAACCTGCCATGCCCGCGCCCAGCTCCGCGACCCCGACCCGCTCGACCTTCTTGTGGGTGAACGCTTCTCACCGCCGCATCACGAGGTAGATTGAATCTACGTAGATGTGTCCTACATAGCGGGGTGCGTTAGTGGCCGGGAACTTCGTGGGCCGTGTGGCGGAGCTTGCGTTGTTGCGCAAACGCCTGGATCGTACGGCCTCCTCAGGGAACGGAACGGCTGTCGCCATCCGGGGACGACGACAGGTGGGCAAGTCACGGCTGGTGCAGGAATTCTGCGACCGGGCACAGGTTCCCTACCTGTTCTTCACCGCAACCAAGGGCGCGTCCCCGGTCGAGGCGGTGACCGCCTTCTTCGCCGACCTCAAAGACTCCACGCTTCCCGCCGACCACGAACTGGTCCCCACACACACCTCCGGGAGCTGGCCCGATGCCTTCCGCGTCCTGGCCTCCGTGCTTCCAGACTCACCCTGCATCGTCGTCCTCGACGAGGTGCCCTGGCTGGCCGAGCAGGACGACCTGTTCGACGGCGCCCTTCAGACGGCCTGGGACCGCTTGCTCGCCTTGCGCCCGGTGCTGCTGTTGCTCCTGGGCAGTGACATCCACATGATGGAACGCCTCACGGCCTACGACCGGCCCTTCTTCGGCCGGGCCGACAACCTGATACTCGGACCGCTCAACCCGGCGGAGACTGGCGACGCCCTCGGTCTGGGGCCGGCTGACGCGATCGACGCACACCTTGTCTCCGGCGGGCTGCCGGGCATTCTGCGCAGTTGGCCGCACGGCACCCCGGCGCTGCCCTTCATAGAGGCGGAATGCGCCGACCCTGCCTCCCCGTTGTTCGGCGTGCCGGAGTCGGCCTTGATGGCCGAGTTTCCTGTTCCCGACCAGGCGCGCCGCGTGCTGGAGGCGGTGGGCAGTGGGGACCGTACCCATGCCAACATCGCGGCCACGGCCGGCAACCGGCAGGGAGCCCTGCCGTCGGGATCACTTTCTCCACTGTTGCGGCGGTTGGTAGAGGAGAAGCGAGTCCTGAGGACAGACGAGCCCCTGGCGACCCAGCCGGGCAAGCCTTTGCTCTATCGCGTCGCCGACAGCAATCTGCGCCTTTACCTGGCGGCGACGCGCTCCGCCCAGGAGCAGACTCGTCGCGGGCGACCTGAAGTGGCCTTCCGGCTGGTGGAGCGCCGCTGGTCGGCGTGGCGCGGCCGGGCGGTCGAGCCTCTGATCCGCGAGTCGCTCGAACTCGCCGCCGCTTCCGGCACCCTTCCCTGGCCCGATGTCGAAACAATCGGCGGCTGGTGGAACCGGCAGTTCGACCCTGAGATCGACCTGATCGGAGCCGACCGGTCGCCCGTCGCCAAACGCCTGTTCTTCGCCGGATCGATCAAGTGGCTCGGCACACCCTTCGACAACCATGACCTCTCCGAGCTCACACGTGGCGCCGCCCAGGTGCCCGGTTTCAGCCCCGGAGACACCGGGCTCGCCGTGGTGTCCCTGTCCGGCGTCCACCCGGACCAGGATGCCGGTGCGCTCGACCTGGTGTGGGGTGCGGATGACGTGGTCAGCGCATGGCGGCCCTGACCTCGAGCATCAGATTCCTGGTCTACGGTAACGACCGTGAGGTCTACCTGAGATCGAATTCGTTGGCTTTCACGCCCTGGAGGAACGCCGCCCACTCGGCAGGGGAGCCGGGGGCGTTGGCCGCTACGACCTGGTGGCGATGGACCCGAGGTGCGTTGACCCGTATTCGAGCAAGATTCCTCGAATCAGGTCAGCCGGGAGGGCACCGTGGGAACACATCGCCATGTCGGTGTTCCAGTTCGACGTCAGATGTTGGTGACGCTGCATCTGGCGAAACTGGCTGGCCATGACTCGCCCATGCGGCACTTGAAGCATCCACTAGGACGACGAACTGTACGACCGATTCACGTATCACGGTGAACGAACTGTGGTCAAACGGCCGTCATGTACCCGACAGCCGTGCCCCCGTATCTCAGGGCAGAGTCGCTGGGCCCTACCGCCCGTCGCCGCGATGGGCCGCGATGGCTCGGTCCAGCGTGAGGTGGTCAGCCCAGCTCCCGTGGAAGCCGAAGGGCACCCGGCTGGGGAGCTTGACCCGGGCCAGTGGAGTTCGGCGCAGGTCGGCGGCGTCGTGGATCAGCAATTCGCTGAGGTTCGTGGTGCGGTTCCACCACAGGGAGAGCAGGTAGCCGTCGTCCTCGGCTCGGGCATTCTCGCGGGCGACGAAGATCGGTTCGCCGGGGCTTGTCAGGCCGTCCGGTCCTTCGACGACGGTGGTGCTGTCGAGGAGGTAGTCGTGTCGGGCCAGCCCGTCGGACATGGTGTCGTCGGCCAGGCCGCGCGTGGTGACGAAGTAGCCGTAGCGGTGCGGTCGGCCCGTGTGCGCGTCGTTGATCTTGGGGAACTCCCCGGCGATGCCGCTGATCATCTCCTCCGTGGTACGTCCGGTCGCCAGGTCGACGCGCCACCGGTAAGGCAGGGCCGGGGGGAACCAATCGTGGGAGCCCAGCGGTGTGGAGAGGCGGTCGACGGGGTTGCCGAGCCGGTTGATGCGGTGCCCGTCGATGATCAGTTCGCCTTCGCGTTCGTAGGCGTTGAAGAAGTGGGTGTTGGCCCAGTGGCCGCCGATCTCGTGCCAGGTGACCTCGTGGGTGCGGCGGTTCATCAGGACGATCTGGACCCCGTGTTCGAGGGAGTTCTCGTCCCAGACCACGCCGGGCCTGCTCTGCGCCACGAGGTCCAGGCGGAACTGGGCGGGCGTGACGAAGAAGATGGCGTAGGTGTCGCTCACCGCGAAGTCGTGCATGAGGACCGGCACGCCGATGTCGAAGGAGTGCGAGTCGATGATCTCGGCCGTCTTAACGTCGGCGCGGTACCAGGTGATGGTCGCTCCGGTGGCGGCGAAGAACAACATGTCGCCGCTGTCCGGGTCGATCTTGTAGTGGCCGGTGCACAGGACGTCGATGCCGCCGTGGAAGTCGTACGTGCCGATGGTGTGAAGGGTCTCGGGGTCCAGCGCGTGCGGCAGTCCGCCCTCGAAGTAGACGATCAGGTGGTCGCCGAAGATGCCGGCGTTGATGTTGGCCAAGTTCTTGGCGGGCGGGGCGCCCTCCGGCAGCCGGCCCGGGGTGCCGCCGTTGACGAAGCCGCTGTAGATCGCTTCCCCGGCCTCTACCTCGACCTTCATCGAGTCGGTCTCGACCCAGCGGGTGCGGTAGGCGGCCCGGCCGTCGCGGAGGTAGATGCCGCACACCATGCCGTCGCCCTCCCACCAGTGGTAGCGGTCGATGTTGCGGGGCTGGAAGCGGGGGTTGGCGGAGATGCGGAACAGCGCGCCCGCGAGGTCGGACGGTATCTCTCCGTCCACCTCCAGGTCGTACGCCTCGTTCTCTTCCGTCCATGGAGCGAAGGGACCGTTGAGGAACTTGTTGCCGGTGGGCCAGTCGGCTCCCGCGGCGGGCGGGGCGGCGGTCTGTCCGGTCTGACGGGGAACGACGGTCATAGGGTTCCGGGGCATGGAACTCTCCATGTAGTTCTGTAGGGGGATCGGGGCGGGTGCTGGCGCGGCCGTCAGAAGGGGTAGTGCGGAAGCTCGCCGCGCACGGTGACCCACTGCTGTTCGGTGAAGGCTTCGAGGTTGGCGGCGGTGCCGCCGTGGCGGGATCCGGTGCCGGAGTCGCCGACACCGCCGAACGGGATCAGCGGCTCGTCGTTGACGGTCTGGTCATTGATGTGGACGAGGCCGCTGGGCACGCGCTCCGCCAGGGCGAGGCCCTTCATTACGTCCCGGGTCAGGACCCCCAGGGCCAGCCCGTACTCGGTGCCTGCGGCGAGCCGGGCCGCCTCGTCCAGATCCTGGAACGTGACAACGGGCGCGACCGGCCCGAAGATCTCCTCGGCGTAGGCGGGCGCGGTGAGCTGTACGCCGGTGAGCACGGTGGGCCGGTAGAACAGGCCCTCGTAACCACCGCCCGCGGCCAGTCGGGCACCGGCCTCGACCGTCTCCGTGACGATGCGGTGGACGTGGTCGCGCTGTCCACTGTCGATGAGCGGTCCGACGGCGACGTTCTCGCCGGCCGGGTCTCCGACCGGGAGCGCGTCGGCATGCTGGGCGAGCAGCGCCGTGTAGTCGTCGGCGATCGAGGCGTGGACGAGGTGGCGGCCGCTGGCCATGCAGATCTGGCCGGCGTGGACGAAGGATCCCCAGGCGCCCACCGAGGCGGCCTTGTCCAGGTCGACGTCGTCCATCACGACGAGCGCGGAGTTGCCGCCCAGCTCCAGATGGACCCGCTTGAGGTGCCGGGCGGCGGCGACGGCGATGGCGCGTCCGGCCCGGGTGGAGCCGGTGAACGCGATGACAGGGATCCGCGGGTGCTCGACGACGGCGGCGCCGACGTCCGCGCCGCCGGGGAGGACGTGCAGCAGACCGGGAGGCAGGCCCGCCTCTTCGAAGACGCGGGCGAGGACGACGCCGCCGCTGATCGCGGTGCGGGGGTCCGGCTTGAGGACGACCGCGTTGCCGAGGGCGAGCGCCGGGGCCACGGCCCGCATGGCCAGGATGATCGGCACGTTGAACGGGGAGATGACGCCGACGACCCCGACGGGAACGCGGCGGGCGAAGGACAGCCGCTCCTGCCCGGAGCGCAGCAGTTCGCCGTAGGGCGCCCCGGCCAGGGCGGCGGCCTCGTGGCACTCCTCCGCACCGCCGCTGGTGACCTGCAGTGCGGCGAACGGCCGGATCGCGCCCGACTCCCGCATCAGCCAGGTCTCGATCTCCTCCTGGTGCTCCTCGAACAGCCGCGCGGCTCGGCGCAGAACGGCGGCCCGCTCCGAGTGCGGCAGCGCGGCCCACTCCCGCTGCGCGCGCGCTGCGCTCTCTGCCGCCTTGTGCACATCGGCGTCGGTGGCGCAACCGACATGGCCGAGGACATTGCCGGTGGCCGGTTCGACCGCGTCGTACTCTCCGCCCGCCCCCGCAGCCCACGCACCGGAGTAGATTCGGCCTTCCCAAGTGTTCTGGTCTAGCAACATCGTCGATCTCGCTTTCATTCGGTGTCCGCAGCCGCTGTGCGACCGCACAGCGGGGTGGCTAGATGATTTGGTTGCGCAGGGCGCCGATGCCTTCGATTTCGGTGGTCATGACCTGGCCCGATCGCAGCCAGACCTTGGGGTCCCGGCCTGCGCCGACTCCGCCGGGCGTGCCGGTCATGATGATGTCGCCGGGGAGCAGCGTGATGATCTCGCTGATGTACGCGATGAGGTCGGCCGGCGTGAACAGCAGGTCCTTCGTGTTGGACGCCTGCATCTCCTCGCCGTCGACCGTGCAGGTGATGGCGAGGCCGAGGCCGCCTTCGGGCAGCTCGTCGGGTGTGACCAGCACCGGTCCGACCGGTGTGGTGGCCTCGAAGGTCTTGCCAGACAGGAACTCCCGCGTGCGGTGCTGGTAGTCGCGCACGGTGACGTCGTTGCAGACCGTGTACCCCGCCACGTACTCCAGCGCCTTGCCGGCCGGTACGCAGCGCGCCGGCCGTCCGATGACGACCGCCAGCTCCGCCTCCCAGTCAAGCTGGTCGGAGACCTGCGGTACCGCGATGGTTGCCTGCGGGGCGATCAGCGCGCCGCTGTACTTCGCGAAGAGCGTTGGGTGTTTCGGCACGTCTCGCCCCATCTCGCGGATGTGGCTCAGATAGTTCAGCCCCACACAGATGATCTTGTTGGGTGTCGGAAAGAGCAGGCCAAGCTCGGCTCCGGCCGCGCTGACCCGCTCGGCGGAGGGCGCCGCCGCGGCGAGCGCCGACCAGTCGTCCTGGCGCAGCAGTTCGCCCACGTCGGCGGCTGGGAGCAGGACCAACTCGTCCTTCTCGACTCGGGCCGCCCGAGTAACGCCGTTGACCACGACAGTCGTCAATCGCATTCGTCCTCCATCGCTCGTTGGAACTGGCCGCCCTAGGACTCGACCAAGGTGAGGCGTTCACTGATCTGGTCGGCGGCATCACGTACTGCCTGGATCACTACGGTCAGCCGCTCGTCGGGTAGCCGGTGGGCCAGTGCGGCGACGCTGATCGCGGCCACCGGGGCCGGGTGGGTGGAGAGGACCGGGGCGGCCACGCCGAGGACGTCCGGGTCCAGCTCGCCGTGGGAGACGGCGTAGCCCTGGCGGCGGATCTGGCGCACCCGTGCCCGCAGCCCTGCCGCGTCGGTCACCGTCCGGCTGGTGAAGCGGTCGAAGCTTACCGTCGCGAGCAGGTCGTCCAGCTCGCTGTCGGCCATCCAGGCCATGAAGACCATGGCGGACGCTCCGGCGTTCAGCGGCAGGATCTGGCCTCGGTCATAGGAGAGCCGGATCGGGTGAGCCGGCTCGGCACGCTCCAGGCATACCACCCCGGCCCCGGCCGGCCGGGTCAGTAGCACGGTCTCGCCGACCTGGTCGCATAGTTGGCGCAGCACCGGTCGGGTGATCTCGGACAGCCCGATGCCTTTGCGCGCGATCCGTGCGAGATCCAGTGTCTTGGGGCCCAGCCGAAGGCGTCCGGCGTCCTCTTCGAGCAGGCCGGAGGCGATCAGGCTTTGCAGGTATCGGTAGGCAGTGCTTCGGGAGACGCGCAGCGACTCGGCCACCTCGATCGCCGTCGTGGTGGGCCGGTCGTCGTGGAACATCAGCAGGATGTCGATGGCCCGCTCGGCTGTGGAGTTGCGTTCCCGGTAGCCGCTCGCCGCCGCGTTGCCCGTCATGTCGGCTCCCCGGCATTGGTCAGCGCGCTGAGGCTCAGGTCCACGGCCGAGGCGCCGCAGTCGGCCATCAACATGGCTCCGGTGATGACCGCCGAGCGCGGTCCGGCGAGGAAGGCGATCACGTCGGCGATCTCCGCCGGGTCAGCGGCTCGCCGGAGCGGGGTCAGGCTGGTGGCGCGCCGGTACGCGGCGGCGCGGTCCAGCCCCGCCGGCGCGCCCAGGTTGTGCATCACCAGATCGGCCATACCGGTGCGCACCAGCCCCGGGCAGACGGCGTTGGCGCGCACCCCGAGCGGGCCGAAGTCGACGGCGAGCGAGCGGACCAGCCCAATCAGGGCGTGCTTGGCCGTGACGTAGGCGGCTGCGGCGGGTACCGCGAGCGTCCCCGCGAGCGAGGAGACCAGTACGACAGTGCCCGCGTTCTCGACGAGCAGGGGGAGGCAACTGCGCGCCGCCACGTATCCGCTGTCCAGGTTGATCCGCATGACCCGGCGCCATTCGTCGGCGCCGACATCCACGACTGTGCCGAAGGCACCGATCCCGGCGCAGCAGACCAGCGTGTCCAGGCGCCCCCAGCGTTCCCGGGCGACCGCGACCGCCGCCGCGCAGTCGTCGTCGTCACTCGCGTCGCCGACCACCGCCATCGCGCCGGTCTCTGCGGCCACCGCTTTCTGCGCCTCCGTGTCGGGGCCCAGGATGACCACCTCAGCGCCTGACCGGCGCAGATGCGCTACGGTGGCCGCGCCGATCCCACTGCCCCCACCGGTGACCAGGGCAACCTTCCCTGAGAACTCCGTGGCACTCATACGACATCAAGCTCCACGGTTGACACCTCGTCCACGGTGGCCCGGCCCTCGGGGGTTGCGCGGGGCCGGCCCCGGCTGCGCAGCGCCGTCCATACCGCCCGGCCGGCCTGCGTAAGCAGGGACCAGACGCCGGACGGGGCGAACTTCACGATCAGTACGAGTAGCACGCCCTCGATGACGAGCGATGCCACCTGGAAGTCCTCCAACTGCCTGGTCAGCCCGTAGTAGACGATCAGTACGCCGACCACCGGGCCCAGCACGCTTCCGGGACCGCCGACCAGCGCCATCAGCACGGCATTGAGGCTCCAGTTCACGCTGGCCATCCCGCTGGGAGAGACCGCGACGTACTGGTACGCGGCCACAGCGCCGGCCATGCCGGTCAGGGCACCGGACGCGACCAGGGCCGCGAACCGGTGCCCGTACACGGCGACGCCGAGACCCGCCGCGGCCGGCTCGTTGTCGCGCACCGCGGCCAGCCGCAGACCGAACGCGCTGTACCGGATGTAGACGGCGAGAGCCGTCGACGCCGCGGCGACCACGGCGGCGAGCTCGAACAGGGCGGTGCCGGCCGGGATCCGGTCGATGGGCAGCGTCATGCCGGCCGCCCCGCCGGCCCAGTCCCAGTTGGTCAGCAGTGCCTGTACCGCGATCGAGGCGGCCAGCGTGCCGATCGCGAAGTAGTCGCCGCGCAGCCGCAGAAGGGGCACCGCGAGCAGGGCGGCGACCAGGCAACTGCCCGTGGCGGCCAAGACCACGCCGAGCGGCCAGCTCACCGAGGTGTGCACGAGGGCCAGTCCGGCGGTGTACCCACCGATACCGACGAACGCGGCGGCGCCCAGCGACACCTGACCGGCGAAGCCCGCGAGGATGTTCCAGGCCTGCGCCACCGTGAGATACACCAGCAGGGTGGTGACCAGATCCTGCGTCCCAGGGTCGAGCCGTGTCCCGAGCAGGAGCGCCACCGCCGTGGAGCCGAGCAGGGCGACCGTGGCGACCGATTTCCGCGTCACGCGCGCACCGTCCTTCTGAACAGGCCGTTCGGTCGGAATGACAGGGTGAGGAAGAAGACGGTGTAGACGACGAAGTTGCGCCATCCGCCGCCGAACAAGTCGGTGCTGATGGACTGAAGCACGCCGAGCGTGATGCCGCCCAACAACACCCCGCCGACGCTGCCGATGCCGGCCAGCGCCATGACCGCGAATCCGGTCAGCAGCAGCGGCAGGCCGCTGGTCGGGGTGAAGCTCTGCGCCACCCCGGTCATCACCCCGCCGGCGGCGGCGAGGGCCGCCGCCCCGCCAAGGGTCAGCGCATAGATGCGCCCGACGTTGAGACCGAGCATCGACGCGGTCATCGGGTCGGCGGCCGCCGCCCGCACCGCCGTGCCCATCCGGGTACGGGCGAGGATCAGGTGGGTGACCCCGCACAGCACCACGGTCAGGGCGAACGAGATGGCGTACACCGCCTGCACCCGGACGCCGAGCACGGTGAACCCGGCGTCCGCGTAGGGCGCGCTCAACGTCTTCGGATGCGTGCCGAACGCGCCCTGCAGCACGGCCTGGGCCACCAGGGACAGCCCGAAGGTGGCCACCAGCGGGGCGGAGTCACTCGCCCGCAACAGCCCGGCCAGCAGGTACCGCTGCAGCGGGTAGGCCAGCGCCGCCATCGCCAGCATCGCGAACGGCAGTGTCAGCAACGGGTCGAACCCCGCGTACCCGACCAGGAGCGAGGCGAGGTACGCGCCGCCGACGACCAGTTCGCCGTGCATCAGGTTCATCATCTTCAGGACGCCGAAAACCAGCGAGATGCCCAGCCCGATGAGGGCGTACAGGCCCCCGGCGAGGACTCCGGCGACGAGAACGTCAGCGGACATGTCTTCCTCCCTCCGCCATTATCCGCTCTAGGACAGGCCGGACAGCGGCTTGAGCGCGGAGCCGCCCTTCGCCGGCCACACCTGGGTGATGCTGCCGTCGGCGTTCCACTGGCCGATGAAACTCGGTGTGGCGCTCTTGTTGCCGGTGAACGTGACCTGGCCGAGCGTCGAGCTCAGGTCCGTGCCCTTCAGCGCCGCGTTGATCTTCTCGCGGTCGGTCGATCCGGCCTTGCTGATCGCTGCGAGCAGGATGCTCGCCTCGTGATATCCGATCGCGACGGAGGCCAACTCGTTGTCGTTGGCGTACTTCGCGGAGAACTTCTGCACGATCTGGTCCGCCTTGGGCAGGCCGGACGTGCGCGTCCAGTTCATCTGCAGGAGCGTCCCGGCCCCCAACTCGCCTAGCGAGGTCCAGCCCGGCGTCTGGGCGCACTGAATGCCGATCGCGACCTTCGGGGCGTACGCCAAGGCCTTCATCTGCTTCCACATCGCGAAGCAGTCCGGGGGTGTCATGGCCGCGATCAACACCTCCGCGTCGGCCGACTTGGCCTTCGCGATGGCGTCGGAGTAGTCGGTGGTGCCGGCCGGCGCCGCGGTCTTGGCCGCGACGGTGAACCCGGCCTGGGTCGCCGCGGCGCCCCACTGGTCGGCGGTGGACGTGCCCTGCGCGTCGTTGGTCGTGATGAGCAGGACCTTTTTGTTTGTGCCGGCTGAGCTCGCGACCTCCAGGAAACCCTTGGCGCCGTCGTCGAGCGCCTGGAAGGAGTCCCAGACGTACCCCTTGCCCTTGGGCAGCAGTTCGATCGGCAGGGCGCCCATCACCAGCGGTATCTTCAGCGAGTCGGCCTGGGCCTGCAGGTCGATGTTCTGCTGGCAGCAGGAGCCGAGCAGCCCGGCCGCCTTGTCGGTCAGCGCCAGAGTCCGGACCTGCTGGATCATCGTGCTCGTGTCGCCGCGGTTGTCCAGGATCTTCAGCGTGACTTTGCGTTTGGTCCCGTCGACGCTGACGCCGCCCGCCGCGTTCGCCTCGTCGACGGCCCACTGGTAGCCGTCGCGGATGGTTTCGAGGTTGACCTGCCCGCTGAGCATCATGCTCGTGCCGATGACGACGTCGTCGGACGTCGAGGCGCCGGTGTCGCCGCTGCCGCACGCGGCGAGGGTCACCGAGGTCACGGCGGCGAGCGCCGCGGCGAGCGACTTTCTTATCATGTGCTTCTCCTTGCGTTCACTGAGGGATCTTCGGGGGTGTGGTCGCCGGTGCGATCGCCGGCGCCGAAGTAGGCGTCGTCCAGTCGCGTGCCCTGCAGGAGGTCGCCGGCGGGCCCGGAGTAGGACAGCTGGCCCCGAGACAGCACGCAGGCGCGGTCGGCCAGCGCGAGGCAGCGGTGGACGTTCTGCTCGACGAGCAGGATGGCCACGCCGCGTTCGTTGACGCGGGTCAGGGCCTCGTACAGGGTGTCGACCGCGACCGGCGACAACCCGAGGGAGATCTCGTCGCAGATGAGCAGCTGCGGCTTGGCCATCAGCGCCCGGCCCACGGCCAGCATCTGCTGCTGCCCGCCGGAGAGCGTGCCGGCCGGTTGTGTGGAGCGTTCCCGCAGCACGGGGAAGATCTCGTATACCTCGGCGAGGCGCTCGCTCAGCACGCCGGCCGGCGTGCTCAGCGGCGCGCCGAGCACAAGGTTCTCTCGGACGGTGAGCTCGCCGAAGACCCGCCGGCCCTCCGGACAGTATGAGATGCCGCAACGCGCCCGGTGGTGGACGGGGATGCGGGTGACGTCGGTGTCGCCTACCCGCACGCTGCCTGCGCGTACCCGCACCGCGCCCATGATGGCGCCACACAGCGTGGACTTGCCCGCACCGTTCGCGCCCAGCACCGCGACGATCTCACCCGGCGCGACGTCCAGCGAGACGTCGTGCAGCGCCCCCATGCCGCCGTACCCGGCGGTCAGCCCACGCACCGACAGCAACGGCTCGGCGCGGGTCGGCGCCGGTGAGCGGCGGGCCGCCTTCGCCGCCTGCCCGTCGCCGAGGTAGACCTCGCGCACCTGTGGGTCGCGGGCGATTTCGTCGGGGGTGCCCTCCGCGAGCTTCTCGCCCCAGTTGAGCACCAGCACGCGATCGACGACCTCGCGGACCACCCGCTCGATGTGCTCGACCAGCAGTACGGTGCGGCCGGTGGCGTGAACGCGGCGGATGAGCGCGATCGCCTCGTCCAGTTGCCGGCCGGCCAGCCCGGCCGCCACCTCGTCGAGCATCAGCACGGACGGATCCGTGGCCAGCGCCCGCGCCACCTCAAGGCGCTTGAGATCCAGGACGGCGAGCGAGCTGGTCAGCCTGCGGCCCTTGGTGTCCAGCTCGCACAGTTCAAGGACCTCCTCGACGGTCATCGCGCCCCTGCGTGGGGAGCCGGACATCACCGCGACCCGGACATTGTCATAAACGCTCAAGTGGGGGAACGGCTGGGGCACCTGGTGAGCGAGGGCGACGCCGGCCCTCGTGATCTGGTGCGGTGCCAGCCGGTCCAGCCGCACCCCTCCCAGCCAGATCTCGCCCTGGTCCGGGCGGTGCACACCGGCGACCGCCTTCAGCAGAGTGCTCTTACCGGCTCCGTTGGGTCCGATGACCGCGACCGCGTCGCCCTGGGCCACCTCCAGGCTGACCCCGTTGAGGGCCTGCACACCGCCGAAGCGCTTGTGCACACCGCGGATCACCAGCCCCGCGTCTCCCACGGCTGGCGTCGATCCTGAGGGCTCGTCCGGTCCGGGCACTGGGTGAGCGCCCTCGGGCGCCCGGCCATGACGCTTCAAGACATGGCGCAGCACCATCGTTCGGCCTCCTCAGGAATGTTTACGGAACGTTGACGTCACATTTCGCCGAAGCGTACAGTCCTGCAAAGAAAGACGCTAGTCCTATATTTCAGGAGACAAAATGACCATGCGGGGCCTATCGGGGCACGTGGCCGTGGTCACCGGCGCGGGGAGTGGCATCGGTGCCGCGACGGTTCGGCGCCTGGTTGGGGAGGGGATGCGCGCCGTCCTCGTGGACCGCGACGCCGCCGCGGCCGACCTCGTCGCGGGCAGGGCCGGCGGCGAAACCCTGACTGTACCCGCCGACGTCTCGCGCGCGGAAGACGTCGACGCGGCGATGCGCGCCGCAGTCGAGCGCTTCGGCCGCGTCGACGCGGTACACCTCAACGCCGGAATCCCCGGTCCGTACGCGCGATTCGCCGACGTCGATGTCGCGGACTATGACCGGACCATCGAGGTCAACCAGCGCAGCGTCTTCCTCGGCCTCAAAGCCGCGCTGGCGCAGTTCGCGGCCCAGGACTCCGGCGGCTCCGTCGTCGTCACGTCGTCGCTGGCCGGGCTGCACGCCAGCGGGACGATCATTCCTTACGTCGCGGCCAAGCACGCCGCGATCGGACTGGCGCGCAGCGCCGCAATCGAAGGTGCTCCTACTGGGGTGCGGGTGAACGTCATCGCGCCCGGACTCATCGAGACGCCCATGCAGAAGCCTCTCATCGACTCAAACGGCGGGGGGCCCGCCGCGCACGACGCGTTACGGACCCGCATCCCACTCGGGCGCATGGGCACCCCCGACGACGTCGCCGCGCTGGTGGCCTTCCTGTTCAGCGACGAGGCGAGCTTCATCACCGGCGCCGTCGTCGTCATCGACGGCGGCATCGACGCGGCCGACCCGGTCAACCCCTGAACCGACAAGGAGTACCCGTGCAGACCTTCCACGTGCGCGATGTCGTAAAAGCCCCGGACGAGTTGCTGGCACGGACCGACAATCCTCGACACCGGGCGATACTGCGCAACTTCCGGCGCCACGCCCTCCTGGAGGTGTCCGGCCGATGGCGCGAGATCCTCACCCCGAAGATGATGGTCGACCACCCGGTCTACCGCATCAACGAGAACGGCCGCTCCATACACCTGTCCGGCATGGCGGCGATCGGAAACTTCTACCAGGACATCGCCGACCGAGGGCTCAACGTATTCGGCCCGATCGAGGACCAGATCATGGTGTCCGACTGGGGCCTCGCGATCGAGTCGCTGTTCGGCAACCACCTGCCCGGGCACGTCCTCCTCGAACAGGGCGAGGACATCGACGACCCGGACGCGCACTACCAGCTGACCCACTACGTCGCCTCGTTCTGGCCCTACGACGAGGACTGTCGGCTGATCGGCGAGCACATCTATGAAGATGCGGCCAGCCGGACCATCCACAGGCTGGAGCCACATCAGGTGGTCACCCCAGCGCAGGCCGCACAGATCCTTACCCCGTTGCTCGACGCGGCCGAGCGTGGCGTCGAGCACACCAAAGTTGATTGACGCATTCCTATGTGTCCTGTAAAACAAAACTATAGTCCTGAAAAAGGAGACAGACCATGCCGATCACCGGGCTTGGCCACACAGGGTTCTGGGTCAACGATCTCGATGCGATGCGCGACTTCTACACGCGGGTGATGGGGCTGACCGTCACCGATGAAGACGAGGAGCTGGGCATCGTGTTCATGTCCTCCCGCCCGGAGGAGGAACACCACGAGTTCGTGCTGCAGCTCGGCCGCTCCGCGCCGCCCGGCACCAAGCTCACCCACCAGGTGTCGTGGCGGGTCGACTCGCTTCCGACCATCATCGATTTCCACCGCCGCTTCGAGGCCGAGGGCATCGAGGTCCAGCAGGAGGTCACTCACGGGAACGCGATAGGCATCTACTTCTTCGACCCGGAGGGCAACCGTAACGAGGTCTACCTGCGCATCGAGCGCGACGTCCCGCAGCCCTTCCGCAAGAGCATCAACCTCGACCAGGACCCGGCAGACATCCTCGCCGAGGCCGAGCGGCTACTCGCCGACGGCACCTCTGCGTACCAGCCTGTCCAGTAGCCCGCCCGCGGAATCGATCACGATCACTCATGACCAAACCTTCCCCGCCACAGCAACCGGAAAGCTCCGGCGCCGGCATCGCGGTACTGGTCGTCGGCGCGGGGCCGACCGGGCTCACCGCGGCGAACCTGCTCGGCTCGATGGGCATACAGGTGCTACTCGTCGAGGCCAACGCCACCACGAGCCACGACGCCAAGGCGATCAGCCTCGACGACGAGTCGTTGCGCATCCTGCAGCTCGCCGGGCTGGACGAAGCGGTGTACCCGATCATCGTGCCTGGCACCGGCACGAGGTACTTCGGCGCCGGAGGTCGGCCGCTGGTCCACGCCCGCGGCACCGGCGGCTATCGCTACGGTCATCCCTTCAAGAATCCCTTCGCCCAGCCCGACTTCGAGCGCGTGCTCCACGCGGAACTGCGCCGGTTCCCGAGCGTCGAAGTCCGATTCAGCACCCGGCTGGTTGCGCTCGCCCAGGACGACGACCAGGTACGGGTATTGCTGAGTTCTGACACGGGCGACACGGACGTCGAGCCGTTGTCAGTCGACTACGTTCTCGGCTGCGACGGAGGCCGCAGCACAGTGCGCGAGTTGCTGTCGATCCCGATGCGCGGGCGCAGCTTCCCCGACGTCTGGCTGGTCGTGGACGCGCTCGAAGACCCGCACGACCAGCGGTACGGCATGCATCACGGCGACCCGGTCCGGCCGCACGTCATCGTTCCGGGTCGCGACGGCCGGTGCCGGTACGAGTTCCGGCTGAACCCGGGAGAGTGCGAGCCGGGTACGCCGCCGTCGTTCCAACTGGTACGCGAACTGCTGCGACCGTACCGGGAGATCACCCCCGACCAGATCGAACGCGCCGTCGCATATCGCTTCCACGGCCTGCTCGCCGACCGCCTGCGCGACGGACGGTGCTTCCTGCTCGGCGACGCCGCGCACATGATGCCGCCGTTCGCCGGGCAGGGCCTCAACTCCGGCCTACGCGACTCGGCCAACCTGTGCTGGAAGGTCGCCGAGGTGCTGAACGGCCGGGCCGGTGAAGCGCTGCTCGACACGTACGACAGCGAGCGGCGGCCGCACGCCAAGGCGATGATCGACCTGTCCGTACGGCTCAGGGGCATCGTCATGACCACCAGCCGGCGCAGGGCCGCGCTGCGTGATCTCCTGGTCCGGGGCGCAATGCGCATCCGCCGCGGGCGCCGATACCTAACGGAGATGCGCTACCGGCCCGCTCTGCGCCTGCGCACCGGCGCCGTCGTCCACCTCGGCAGTGCCCAGCGGCCGCTGGTCGGCACGATGCTGCCGCAGCCGCGAGTTCTGCACGGCGACCAGCACCGCTTCGCCCGGCTCGACGACGTGCTCGGCCCCGGTTGGAGCCTGCTGGGGATCGACGGGGACGAGCCGGGCTGGGCCGCGGCCACCCGGGCGGGCCTACCCGTCGCCACCCCGGTTGACGTCGTCCTCAACGACCGCGCACCCCGTACCCGGGGCAGCCGCGACGCCATCGCCGACGCCGACGGCCAACTCGAGGCGGTCTTCGCCGGCCTGGCCGGACATTTCGTCCTGGTTCGCCCCGACCGGATCGTCACGGCGGTCTTCGCGCCCGCCGATGCCGAGCGCGTGGGGACACAGCTGCGACGGTACGCGCCCGTACCCGCCCCCGGCGGGGCACCTGCGGATGAGCGCGGCGCTTAGCCGAGGACCCGAGAATCCGGCGTCGCCCCGGGAGACAGGTCTCGTGACCGGACATCTCCTCACGGCCGATGGCGCCAAGGACCGCGGCCGACCGTACGACTTAACCTTGTGCCAGGAGGCCAACCCCATGCCCAGTATCACTGGGGGCGAGATCGTCATCCGAATCCTGCTGCAGGCGGGCGTCGACGCGCTGTTCGGCATCAACGGCGCCCACGTTGACACGATGTACCAGGCGGCTCGCGATCACGGGCTGCCGATCGTCGACACCCGGCACGAGATGAACGCCGGGCATGCCGCGGAAGGTTACGCACGGGTCCGCAACCATCTCGGGGTCGCGTTGTTGACCGCGGGCGGCGGCTTCACCAACTGCGTGACGTCGATGGCGAACGCGTTTCTCGACCGCACGCCTGTTCTCTACATCGGCGCATCCGGTCCGCTGGCGTTCGACGAGGCCAACACCCTGCAGGCAGGCATCGACCAGGTCGCGGTCGCGAAGCCGGTGACCAAGTGGGCTCATCGCATCACTCGCACCGAACTCATCCCCCGCATCCTGGCCCGCGCCATCCGTACTGCACTGACCGCGCCGTACGGGCCGGTCTTCATCGACATCCCCTGGGACGTTCTCACCGGCGAGATCGAAGCACCCGACGTCCGCGCCGAACTAAACCGGGCCCCCGACCAGGCCTCCGCTGCACCTCCCGAGGCAGTCTCCCAAGTCGTGGACCTTCTGCAGCAGGCGCATCGGCCGGTGCTTGTGATCGGCTCCGAGGTCGTCCGGGCAGGCGCCGCCGTAGACCTGCGTGCCTTCGCCGAGGCGGCCGACGTGCCGGTGTTCTCTGACTTCGAAGGCCTCGGCGCACTGTCCGGCACCCCCCTCGGTTTCGGCCTCGTACAGTCCCTGTACGGCCTAGACCCGGATACCGCGCCCGACGCCGTGATCATGCTCGGACTGCGGTTCGGCCTCACCACCGCGCACGGCTCAGGAGCCCTGATTCCGCACAGCGCCCGGATCGTGCAGATCGACGCCGACGCCCGCGAACTTGGTCACCTACAGAGGGTGGACCTGTCGGTCGTGGCCTCCCCGCGTCCGGTGTTGCGGCAACTGACCTCCGCCCTGCCCACCCGGATCGACCGCACAGAGTGGAAGGGACAGCTGCGATCGCATATCGATCAGCGTCGGCAGGCCGTGGCTGCCCAGGTCGTACGGGACGAACGCATCCACCCGCACGACGCGGTACGCGCCATAGCCGCCACGGTACCCGCCGGTTCGGTCGTCGTAGCCGACGGCGCGCTGACCTACCTGTGGCTCTCCGAGACCATCCCCGACGCACAGGTGTCGGCCTACCTCTGCCATGGCTATCTCGGCTCTATGGGAGTGGGGATGGGTGTCGCGATGGGCGCACAGGCGGCCGACCGGGACAGGCCTGTCGTTCTGGTCACCGGCGACGGTGCGGTGGGTTACAGCCTCGGCGAGTTCGACGCGATGGTGCGCGCCGGCCTGCCGGTGGTGGTGATCGTGCTGAACAACCGGGCCTGGGGCGCGACCCTGCACTTTCAAGAGCACACGGCGGGCAGGGATCGCATCGTGAACAACCGCCTGGAAAACGGTTCGTACAGCGAAGTGGCCCGCGCCCTCGGCGCCGAGGGTCAAGAGATCACCAGCCTCGCCGACTTGGCGCCAGTGATCGAGAAGGCGGTGACGAGCCGCCGCACCACGTGCCTTGACGTCCAGGTCAGCCTCGACCCTATCCCTCCCGAGGAGCGCGTGATCATGGGCGGCAGCCCGTTCTGACCCCGATTCGCCCTGTCGCCGGAGGCACCGGGCTGTGCGTCCCGGGCGCGCAGCCCGGTGGGCCGACGGCCCGTCTTTGCACATACGGGTGCCGCGCTTACCATGCCGACACGCCTTCGGCGTGTGAGTGTCCCGAAGCGTTCTCATGCCCGCGGCCAACTGTTCGAACTGTTGGGTCCCGAGAGGTTCCAGCAGGTACCGCCGGAGGCTGTCCACGTGCAGGCGGAGAGCGCGGTCCAGGGTCTCCGCGCCGTGCTCCGTGAACCGCGCCAGGGTGATCCTGCGATCTGTGGGGCTGGAGTGGCGCTGGATCAGTCCGTTGGCGACCAGGCGGTCGGTCATTTTAGTGAACGCGACCTCTCTGGCGATTAGCCTCCAACGGCCCGCGACAGCGCTAGAGTGTCTCGCATGTCAGGAAACGCGTCCCCCAGCTATCGCGACCGCAACTCCACGGCCGACCGGGCACTCGACATCCTGACCATGTTCGACGACACCAACCTTGTTGTCTCCGGAACCGCCGTGGCAGAACGGCTCGGTGTAGCACGCTCCACCGCGTACCGCTATCTGCAGAGCCTCGTGGCCGGGCGCTTTCTGGAAGAGGCCCCAGGCGGCGGCTTCCGGCTCGGCCTGCGGGTGCTGGAGATCGCCCGCGTGGCCCGCCACAGCTACGGCCTCTCCGAGGTCGCAATACCCTCGATGGAGGCACTGGCCGAAGAGGTGCGCGAGACCGTGCTGCTGACCCGGCGCGCCGGGGACCTGGTGGTGTGCGTGGACCGCGCGGAGAGCACCCGCGCGGTACGAATCTCCTACGAGCGCGGCCGCGCCCTGCCGCTCAACGCCGGCGCCTCGGCCCTCGTCCTGCTGGCCTGGAGCCCGGACGACGAAACCCGCAGGTTGCTGGAGGCCGCCGAACTGCGCCGGTTCACCCCGGCCACCCTCACCGACGTCGACGCCCTGATGGAACGCCTGGGCCGGATCCGCCGTATCGGCTACTCCATCACCCGCGGCGAGCTGGACCCCGACGTGGTGGGCATCGCGGCGCCGATCCGGGACGTGAGCAAACAGGTGGTGGCGGCGGTGAGCGTGGCCGCCCTCGCCTCCCGGGTGTACCCGGAGGCCGAGGCGGAGATCGCCCAGAAGGTCCTGGCCACAGCACAGGAGATCAGCGATCAGATGGCCATCGTGGCGGGGTGACGCCGCCTGCGACGCGTGGCGGCCATGACCTGGGCGGGGTCGTACGTGGGTCCGGGCGGCGCGGCCCGTTGTAGAAAATCTTCACTCTCTTGTAGATTCCTGGAGGACATCTACGCGGGGGGTTGCTGTGACGGCGCTGATCATCGGGGTGGACGGTGGCGGCACGAGCACGAGATGTGTCGTGGTCCGGGAGAACGGTGAGGTGGCAGGCCGGGGGCGCGCGGGTGGCGCGAACGCCCGCTCGGCCGCGGATCCGTCCGCCAACCTGCTGGCCGCGCTCCGCATCGCGCTGGATGGCCTCGACGGCTCACACGTGATCGGCGGCGTCTTCGGCCTGGCGGGCACCGGACCGGCCGAACAGGTGGCGGAGCGGGCGTGGCATGAGGCCCGGCTGCCAGGGCATCCTTTGGTCGTACCCGACATGCTCGTCGCCTTCACGAGCGCCACCCCGGAGCCGGATGGCACGGTCCTGGTCGCCGGGACGGGCGCGGTGGCGGCGCGGATCAGGGACTGGCGGATCGTACGGCGGGCCGACGGCCACGGATGGCTGCTCGGCGACGAGGGCTCGGGGGTGTGGATGGGCAGGCGGGCCGTCATGGCGGTGCTGGCCACGCTCGACGGCCGGAGCGGCCCCACCACGCTGGTCGGCCGAATCGCGTCCGCCGTTCTCGGCAAGCCGCCCGCAGACGATCTAGACTCCGATGATCTGGAGCAGGCGATCGTGTCCGCCGTCTACGGCCGTGTCGCCGCCTCCGGGGCGGCGTGGCTGGCGACCCTCGCGCCCGGGGTCGATGCCGCCGCCAGTGAGGGCGATCCGGTGGCGCGCGACATCGTCGACGAGGCCGCGCGGCTGTTGGCGCGCACGGCCGGCGTGCTGGGCCGGGACGAAAAGCCGCTGGTGCTGGCGGGCTCCCTGCTGACCGAGCCGACGGAGCTGGCCCGGCGGGTTCGTGCCGAGCTCGGCGAGCGGGTGCGTCCGGTCGCCGCGAGGGACGGGGCCGCAGGCGCGGCCGCCCTCGCGCTGCGGGCCGCTCTCCCCCAGGGTGACCTGCATGCCCTGCAGGGGCACCGGCGTCTGATCGGCGTCTGAGAATGCCGTCGAGCTCCGCGATGTCCAGCGATCTCGCCCGGATGGCGATGACCGTGCTGCAACCCGGCTTCGACGGCACCACGCCGCCGGGCTGGCTGCGCCGCGCCCTTGCGGACGGCCTCGGCGGGACCGTGCTCTTCAAACGCAACCTGGTGGACCCGGACCAAACGGCCCGCCTCGTCGCCGCCCTGCGCCAGGAGAACCCGGCCGTGGTGGTCGCGGTGGACGAGGAGGGCGGCGCGGTCACCCGGCTGGAGGCGCGCACCGGAAGCTCATGGCCCGGCAACTGCGCGCTGGGAGTGGTGGACGACCTCACCATGACCGAGCGGGTGGCCCGGCAGATCGGCCGCCTCGTCGCGGCGGCCGACATCACGCTGAACTACGCGCCCGTCGTGGACGTCAACGCCAATCCCGCCAATCCGGTCATCGGCATCAGGTCCTTCGGCCCGGATCCCGCGCTCGTCGCCCGGCACACCGTCGCGTGGATCTCCGGGTTACAGGGCGCCGGGGTGGCGGCCTGCGCCAAGCACTTCCCCGGCCACGGCGACACGGTGGCCGACTCCCACCTGGCGCTGCCCACAGTGGCCGCCTCGCGTGAGCTGCTCGACCGGCGCGACCTTCCGCCCTTCCGTGCCGCGATAGGCGCGGCGGTGCGGGCCGTCATGTGCGGCCACCTGCTGGTGCCCGCGCTCGACGAAGTCCCGGCGACGCTGAGCCGGGCCGTACTGACCGGGTTGCTCCGGGAGGAGCTGGGCTTCGCGGGCCTGGCGGTGACCGACGCGATCGAGATGCGCGCCCTCGCGGCTCACTACCAGCCCGGCGAGATCGCGGTCCGCGCGCTGGCGGCCGGAGCGGACGCCGTCTGCGTCGGCGTGTCCTCGCCCGAGGGAGAGAGCGTGTACGCGCTGCGGGACCACATCGTGGCGGCCGTCCGGGAAGGAAGTCTCCGCGAGGAACGGCTGGCGGAGGCGGCGGCCCGGGTGCACGCGCTCGCCACCTGGCACGCGGAACGGGCGTCCCTGCGTGCCGAAGCCGCGGCCGACCTCGACGAGGGACTCGGGGCGATGGCGGCCGACTCGGCGCTGCGCGTCGTGGGCGAGGCCGCCCGGCCTGTGCTCACCAAGGCCCCGCTGGTGGTCGACATCTCGCCGAAGCCCAGCCAGGCCGTGGGTGAGACGACCCGGACGACCCTCGCCGGAGCGCTCACGGAGGTGCTGCCCGGAACCACCGGGATCGTGGTCACCGTCGGCGGAGAGCTCCCCAGCCTGTGTGACGACGGGCGGCCCCTCGTGATCGCGGTCCACGACGCCGCCCGGCACGGCTGGATGCGGCGGCTGCTGGCGGAAGCCGTACAGGCCCGGCCGGACGCGGTGGTGGTCGAGACGGGCCTGCCGGGAACCCCGGTGGGAGCCGTCTATGTCTGCACCCACGGCAACTCCCGCGCGTCGGCGCGCGCCGCCGCGCGCCGGCTGACCGGATCCGACAGCCCGATTCCCGGCAACCCCTGACGACCGTGAACCTGAGAACCCGGATCCCTGCTACCGGAAATCCGTGAAAACCGGCCCGCGAAAGCCCGTACGCGTGAGAACCAGACCCCACGAAACCGGGCCCCGCCAAACCCCATAACCTGCGAAAACCCCCGAAAGAATCATTGAGAAGAGGTCATTCCCCCATGAACGCGCCTTCGTCCCGCGGCCCCACAGCGTCGAACCTTGTGGCCACCGTGCGTGCGGTGCTGCCGTCGCTCACCCCGGCGGGGCGGTCCATCGCCAGGCTGATCCTGGACGACCCGGCGATGGTCGCCCGCAGCACGATCACCGAGCTGGGCGCGGCCTCCGGGACCAGCGAGGCCACGATCGTGCGGACCGCGCGGGCGCTCGGCTTCTCCGGGTACTCGCAGCTACGCCTCGCGCTGGCCGCCGCGTCCGCGCGGGTGGAGCCGGAGCGTCTGGTCCCCGGCGACCTGGCCCCGGACGACCCGCTCGCCGAGGTGATCGCGAAGGTGACCCGGGCGGAGTCCGACGCCCTGGCGGACACCGCGGCGCAGCTCTCGCCCGAGCGGCTGGGCGCGGTCGTGGAGGCCCTGGCCGGAGCCCGCCGCGTGAACGTGTACGGCGTGGGAGCGTCCGGCCTGGTCGCCGCGGACATGGCGCAGAAGCTACTGCGCATCGGGGTCGCCAGCCATCCCTTCGCCGACGTCCACCTGGCGCTGACCGGCGCCGCACTGGCCGGGCGCGGGGACGTCTGGGTGGGAGTGAGCTGCACGGGCGAGACGCCCGACGCGGTGGAGCCGATGCGCGTCGCGGCTGAGGCGGGAGCCACCACGGTGGCGATCACCAACAATCCCCGCTCGTCGCTCGCCGAGGTGGCGGACCACGTGCTGGTGTCGGCGGGCCGGGAGACCGAGTTCCGGCCGGGCGCGCTGGCGAGCCGCATCAGCCAGCTGCTGATCGTCGACTGCATCTTCGTCGGTGTCGCCCAGCGCACGTTCGACGCCTCCGACGCCGCCCTGCGCGCCACCAGAGGAGCGCTCGACCAGTTCCTGAGCGCCCCCAGGAGACGGACCATCCGGCCGTCTCCGCAGCTAGACGGCTTGGGTAAAAATTAGCTCCACTTTCTTCTCCACCCAGGAAAATAATTGACGCACCTGCTCTCGGCTCCGTATGTTTCGTGGAAATCGGGAACCAGGAGCAGCCCATGAAGCGATTCGCAGCGATCGTGGCGCTGGCGGGCATCGCCACCGCCACCGCCTGCAGCACCACCGGCAAATCCGGGTCCGCCGGCTCGGGCGGGGTCTACACCACGATCGACGGCGCGAAGCAGATCGACGCGACCGCGCCCATCAACCCGTTCAACCCCAAGGGCAACACGTTCGGCGGCTACAACACGATGTCGCTGGCGTGGCCCAAGAACGACCCGATCGACCCGAACAAGTTCTATCCCGGTCTCGCCAAGAGCTGGACCGCCTCGAAGGACCAGGGCGAAGTCGTCATCCACCTGCAGCCGAACGCCAAATGGTCCGACGGCAAGCCGGTGACCAGCGAGGACGTCCGCGTGTCCATCGGGCTCGCCTACACCCAGGGCGGCACCGCCTACGCGGTCGACCCCAAGGCGGCGGGCGCCGCGGCCGACATCCGGATCGTGGACGGCCACACCGTCAAGGTCACCCAGGGGACCAACCGGAGCAACGTCTTCCTCCGCAACGTGCTGTCGACCACCGTCGTGCCGGCCCACGTGTTCGGCTCGCTGCTGCCGGCCGACTTCTGGGACAAGCTGAAGGCCGCGAAGGGCACCGGCCCCGTCGCCGAGCAGGCGAAGGCCTCGATCACGGGGCTCGCGGAGAAGGTCATCTCCTTCGCTCCGGCCAAGGACGTGTCGGCCGGGCCGTTCGTCCTCCAGCGGGTGAACCCGGGCGAGGCGCTGCTGACCAAGAACCCCTACTTCTACGCCGTGGGGAACATCGCGCCCGACAAGGTCAAGATCCTCAACTACACCGGCAACGAGCAGATCTGGAACTACCTGATCTCCGGCAAGCTGGACAGCGCACCCTTCACTGCGGTGCCGAGCGACGTCATGAACCGCATCCGCAAGACCCAGGGCAACGAGATCCGCAAGGGCTTCTCCCCGGTGGCGGCCTCCATGGCGTTCAACGAGGCGCGAAAGCCGTACGACAACGTGCACGTCCGGCGCGCGCTGGCCTATCTGATCGACCGCGCGCAGCTCACCAAGATCGCTTCTCCGGAGGCCGGAACCCCGGCGCTCACGACGACCGGCATCCACGCCGAGGCGGCCAAGTCATGGCTGGGCGACCAGCTGGGCTCGCTCGATCCGTACAAGCTCGACCCGGCCAAGGCCGAGGAGGAGCTCAAGGCGGCCGGCATGGTCAAGAAGAACGGCAAGTGGGTGCTGCCGGACGGCACCCCGTGGAAGGTGCGGCTGCACGTTCCCGCGTCGTTCTCCGACTGGGTCTCCGCGGCCAAGGCCGTCACGAGCCAGCTCAACGACCACGGGATCGACGCGGCGGTGCTCACCTCCGCCGACTACCCCCTGTACCTCGAAGAGCTCGCGGCGGGCAAGTACGACATCGGTTTCTGGCTGATCGCCCTCGGGCCCGCGCCGTACAACATCTACCAGCGCCTGTTCGGCCAGGCCAACGGGTGGCAGCTCCTCGCCGGTCAGCTCAAGCACGTGCCCGCGGGCACGGAGGGCAACTGGATGGGCAGCGGGGAGACGATCGACGGGGTCAACCCGGGCGTGCTCACCAGTCAGCTCAACCTCGCGTCCGCCGACGAGCAGAAGAAGATCGTCAGCACGCTGGCCAAGGTGACCAACGAGCAGCTTCCGGTCATCCAGCTCTACGACTACGTCAACACTCAGTTCATCAACACCTCGCGCTACACCGGCTGGCCCGCGACCGACAGCGACGTGCTGCGGCTCTCGGCCGGCGTCTGGATGCAGCTCGGCATGATCAAGAAGAAGTAGCCTATGACACTCATCACGCGGCGACTCGCGGGCCACCTGGCCCGCGCGCTCGTCATGATCTGGGTGGTCACCACGATCAGCTTCGTGATCATCCGCAACATCCCCGGTGACCCCGTGCTCGGGCAGTACGAGAAGCTGATCGAGCGCGGGATGTCCCCGGACGAGGCCCAGCGGGCCACGGCGGCGCTGTACGGATTCCTGCCCACGGGCAGCCTCTGGGAGCAGTACGTCGACTACATCAAGGGCCTGCTCCACTTCGATCTGGGCCAGTCGCTCAGCACCCCCGGCACCGAAGTGGCGACCCTGATCACCGCGGCGGCCAAGTGGACCGTGCTCCCCGTCCTGGGCGGCACCCTGCTGAGCTTCCTGCTCGGCGTGACCATGGGCGTCTACGCGGCGATCAAGCGGTCGGGCAAGCTCGGCGACGCGCTCGCGATCTCCGGCTCCCTCCTGCACGGCGTGCCGCAGTACGTCATCGGGCTCCTGGTCATGGCGATCTTCACAACGCTGTGGCCGATCCTCCCGGCGGGCGGGCCCGTGGACATCGAGTTCGACCCGGGCCTCAACGCCGGATACATCGCCTCGCTGGTCCAGCACGCGACACTGCCCGTCCTGACGTACGCGCTGGCGAGCTACGGCGGCTGGACCCTGGCGATGAAGTCGAGCGTGGCCACCGTGCTCGGCGACGACTTCATCCTCGCGGCGGAGCTGCGCGGGCTCAAGCGGGGCGTCCTGTTCCGCTACGTCGCCCGCAACGCGATCCTGCCGCTCTTCACGATCCTGGCGTTGTCGCTCGGCATGCTGTTCGGCGGCGCGATCTTCATCGAGCGGATCTTCAACTATCCGGGGCTCGGGCTGTTGCTCGTCGACAGCATCGGCTCCCGCGACTACGCGCTGATGGGTGGAACGTTCCTCGTCATCACGGTGGCGATCATCTGCGCCAACATCGCGGCCGACCTGTTCTACGCCGTGATCGACCCCCGAGTGCGAAGCGGAGGCGCGGCATGACCCTTTCTGCATCGTCTGGCGGCCTCCTGCCGACCTCCGAGATCACTGAGCCGACCGGGGGAGCGCGGGCCACGCTGCGGCGCAACTTCTGGCGAGGCGTCGGGCGCGTGCTGCGCCGCAAGCCGAGCCGGATGGCCGGCGTCGCCATCGTCGCCCTGTTCGCGGCCATGGCCGTGGCCGGGCCCCTGCTCTACCCCGACCACCTCCCGCGTGACAACAACGCGCTGTACGCCGGGCCGAGCTGGGCGCACCCCCTGGGCACGGACTTCGAGGGCACCGACGTGCTCGCGCTCGTCGTCACCGGGGCGCGGTACGTCCTGCTCACCGGTCTGGCGACGGCGATCATCACGGTCGCCTTCGGCACCGCGATCGGGCTGTTCGCGGGGTTCCACCGCGGACGGTGGGACACGGTGCTCATGCGGATCACCGACATGAAGCTCACGATCCCCGGCCTGCCGTTGCTGCTCGTGCTGTCCACCATGTGGAAGTTCGAGAGCCCGATCGAGATGGGCCTGGTCCTCGGGCTGCTCGGCTGGGGCGGCGTGGCCCGCGCGGTCCGATCCCAGAGCCTGTCCCTGCGCGAGCGGGGATTCATCGAGGCGGCCAAGGGCCTGGGCCTGCCGGCCCGGCACATCATCGGCCGGGAGCTCCTGCCCAGCATGGCGCCGTACATCGCGATGAACATGCTCATCGCCGTGACGGGAGCCATCTACGCGCAGGTCGGCCTGTTCTTCCTGGGCGTCCTGCCGTTCGAGGCCAACAACTGGGGCGTCATGCTGAACCTCGCCGTCTTCGGCGGCGGCGCGCTCACCAGCACGGCCGCGCTGCCGTACCTGCTGGCCCCGCTGGTCGCGATCCTCCTGCTCACGCTGGGGATCGTGCTGATCGTGGACGCGATGGACGAGATCTTCAACCCCCGGCTGCGCGAGGAGTGAGCAGTTGACTTCCTCCCCACGGATAAGTCCGGAGGATTCCCACCCTCGCGGGTGGAATCTTCCTGCTTCACCGGCGACTGCCCTCACACACCCGAGGGCATGCGACCGGTCTTATGTGGCCTCCACAGGCTTCACATCCCGCCAGCCCGGCGGTAGGCCGGGACAGGCCAGCTTGGTTATCGCCAGCCCGTCCGAACACCAGAACCATACCAAGAAGGAGGGGTCTCCTGTGCGGAAAACACAAAGTCACGGCACCGCGCGGGCCACTGGCCGGGCACAGGCCGCGGCTTCGTACGGGGCGCCTGGGGTGCGTGTCCGCGACCTCACCGTCGTCTACAAGACCCCGGCCGGAGAGCTGCCCGCCCTCGCCGCCGTGAGCCTCACCCTCGAACCGGGGAGCATCACCGGGATCGTCGGCGAGTCCGGCTCCGGCAAGTCCACGCTCGCGCTGTCCCTGCTCAACGCGGTCCAGCCGCCCGGGCGCATCAAGAGCGGCAGCGTGGAGATCGACGGTCTCGGCGACGTCGTACGGCTCGGCGGCGAGGAGCTGCGCCGGGCCCGCGGTCGCCGCCTCGGCTACGTCTTCCAGGCGGCGCAGAACTCGCTCAACCCGCTGAAGACGGTCGGCAAGCAGCTGCTCGACCTGGGCCGCTCGCACGACGTGCAGGACCTGCGCGGGCTCGTGGCCGACGCGCGGGAGCTGCTCGGCCGGATGGGGATGGACGGCGCGCGGGTGCTCGACTCCCACCAGCACGAGCTCTCGGGCGGGATGCGCCAGCGGGTCGGCATCATGTTCGCGCTCGTGCTCAACGCGCAGCTCGTCATCCTCGACGAGCCGACGACGGCGCTCGACATGATCACTCAGGCGACGATCCTGCAGATCGTCCGTGAGGTCCACCGGGAGCGCGGGCTCACCACGCTCCTCGTGACCCACGACGTCGGCGCCGCGGCGGAGGTCACCGACCGCCTCGCCGTGATGTACGGCGGGCGCGTGGTCGAGCACGGTCCCACCAGAGAGGTGCTCCGCGC
Organism: Microtetraspora sp.; assembly: GCA_044868295.1. Classification (GTDB taxonomy): domain Bacteria; phylum Actinomycetota; class Actinomycetes; order Streptosporangiales; family Streptosporangiaceae; genus JBIOWF01. The sequence continues at coordinate 7,819 of JBIOWF010000171.1, read as the reverse complement.
ACCCAGCCACCCCTACACAAAGGGCCTGATCCAGGCGATCCCTCGCCTTTCAGGCAATGTCGCCGAGGCTCGGGCGCTGCCCGGACGGCCGCCCACACTGGGCACCCTCCCGGCCGTCGGGTGCGTGTTCCGCGAGCGCTGCCCTGTGGTCGACAAGGAGCGGGTGGACGCCTGCGAGACGGCCGAGCCGTCTCCGGTCGTCCACGACAAGAGGACCGTCGCGTGTCACACGGTCGCGGCCCCGGCATGGCAGGAGGAATACGCGTGATATTGGGCATCGGCATCACCAAGACGTTCAAGCAGCGCGGAAACGTGCTCGGCGGCCGTGACGTGCACGCGCTGCGGGGGGTGGACTTCGCCATCAAGACCGGCGGGGCGGCCTCCTTCATCGGCGAGTCCGGCTGCGGCAAGACGACCCTCGGCCGGATCATCGCGGGCCTGGAAACGTACGACTCCGGCGAGATCACCATCGACGGCACGCCGATGTCGACACTGAGCCACCGGCAGCGGCAGGCGCGTTTCCGCCAGATCCAGCTGATCCACCAGGATCCGTACTCCGCGCTCAACCCGACCCGCACCGTTCACCAGACCCTGCACGCGCCGCTCGCGCTGCGCGCGCGGCAGACGGGCCGGTCGAAGGCGTGGACCGAGCAGCGAGCGGAGGAGTTGCTCGCCCTGGTGGGCATCGACCCCGGCTACGTGCTGCCCCGCTACCCCCACCAGCTGTCGGGTGGCATGCGGCAGCGCGTGGTCATCGCGCGGGCGCTGTCGGTGGACCCCGAGATGCTGGTGGCGGACGAGTCCGTCTCCATGATCGACGTCTCGATGCGGCTGGGCATCCTCGCCCTGCTGAAGGACCTGCGCGAGCGGCTGGGCGTGAGCATCCTGTTCATCACCCACGACATCGCCACCGCCAGGTACATCGGCGACGACGGCGAACTCTATGTGATCTACCGGGGCCAGGTCGTGGAGCGCGGACTCACCGAGACCGTCATCTCCAGCCCGGTGCATCCGTACACGCAGTCCCTGCTGTCGGCGATCCCCGTCCTGCACGGGCTCGAACGGCCGGGCGCCGAGCGGGTCGTGCCGACCGCGGCGCTCGACGAGCGGCACGCCGACGAGGGGTGCCTGTTCGCGCGCCGCTGCCCGTTCAGCACCGAGGAGTGCCGCACCGATCGGCCCGTTCTCGGCAACGGCGACAACACACCGCAGGAACACGCGTGCTTCCACCCGCGGCGGCGTAGCGTGATCCCCATGGCGGCCAGCGCGTGATCGACATCCACAGCCTTCCGGCCGGTTCGCGGACCCGGGTCGCCGAGTTGGCCCGTGTTGGTGAGCTGGCCAGTGCCGCGCTCACGCTCGACTCCCGCGAGGCGCCGTCGCTCGTGGAGCGGCTGTCCGCCCCGCCCGAAGGACGCCGGTGGACCGCCCTGGTGACGCCGGACCAGGACGGGGTGGTCTTCGCCTCCATGTGCACCCGTGCCCGCGATCTCACTGCGGGTGGCGGCGGAGTCGGACACGTGGACCTGCTCGCGGTGGATCCCTCGGCCCAGGGCCGGGGAATCGGCCGCGCGCTGGTCGGAGCGGCGGAGGAATGGCTGCGGGCGGAGGGCGCCGCCGAGGTTCGGTTCGCCGGAAACCCGCCCTGCTACGCGTGGCCCGGCATCGACGTGCGCTACACCCCGGCGGTCTGCCTGGCCGAGCGCCTGGGCTACGAGCGCTACCACGCCGCCTGGAACATGACGGCGGACCTGTCCGGGGATCTCTCCGTGGACGCCGACCTCGCCCGCCTGGCCTCGGCCGGGGTGACTGTCCGCTCGGCGCCTCCCGGGGAGCGGGCAGAGGTGATCGAGTTCGTCCGGAGGCAGTGGAAGGACTCGTGGGCGTGGGAAGCGTCCCAGGCCACCGGCTGCCACTACGCCACCCGCGAAGGCGAGATCCTCGGATTCGCCGCGTGGGGCGCCCGGCCGCTCTGGTTCGGCCCGATGGGTACGGCGGAGGCGGCCCGCGGGCTCGGCGTGGGCCGGGTCCTGCTGCGCCGGTGCCTCGCCGAGATGGCCGGAGCCGGCCTGCCGAGCGCCCAGATCAGCTGGGTCGGACCCCTGCGCTTCTACTCCAGGGCGGCCGCCGCGCGGGTCGAACGCGTCTTCTGGCTCTACCGGCGCACGCTGGCCTGAGCGATCGCCGCCCAAACGGGCAGAACACCTGATAGCAGCACCTGGACCCACGGACCGGACCCCGGGCAAGGGGACACAAGGCCGCGGGCCGACCCACCCAGGGCATGAAGTGCCCGGACAGTGGGACACAGGGGCCCAACCGCAGGCCTGGAGGTCCGGCGTGGACCGCAGGGTATGGAACGCCCGGACCTGCGCCCGGAAGTTCCGACCGCAGAACCGTCGAGACATGTGTACGAGGAGCCATGACTCATTCACTTGCCGCTCTGGCCACAGAGCAGAGCGATCCGCGATACAGCCAGATCGACAGGCTGCCCACGGAGGACCTCGCCCGGCTCATGAACACGGCCGACGCCGCGGTGCCGACGGCGGTCGCCAGGGCGATCCCGGCGATTTCCGCCGCGATCGACGCGATCGCCGCCCGGATCGAGGCCGGCGGTCGCCTCCGCTACGTGGGCGCGGGCACCTCGGGACGCCTCGCCGTGCTCGACGCCTCGGAGTGCCCGCCGACGTTCGGCACCGATCCCGAGCTGGTGCAGGGCATCATCGCGGGTGGGGTCGAGGCGCTGACGCGGTCCGTCGAAGGTGCCGAGGACGACGCGGAGGCGGGTGCCGCCGCCATTCAGGCGGATCGGATCGGCCCCGGCGACGCGGTGGTGGGGATCTCCGCCAGCGGGCGGGCGCCGTTCGTGCTGGGTGCGCTGGCGGAGGCGCGCCACTTCGGCGCCCTGACCGTGGGCGTCTGCTGCAACACCGATGTGCCTCTCTCCGCCGTCGCCGACCACGCGATCGAGGTGATCGTCGGTCCTGAGGTGGTGACCGGGTCGACGCGGCTGAAGGCCGGCACCGCGCAGAAGCTCGTGCTCAACATGATCTCCACCATCGCCATGATCAAATGCGGTCGGACCTTCGGGAACTACATGATCGAGGTGGCGGCGAGCAACACCAAGCTCGTCGACCGGGCGGCTCGCATCGTCAGCGACATCACCGGCGCCGAGATCTCCGCGTCCCATCGAGCGCTGGAAGCCGCGGGCCTGGAGGTGAAGACGGCCGTCGTGATGATCGAGCGTCGCCTGGACGCCGATCAGGCCCGGCTGGTGCTCACGGCTCACGGAGACCGCCTGGACAGCGCCCTGCGGCGGTGACGGATGCTTGATCGTCTCCTTCGGGCGGCCGTGCCGGATGTCGCCTCCGCCGCGGTCGCGATGATCGCCGTGGACGGGTTCCCGGTCTCCACGTCGGCGGCCGGCCAGGCCGTACGGTTCGCCGACGCGTCCGGCACGCTGCTGGCGGACCCGCCCGCCGCCGGACTGGACGCCGTCTTCGACCTCGCCTCGGTCAGCAAGCTGTTCACCACGGTCGTGGTGCTGTCCCTGGTCGAGGAGAAGCTCCTCCATCTGGACGAACCGGTCGCGACCTGGTTGCCCGAGCACTACGGCCACCGGCCGGAGATCACGCTCCGGCATCTGCTGACCCATACGGCGGGCCTGCCGCCGTGCCACCGGGTCGAGGCGGAGCCACCGGGAACGGCCCGCTGGGACGCGATCCTGTCCACCCCGTCCGAGCGTCCGGTGGGGACGGACTACGTCTACTCCGACGTCGGCATGATCACAGTGGGCCGGATCGCCGAGATCGCCGCCGGGGATTCACTCGACGTGCTGGTCCGGGAGCGGATCACCACTCCCCTCGGCCTGCAGGACACCACCTACCGGCCGGGCCGGGACCTTCTCCCACGCGCCGTCGCGACCGAGTACATGCCGGAACGGGCCACGGACGCGTGTGTCCGGGGCGAGGTGCACGACGAGACCTCCTACGCGCTCGGCGGCGTCGCCGGGCACGCCGGGCTCTTCTCCACCGCCTCGGATCTGCTGTGCTTCGGCGAGATGCTCCGCACCGGCGGCGCGGGGATCGTCTCCCCGCACGTGACAGCGGAGATGGCCCGCGACCACGCCGTGACCGGCGCGAACTTCCGGCACGGGCTCGGCGTCCGGATCGGCGACCCGGCCATCGTCGGACCACTGGCCGACGCCTTCGGCCATTCCGGATTCACCGGCACCTCTCTGGTCGTCGACCCCGAGCGCCGGTTGACGGTCGTGCTGCTCACCAACAGCGTCCACCCGACCCGGGGGCGTGACGGAATCCGCGGCCTGCGCCACGCCGTCGCGGCCGAGGCCCTCCGCCTCCGCACCTGACCCGGCGACCGCCGTGATCGAGGTTCCGGGCATGTCGTCCGGACGCGGGTCCTCGGTGACCATCGGGCCGGCACCGTGCCTGGTCGTGTACGTGCGCAGCACGCCAAGACGGTAGGCGTCGCCCTTGAGGGCCAGTGCGTTGGCGAACGTCGTCGTGGACCGCGTCATGTAGGGATGGAATCCGAAGGACTCGTCCGGCAACACGCCCTGGGCTCCTTCGAAGACGAGTGGCCCGCCGCCTGCACGCTCCCGCGCCCGGTTGGCCGCCCGATGGTACGGCGTGGCCACCAGCGCGTCGGCGTCCACGGTGAGCAGACCGAGCGGATCAGGCACTCCGATGGACGCCAGGTGCGCGGCCTCCTCGGCCAGGGCGAGGGGGTCGACGATCACGAAGCGAGAGAGGAAGGTGGGGACGCCCCAGAACGTCCCCGACCCGAACTGGGCGAACGTGTGGTGCCGGCCCTCGGGGGTGACCACGTTGTGCCCTGCTTGCGCGCCCCCGTTGAAGCGCACCACGGCACGGACCGCACTCGGCCTCATAGGAATCGGTGGACCAGCGTCCACTGCCCATGGTCGGTTCTCCTATCTGATCTGTTCCTCGCGTGAGGGGCGAAGGAGTGCGGGGTGGAGGAGTTGGGCGTCGCCCTTGCGGTAGAGCCGGGCGCGGGGGCCTCCACGTGGTCCCCCGCGCTCGGTGGTCGCGCCGGTGCTCTCGACGAGCCCGGGTACGGACAGGACCTTGCGGTGGAAGTTCCCGGCGTGCAGCTGCTCGCTCCACACCACCTCGTAGACGGCGCGAAGCTCGGAGATGGTGAACTCCTCGCCCACGAACGAGGTCGCCAGCGGGGTGTACTCCAGCTTCGACCTGGCCCGTTCCAGGCCGTCGTCGAGGATCTCGGCGTGGTCGAACGCCAGCTCGGGCGTCGAGGTGAGCGGCGTCCACGCGGCGTCGGCCGCGTCGGTCCCGGCCCGGGGGTCGGGCAGCCACGGCGCGAAGGCGAGGTAGGCGACCGTGACCACACGCATGCGCGGATCCCGCCCCGGGCTGCCGTAGGTGCCGAGCTGCTCCAGGTGCACCCGGCCGAGGTCGGCGGGGTCAAGGCCGGTCTCCTCCGCGAGCTCCCGGGCGGCGGCCTCGTGGAGGTCGGCCTCGCGCACGAAGCCGCCGGGCAGCGCCCACGCGTCCTTGTACGGCGGTTCGCCGCGCCGTACGAGCAGGACGTGGAGCCGGCCGTCGCGGATGGTCAGTGCGACGACGTCGGCCGTGACCGCCATCGGCTCGAACGCCCAGGGGTCGTAAGGGAAGTCCGGTTCGCTCATCTCAGTCTTTCTCAGATTGAGTCTTTCTCGATCTGAGATAAACATAGGACGTGATCCACCGCATCGCAAGCTCGATATTTGCCCGCAGCCCTGGGGAGAATTCGATCACGCAGACGGGATATTACTGGACACATGAACGCATCGCATGACGGCGCAGACGTCGGAGTGACCGGGCTGGCGACCATGGGTCGCAATCTGGCCAGGAACTTCGCCCATCACGGCCACGTGGTCGCAGTCCACAACCGCACCGAGAGCCGCATCAAGCAGTTCATGGAGGAGCATCTCAACGAGGGGGCCTTCCTCCCGTCGTCCTCCATCGAGGAGTTCGTCTCCTCGCTCCGGCGGCCCCGCAAGGCGATCATCATGGTCAAGGCGGGCGCGTCCACCGACGCGGTGATCGAGGAGCTCGCCGCCCACATGGAACCGGGCGACATGATCGTGGACGGCGGCAACGCCCACTTCGAGGACACCCGCCGCAGGGAGGCGGCCCTCAGGGAACGCGGCATCCACTTCGTCGGGACCGGTATCTCCGGCGGCGAGGAGGGCGCGCTCAACGGCCCGAGCATCATGCCGGGCGGCTCCCCCGAGGCGTACGCGTCACTGGGGCCGCTGCTGGAGGACATCTCCGCGAAGGTCGGCGGCACGCCCTGCTGCGTGCACGTCGGGCCGGACGGCGCGGGCCACTTCGTGAAGATGGTGCACAACGGCATCGAATACGCCGACATGCAGCTCATCGCGGAGGCCTACGACCTGCTCAGGCAGGCTCTCGGGCTCAGCCCGGCCGAGCTGGCGGAGGTCTTCCGCGAGTGGAACCGGGGCGATCTGGAGTCGTACCTCATCGAGATCACCGCCGAGGTGCTGGGCCACGTCGACGCCGCCACGGGCAGGCCGTTCGTCGATGTCGTCGTCGACCGCGCGGAGCAGAAGGGGACCGGCCGCTGGACCGTACAGAGCGCGCTCGAACTGGGCGTCCCGGTGACCGGCATCGCGGAGGCGGTGTTCGCCCGGGCCCTCTCCGGCCACCCCGACCAGCGCGCCGCCGCCCGCCCGCTCGCCGGTCCGCTGACCGCCGCCACCCGGGCGGAGCTCGTCGAGGACGTACGGCACGCCCTGTACGCTTCCAAGATCGTGGCGTACGCGCAGGGTTTCGACCAGATCGCCGCGGCGAGCGGCGAATACGGCTGGAACATCGACCGTGGGGCGATGGCCACGATCTGGCGCGGCGGCTGCATCATCCGGGCGCGCTTCCTCGACCGGATCCGGTCGGCCTATGACGCCGACCCCGCCCTGCCGACCCTGCTGATCGACCCCACGTTCGCGAAGGCCCTCGCCGACGCCCAGGACTCCTGGCGCCGGGTCGTGGCCACCGCGGCGACCATCGGCGTCCCGACGCCGGGGTTCTCCTCCGCGCTCGCCTACTACGACGCCCTGCGCAGGGATCGGCTCCCGGCGGCGCTGATCCAGGGCCTGCGTGACTTCTTCGGCGCCCACACGTACCAGCGCGTGGACCGCGAGGGCACCTTCCACACCGACTGGTCCGGCGACCGCGCCGAGAGGCCCGCTTAGGGAGGGTTTGATAAATGCTGCCCGTCGCGAGCGGCGATCCAGATTGGTGCATCGCAAGGCGGCGGAGGAGCCCGTAGCGGTGTTCTACGGGCGACATCCCGGGCCCCGCGGAAACTCTGAGCCTGCGAAGACTTTTCGTGGGTGGGGCGACAACGCGGCGAGGCGCCGATCTGGGCGTCGCGTAGCAGGGCTTGATTCATAAAACCCGACCTAAACGCCTGTACGGCTCGCGCTCCTGGTGTGGAGGACGCGAGCCGTACGGGAACCTCTTTCGGAGTCGACGGGCCGGGCGGAGAGGGTGCCCGCCCGGCTCGTCGCGGGTTGGTCGGATCGGCTGCGCGGGGTTCAGTCCAGCGCTGCGGGGACGGGGGCGGGGTCGTCGGCCTGGCCGGGCGTGGCACCGCGGAGCGGCACCTCCTTGAGGAACACCGCCAGCAACGGTATGAACACCGCGAACAGGATCGCCCAGCCGAAGACCCCGCTGATGGCGCCCGCCATCGACTCCAGGAATCCCGTCCGCACCTGTGCAGGAAGCTGTCCCAGAGCAGCCGCGTCCATCCGCCCCCC
>JBIOWF010000170.1:0-19441 GCA_044868295.1 Microtetraspora sp. | reverse complement strand
CTTCCCACCACACCTCATCGCCGAGCACCGTCGGGAAGCCGAGGTGCAGCCCGGAACGGGTGACGTCGGTCGTCGAGATCGGAGAGGGCCAGGCGGCGAACGGCACTGTCACACGCTCGGGGGACATGACGGCATCCTGCCTGAAACCGGGGCCCGCGCGAGGCCGATTATCCCTTTTCCAGGGCTGGCGGAGGGGCATATCGGGTGGCCAGGACGCGGGAGCGTCCGGTGGCGAGGCTTCGACTGGTCGCGAGACTTCCAGTGGCGAGGGTTCACTTGAGCGTCGCGACCCCGCCTCCTGTGCCGCCGGTTCCGCCGCCGACGCCGGCGATCGCTCCCGGCGGTGCGATCGGCCTGGCGGAGGTCTTGCGGCTGCGGCGGCTGCGCTTCTCCAGCCAGGTGGCCAGGTAGCCCAGCGCGAGGTTGATCATGATGTAGATGGTGGCGATCACGATCGCGGACGGGATCAGGTTGTTGTAATTGGCCGGGATCAGCCGCAGCCCCGCGTTGAGGAGGTCTTCGTACGCGATGATCCAGCCGAGGGCGGAGTCCTTGAGCAGGACGACCATCTGGCTGACGATGGCCGGCATCATCGCGGTGATCGCCTGGGGGACCAGGATGAGCCGCATGACCCCGTTTTTGCGCAGCCCGATCGAGTACGCCGCCTCCCACTGGCCGCGCGGCACGGCGAGGATCCCGGCGCGGATGATCTCGGCGAGCACCGACCCGTTGTAAAGCATGAGCCCGATGACGACCGCCCAGAACGCGCTGAGCGCGAAGCCGAAGATGTCGAAGGCGCCCTGCTGGGCGAAGAAGATCATGATGAGCAGGGGAATGGCCCGGAAGAACTCGACCACGCCGCCGGACGGCACGCTGATCCAGCGATGGTCGGAGAGGCGCCCGATGCCGAACACGATGCCGAAGACGAGCGCGAGGACCGCCGCGACGGCGGCGGCGGAGAGCGTTCCGACGAGCCCGGGGATGATCTGCCCGATCCAGACCTGCGGGTCGAGGAACGGCTTCCACAGCTTCGCGTCCCACTGCCCCTTCTCGGCCAGCTTGGCGTAGATGAAGTAGGCCACGGCGAGGAATACCACCGCGAACACCAGCGTGAGGACATTGCTGCGCAGGCGGGCGCGCGGGCCCGGCACGTCGAAGAGGACGGAGGAGCCCGAGGAGCCGGAGGAGGCGCTCACCTGACCACCGCCATTCGCTTGGCCAGCCAGCCGAACAGGAGGCCCACCGGCAGCGTGAGGACGAGGAACCCGGTGGCGAAGGCGGCGAAGACGATGACGCTGGCGCCGCCCTCGTCGAAGATGAGCTTCATCTCGCGCGACGCCTCCAGGTAGCCCACCACGAAGACGACCGTGGTGTTCTTGATCAGGGCGATGAGGATGCTGCCGAGTGGTGCGATGACCGCCCGGAAGGCCTGGGGCAGCACCACGAGGCCCAGCGTCTGCGGGAAGCTCAGCCCGATCGACCGGGCCGCCTCCGCCTGGCCCACCGGAACCGTGTTGATGCCCGACCGGATCGCCTCGCAGACGAACGCCGCGGTGTACGCGGAGAGCCCGGCGATGCCGAGCCAGAAGTTGTTGAGGTCGATGTTGCCATCGGAGAAGTTCAGCCCCAGCGTCGCGCTGAGCCCGAGGCCGCAGCCCAGCAGCACCAGGGTGAGAGGCATGTTCCGCAGGGCGTTGACGTAGACCGTGCCGACGCCGCGCAGCACCGGCAGTGGGGACACACGCATGGCCGCCAGGACGGTACCCAAGATCAGGGACAGTACGGCGCTCGCCGCCGCAAGCCGGATGGTCGCCCAGAAGGCGATCAGGATCCGGTCGAGGTTGTCGATTACAACGTCCATCGCACTCCGCATGCGTACCGGCCCGGCGGGACACTGGGGCCAGATGAACGTGCCCTGGCTCCCGCCGGGTGAACGGATGTCAGGCGCAGCCCACGTAGGTGGGCTTGTTGGGGTCGAACTGGAAGTTGGCCGGGCCGAAGTTCTTCTCCATGGCCTGCTTCGCCGCTCCGCTGGAGAAGAACTTGTCCAGCGCCTTGTTGACGGCCTCGCACGTGGTCTTGTCGCCGAGCTTCATGCCGACGCCGTACTTCTCGTCGGAGAGGTTCGCGCCGAGGAGCTTGAGCTTGCCCGGGTTCTGCGCGGCGAAGCCCGCGAGGATGGTGTTGTCGGTGGTCACGGCGTCGAGCTGGCCGCCGAGCAGGCGGGTGACGCATTCGGCGTAGCCGCCGACCTCCTGGAGCTGGGCCTTGATGCCCTTCTCCTCGGTGATGCGCTTGGCCGAGACCGAGCCGGTCACGGAGCAGACCTTCTTGCCCGCGAGGTCTTCCACCTTGGTGATCGAGGAGTCGTCCGCGCGGACCAGGATGTCCTGGTGGGCGACGTAGTAGGGGCCGCCGAACGTGACCTTCTTCCTGCGGTCGTCGGTGATGGAGTAGGTGGCGAAGACCAGGTCGACCTGCCCCTGCTGGATGAACGGCTCGCGGTTCGCGGAGCGGGTCTCCTTCCACGTGATGCCGCTCGCGGGGACGCCCAACTCGCCCGCGACGTATTTGGCGACGTCGACGTCGAAGCCCTCGACGCTGCCGTCGGGTTTCTTCAAACCGAGCCCGGGCTGGTCGTACTTCACGCCGATGACCAGCTTCTTGGTCTCCTTGGCCTTCTCGGCGACGGAGGAATAGGTCTTTTCGCCTCCGCAGGCGGTGAGGCTGGCGGCCAGGGCGGCGGCGGTGACGATAAGGGTTCCCATTTTGCGCATCTGCGTTACCTTTCGCTTTCTGAGCTGGGGAATCAGTGCGTGAGAATCTTGGACAGGAAGTCGCGCGCGCGGTCGGTCGTCGGGTTGGTGAAGAACTCGTCGGGGGCGCTCTGCTCGACGATCTGGCCTTCCGCCATGAACACCACGCGTTTGGCGGCCCGGCGGGCGAAGCCCATCTCGTGGGTGACGACCATCATGGTCATGCCGTCCTGAGCCAGGCCGATCATGACGTCGAGGACCTCCTGGACCATCTCGGGGTCCAGCGCCGACGTCGGCTCGTCGAAAAGGATCATCTTGGGGTCCATGGCGAGCGCCCGGGCGATGGCGGTGCGCTGCTGCTGGCCGCCGGAGAGCTGGGCGGGGTACTTGCCCGCCTGCGACGCGATGCCGACCCGGTCCAGCAATTCCATGCCACGCCGCTCGGCCTGGTCGCGGGGGACCTTCCGTACCTTGATCGGACCGAGGATGACGTTCTCGAGGATCGTCTTGTGCGCGAACAGGTTGAACGACTGGAAGACCATTCCCACGTCAGACCGGAGCCGGGCGAGGGCCTTGCCCTCGGCCGGGAGCGGCTGCCCGTCGAACGTCACAGTTCCGGAGTCGACGGTCTCCAGCCGGTTGATCAGCCGGCACAGCGTGGACTTGCCACCACCGGACGGGCCGATGACGACCACGACCTCGCCGCGATCGACGCACAGGTTGATGTCCTTCAGCACATGGAGGGCGCCGAAGTGTTTGTTGACGTTCTCAAGGTTGACAAGTGGGGTGGATCCACCGGTCTCCATCATGGTCAACAACGTAGGCGCGTCCATAACGCCAAGTCACTAACCCCTCGGTACCGATCGGGTCACGGGCTGTTTACCATCCGGAATCGTCGGGACCTTTTCGGGGGCCGTCGGAGGTCGCCGGAGCGCCTAATCTTGTATGCGAGATGACTGTCACCACTCACGGCACCGAGGGCGCGACCCGGACGTACGAGGTACGGACCTACGGGTGCCAGATGAACGTGCACGACTCCGAGCGGCTCTCCGGCCTGCTGGAGGACGCCGGATACGTCCGCGCTCCCGAGGGGGAGACGCCTGACGTCGTCGTGTTCAACACCTGCGCCGTGCGCGAGAACGCCGACAACCGGCTCTACGGCAACCTCGGCCACCTGCGGCCGATCAAGCTCGCGCACGAGGGCATGCAGATCGCCGTCGGCGGGTGCCTGGCGCAGAAGGACCAGGGCGAGATCGTCCGCAAGGCTCCGTGGGTCGACGTGGTCTTCGGCACGCACAACATCGGCTCCCTGCCGGTGCTGCTGGAGCGGGCCCGCATCGCCCAGGAAGCCCAGGTGGAGATCAAGGACTCCCTGGAGACCTTCCCGTCGACGCTGCCGACCAGGCGTGAGTCGGCGTACGCCGCCTGGGTGGCGATCTCGGTCGGGTGCAACAACACCTGCACGTTCTGCATCGTGCCGGCACTGCGCGGCAAGGAGAAGGACCGCCGCCCCGGCGACATCCTGGGAGAGATCCGGACCCTCGTCGACCAGGGCGTCCTGGAGATCACGCTGCTCGGCCAGAACGTGAACACCTACGGCGTCGAGTTCGGGGACCGGCTGGCCTTCGGCAAGCTGCTGCGCTCCTGCGGCGAGGTCGACGGGCTGGAGCGGGTCCGCTTCACCTCGCCCCACCCCGCCGCGTTCACCGACGACGTCATCGAGGCCATGGCCGAGACGCCCAACGTCATGCACCAGCTGCACATGCCCCTGCAGTCCGGCTCGGACCGGGTGCTCAAGGCGATGCGCCGCTCGTACCGGTCCGACCGCTACCTCGGCATCATCGAGCGGGTCCGTGCCGCGATGCCGGACGCCGCCATCTCCACCGACATCATCGTGGGCTTCCCCGGTGAGACGGAGGAGGACTTCCAGCAGACCCTCGACGTCGTCCGGGCGTCCCGGTTCGCCAACGCCTTCACGTTCCAGTACTCGATCCGCCCCGGCACTCCCGCCGCCACCATGGACGGGCAGGTGCCCAAGGCCGTCGTCCAGGAGCGCTACGAGCGGCTGATCGCCCTCCAGGAGGAGATCGCCTGGGAGGAGAACAAGAAGCAGGTCGGCCGGACACTCGACGTGCTGATCGCCGAAGGCGAGGGCCGCAAGGACGACGCGACCCGCCGCCTCTCCGGCCGCGCCCCCGACAACCGCCTGGTCCATCTGGCGGCCGTGGACGCCCGCCCGGGCGACATGGTGTCCGCCGAGGTCACCTACGCCGCGCCGCACCACCTCGTCGCCGACAAGGTCATGTCGGTACGGCGTACGCGTTCCGGGGACGCGTGGGCGGCCCGTCAGGCGCAGCCCGCGGTCAAGGGGGTCAGCCTCGGCATGCCCACCATCGGCCGCCCGGCCGCCGCCCCCGAGCCCTCCGCCTGCTCCAGCTGCCCATAGTGGTAGTACGGCCGGGCGCCTACCGCCTGAGCATCCTGTCGAGCAGCTGGTAGCAGTAGTCTCGCCGCAGGTCATGGAAGGTGGCACAGGGGTCGGGCAGTCCACGCGGCGGCGGGAGATCACGCGTCGGCCGGGATCCCGGCGTCGGCAGTGGCCTGGGCCCGCCGTCCCGCTCCGCCCCCGCGCGGGGCGTGGGCAACGGGACGGGTGACGTTGTCCGGGGCTGGGGGACCGGCGAGGTGAAGGTGCCCGTCGACCTCCCGGGACGCGGCCCCGGCGAGCGCCCGGCGGCGGCACCCCCAATGGACCCGAGCGCACCACCCGTCGGGGTGCCCGGCCCGTGCCGGCCCGCCACGGCATGACCATCGGAGCCGTGGCCGCCTGCCGCAGCACGCGCGTCGGGGCCGTGGGAGCCTCCCCTGGAGCGCCGCGCGGCGGAGCCCGCGCCGCCTGCGGGACCGCCTACGGAGTTTCCATGTGAATGCCCGCCCGAGTGCCCATCCAGGTGCCCGCCCGGGTGCCCGGTCGCGGGATCCGTGCCGGACGCGATGCCAGTGGCGGTGTTCCCTGTGGCCATGTCCCCGGTGGCGGTGTTCTCTGGGGTGTCTCCGATGGAATCCCACGCCCCTCCCACGGTCCCGCCATCCCGCGATCCGAGCGCTCCGCCGGCCATGGCACCGGCCGCGTGGGGCGCGGCGGCGACGGCCCCCGGTGTGGTCAGCAGATGATCGGATGCGGGAAGGCCGGGGCCGCCGGTGGGCCGCGACGCCCCTTCCGGCTCGGCGGCCTTCGGAAGGAAAGGTCTGGAAGCGCCTTCAGGGGTGGCCGACCTCGGGAAGAGCGTGCCGGATGCCCCCTCCGGAGCGACGGCCAGGACGATGCCCAGACCGGCCATGGCGACGACGCTCGTGGCGCTCGCCATCGCCAGAGCCGTACGGGACCATGACCGGTGCGACGCCCCATCCGCCTCGGCGGCAGCCGTACGGGACCATGACGGGTGCGGTAAGCCATCGGCTGCGGCGGGAGCCGTACGGGGCGAACGACGTGGTCCAAAGCGCGAAGTATCCGGCAAAGTCGTAATTCTTCCGTGATTGTTGCGCGTCGATTACGTTGTGTGACCATTGTGGTCCGACATCTCGACGCGTGCCGCGGATTCCCCCGAACCGCCCCGGCGGTTCGCGAGCGGTGGCGGACCGGTTGCCGTCCGAGGTACCGGAGAAAGCCGTATAAACCGGAGCAGGCCGCATGGACCCGGAGAAAGCCGTTTGGGGCAAGCCGTGTAGAAACGTCTGGTGTTCCAGACGCTTCAGGATTTCTTCACACCCTCCATCCAGCATGCGCTCGACCTCGTCGGGATCTTCGTCTTCGCGATCTCCGGCGGCCTGCTCGCCGTACGCAAGAACTTCGACGTCTTCGGCATCGCGGTGCTCGCCGAAGTCACCGCGCTGGGCGGAGGGCTGCTGCGCGACCTGATCATCGGTGCGGTTCCGCCCGCCGCGTTCACCGATCTCGGTTACTTCCTCACGCCGCTGGTCGCGGCAGCCCTCGTGTGCTTCCTGCATCCCGAGGTGGAGCGGATCCAGACGGGAGTGAACGTGTTCGACGCGGCCGGGCTCGGCCTCTTCTGCGTCACGGGCACCACCAAGGCGTACAACTACGGGCTCGGCCTCGCTGCGTCAGCGGCCCTCGGTCTCGCGACGGCCGTGGGCGGCGGCGTGCTGCGCGACATCATCGCCAACGAGGTGCCGTCGCTGGTCCGCTGGGACCGCGACTTGTACGCGGTGCCCGCGATGGTCGGCGCGACGATGGTCGCGGTGTGCCTTTGGTTCGATGTGATGTCCGCCGTGGCCGGCGGGGTCGCCGCTGTGACGGCATTCGTGCTGCGGCTGCTCGCGATGCGGTACCACTGGCGCGCACCCAGGGCCTGGAACCGCAGGTCGGCGGTGGCCGAGTCGGAGGAGGCCCCTGCACCGCGGTGACCTCGTCGACCGGGCGGACCACCACGCCCGCCAGGTCCGTGCCCCGCAGGGCGGAGCGAGGCACCAGGGCGACGCCTGCCCCGGCACCCGCGAGGGCGACGACGGCCCGAAAGTCGTCGGAGGAGTGCTGCAATCGGGGCTGGAATCCGGCGTACTCGCAGGCCAGCACCACCACGTCGTGGCAGGGGTTGCCGGGGTACGGGCCTATCCACGGCTCGTCCGCCAGGTCGGCCACCCGCACCGTGCCCGCCCCCGCGAGCCGGTGGCCGAACGGCAGCACGGCGTCGAACGCCTCGGAGTACAACGGCACGCGCGCGAGACGCTCGTCGTCCTCGCGGGGAGCGCCACGGTACTCCACGGCCACCGCCACGTCCGCCTGCCCGTCCAGCACCATCTTGGCCCGCTCCAACCGGGCGAGGATCGCGTTGGCGTGATCGAGCAGAATCTCCCCGGTGGCCGTGATGCGGATGCCACGGCCGTTGCGCTCCAGCAGCCGCTGGCCGGTCTCACTCTCCAGCGCCGCGAGCTGCTGGGAGACCGCGGACGGGGTGAGGTACAGCGCGGCCGCCGCGGCGGTCACCGTCCCGTGATCCGCCACTGCGCGCAGGATCCGCAGCCGCCGCACGTCGATCATGTCGCTCAGCCTCCCAGGGTCTCGCGGGCTGCGACGAATGCTGCCACAGCCCGCTCCACGTCGGCAGGCGAGTGCGCCGCGGACAGCTGCACCCGGATGCGCGCCTGTCCGTGGGGGACCACCGGGTAGGAGAAGCCGATGACGTACACGCCGTGCTCCAGCAGCAGCTCGGCCATCCGGCCGGCGCGGGCCGCGTCGCCGATCATGACGGGCGCGATGGGATGGTCACCGGGCAGGATGTCAAACCCGGCTTCCGTCATCCTTGACCGGAACAGTGCGGTGTTCCCGGCCAGCCGCTGCCGCAGCGCGGCCCCGAGCCCCGTGTCGGTGTCCTCCAGGAGGTCCAGCACCTTCAGGGAGGCGGCGGCGATCACCGGCGCGAGCGAGTTGGAGCACAGGTACGGCCGGGAACGCTGGCGCAGCAGGGCGACGATCTCGGCGCGGGCGGCGACATAGCCGCCGGAGGCGCCGCCGAGGGCCTTGCCGAGCGTGCCGGTGACGATGTCGACCCGGCCCATGACACCGTGCAGTTCGGGGGTGCCCCGCCCGCCGGCGCCGACGAAGCCGACGGCGTGCGAGTCGTCGACCATCACCATCGCGTCGTACGCCTCGGCGAGGTCGCAGATCTCCCGCAGGGGAGCCACGTAGCCGTCCATGGAGAAGACGCCGTCGGTGACGATCAGGCGGCGCCGCGCGTCGGAGGTCTCCTTCAGCCGCCGTTCCAGGTCGGCCAGGTCGCGGTTGGCGTAGCGGAGGCGACGGGCCTTGGACAGGCGGATGCCGTCGATGATGCTGGTGTGGTTGAGGGCGTCGGAGATGACCGCGTCCCGCTCGTCCAGCAGGGTCTCGAAGACGCCGCCGTTGGCGTCGAAGCAGGAGGAGTACAGGATCGTGTCCTCGGTGCCGAGGAAGCGGGAGAGCCGGTCCTCCAGCTGCTTGTGGACCTCCTGGGTCCCGCAGATGAACCGCACAGAGGCCATGCCGTAGCCCCAGCGGTCCAGTGCCTCGGGGTAACGGCCGGTGATCACCGGGCTGAGGTCGAGGCCGCGTTCCAGCAGCACCGACATGGCGTACCAGGTCTCGAACATCTCCCGGCCGTAGACGCCCTTGATGGTGATCATGGAGGTGACGATCCTGGCGATGTCGACCGCGAACTCCTGGGCGGGCAGGCCCAGGACGGCGATCCGCCCGCCGTGAGTCATGTTGGCGATCATGTCGCGCAGGGCTTCGGGGCGGCCCGACATCTCCAGGCCGACGTCGAAGCCCTCCCTCAGGCCCAGCTGCCGCTGAGCCCCCTCGATCGTCGTTTCGGCGACGTTGACCGCCAGATCGACGCCGACCTTGCGGGCGAGTTCCAGGCGGTACTCGCTGGCATCGGTGATGACCACGTTGCGGGCGCCGGCGTGCGCGGCCACCGCGGCGGCCATGATACCGATGGGTCCCGCTCCCGTGATGAGCACGTCCTCGCCCACCAGGGGGAAGGACAGCGCGGTGTGGACGGCGCTGCCGAACGGGTCGAAGATGGCCGCCGTGTCGAGGTCGACGGGCACGCGGTGCACCCACACGTTCCCGGCCGGCAGGGCCACGTACTCGGCGAACGCGCCGTCGCGGCCGACGCCCAGCCCCACCGTGTTCCGGCACAGGTGCCGCCGGCCGGCGAGGCAGTTGCGGCACTTGCCGCACACCAGGTGGCCCTCGCCGCTCACCAGGTCGCCGACCTTGATGTCGGTGACGTCCCGGCCGACCTCGGCGACCTCCCCGGCGAACTCGTGGCCGAGCACCAGCGGGGTGCGCACGGTCTGCCGCGCCCAGCCGTCGTAGGTGCGGATGTGCAGGTCTGTGCCGCATATGCCGGTGCGGAGCACCTTGATCAGGACGTCGCCGGGGCCGATGGACGGCTCGGGCACGTCCCTCAGCCACAGACCGGGCTCCGCCTTTTCCTTCACCAATGCCTTCATGTCGGCTCCTGTCGAGGGGATGGAAGAGCGCCGGTGCGCTGGGCCGCGCGACGGGCGCCGATGTCCGTGCCGCACCGGGCAGTAGCAATCTGCCTGAATGGCAGCCGTCCGGTCCATCGAGGATTTCTTCACCGGGCCGACAGCCGGCCTTCACGATCGACCGGGGACGCTCTCTCGCAGGGCCCGCCATGTTCCCCTCCCGTGGGGCGGCCAGGCGCGACCGACGGCCGGTGCGCCGACCCCCGCCCGGGACCGTCGTCAGCACAGGTGGCGGGCGGTGATCTCCGCTGTGGCCACCGCGCACATCCCGCGGGGGAGATCTTTGACCGGTTCGGAAAGCCGCTCCCCGGTGAGCAGGTCATGCAGACGTAGCACGCCGTTCTCGGTCCACTTCTCCTGGCCGACGACCAGGACCTTCCGTCCGTGTAACTCCGTCGCGGCGAGCGCCGCGACGTAGCCCACGTCATAGCGGGTCAGTACGGACATCAGGCCGACCTGTTCACCGATGGCCCACGTCACTTCACAGCGTGAGTCAGGCTCTCCTGGCACCTCGACTTCGGTGAAGCGCGCCGAAAGGCCGAGATCCCCGAACCGTGCCGCGTCGAGGGCGAGCAGGTGCCGACGCGTGGCGGCGGCAACGCCCTCATCTTTGTGGATGTAGGCCGAGTGGCGGTACACGGCGGCCGCCAGTCGCGCTTGCGGGCTTCTGGCCTGTTCCAGCAGCGGGGCGACCTGCGACGGGTCGCTGTGAACCAGGAAACCCGGATCTGACAGCAGGTCGTCCACGGCGCCGGCCTGTGCCCGCTGACGCGCGGATCTGGCGAACATTCGCCCGAACATGGCCCGAATCTTAACGATCTACCCTGCGGTGCCGCCCGGCCCGTGTCACTGAAGCCGGCCAGGAAAGCGTCGCAGCCCTTACCCGTCCGCCTGACCGCGTGGGGGAACCGGGACTCGCATGAGGTCGCGGGCGAGGACGAGGTCGCCGCTGAAGGACTTTCGCACCTCCTCGTGGAAGCGTGGTTCGTCGTCGGTCGTGTATCGCTCGGAGAAGTGGGTGAGGACGAGCCGGCGCGCTTTGGCGTCGGTGGCGACCTGCCCGGCCTGGGCGGCGGTGAGATGGCCGTACTCGGCCGCGAGCGTGGACTCCTCGGACAGGAAGGTCGACTCGATCACGAGCAGGTCGACGCGGTCGGCCAGGGCGTGCACGTTGTCGCAGAGCCGGGTGTCCATGATGAAGGCCGCGCTCTGGCCGGGCCTGGGCGTGCTGCAATCGGCGAGGGTGACCACTGAGCCGTCCGGCGTGGTGACGGTGCCCTCACGCTGGAGTTGGCTGATCATAGGGCCGGTCACGCCGCGTTCGGCCAGTTCCCCCGGCAGCATGCGGTGGCCGTCCGGCTCGTCGACGCGGTAGCCGTACGACTCGACGGGGTGGGAGAGCCGGCGCGCGGTGAGGGTGACGGGACCGGCGGGGAGGTGGACGGAGCCGCCGGACAGCGGGCGCCGGATGATCACGGCGGTGTCGCCGAAGTCGGAGGCGTGCCGCAGCCGCCGCCAGTACGCCTCACCGCTGGCGGGGTAGGCGGCCTGGACGGGATGGGGGACCCGGTCGCGGGAGATGCGCTGGACGACACCGGGCACGCCGAGGCAGTGGTCCCCGTGGAAATGGGTGACGCACAGCCAGGTGAGATCGTGCGCGCTCACGCCCGCGTGCAGCATCTGCCGCTGGGTGCCCTCACCCGGATCGAACAGGAACCCCTCGTTGTCCCACCGCAGCAGATATCCGTTGTGGTTGCGGGACCGGGTGGGCACCGCGCTGGCGGTTCCGAGGACGACGAGTTCGCGGTGCGACATGGCGTCAAGCTACCTCCTAGGGCACGAAATGCATGGCACTGACCGCATGGCACAGAATGGAGAGATGAGCGGAACGGTGGCGTTCGGCAGCGTGCCGACCAAGCTCGGCGAGGTCCTCGTGGCCGTGACGATGGACGGTGTGGCCGCCACGGCGTTCCAGGACAGTCCGAGCGCCCGGGCGCGCATCGCCGACCGGCTCGGGATGGAGGCCGTCGAAGATCCGGCCCGTACGGCTGCCGCCCGCGCGGAGCTGGAGGCCTACTTCGCGGGGGACCTGTCCAGGTTCGGCGTCGACATCGACTGGCGGCTCATGTCGACGCTCCAGCGCCTGGTGCTGGGGACGCTGTTCATGACCGTCCCGTACGGGCAGGTCGTTACATACGGAACGCTTCTGGCCAGGAGCGGCGCCAACATTCACGCACGCGGCATCGGGTCGATCATGGGGAGCAACCCGATCCCGATCATCGTGCCGTGCCACCGGGTCGTCGCGGCCGGCGGCCTCGGCGGATTCAGCGGTGGTGACGGCGTCGAGTCAAAGCGGTGGCTGTTGACGCTCGAGGGCTACCTGCAGCCCACGCTGGACTGGGAGATGTAACGGCCCATCCTGGCCTGTCGGCTTGAGACACTTACCGATGTGGGCCAACTACCAGTGATCGCCGTCGTGGGCGCCACGGCGGCGGGCAAGTCCGACCTGGCGGTCGATCTCGCGCTCCGGCTGGGCGGGGAGATCATCAATACGGACTCGATGCAGCTTTACCGGGGAATGGACATCGGCACCGCCAAGATGTCGCTTTCCGAGCGCAGGGGGGTGCCGCACCATCTGCTGGACATCTGGGACGTGACCAGGACGGCCAGCGTGGCGGAGTACCAGCGACTCGCCCGGCCGCTCATGGACGAGTTGCGGTCAGCCGGCCGAGTTCCCATCCTCACCGGCGGATCCGGTCTGTATGTCAGGGCCGCCCTCGATGATCTCGAGTTCCCGGGCACCGACCCGGACATCCGCGCCAGGCTCGAAAAGGAGCTCGCCGAGACGGGCCCCGCGCCCCTCTACGGCCGGCTCCAGGAGCAGGATCCGGTGGCCGCGGCGCAGATCCTGCCGAGCAACGGCCGCCGCATCGTCCGTGCCCTTGAGGTGATCGAGCTGTCGGGCCGGCCCTTCTCCGCCACGATGCCGTCCTACGACGCCGTATACGAGAGCCTGCAGATCGGCGTGGAGGTGCCGCGCCCCGTCCTGGACGAGCGGATCGCGCTGCGGGTGGACCGCATGTGGGAGGCCGGTCTGGTGGACGAGGTCCGTACGCTCGCGGGCCGGGGACTGCGGGACGGGAAGACCGCCGCCAGAGCCCTTGGCTACGCCCAGGTGCTGCGCTTCCTCGACGGTGAGTGGACCGAGCAGGAGGCGCGGGACGAGACGATCCGCGCCACGCGGCGATTCGCCCGCCGCCAGGAGTCGTGGTTCCGGCGTGACCCCCGGGTCGTCTGGCTGCGCTGTGACACTCCGGACCTGGACACCCCTGACCTGATCGACCGCGCCCTTGCCCTGGTCGCGCCCTGACATTGGCGACCCATGACATTGGCGACGCGCGACATAGGGCGACGTGCGACATAGGGCGACGCGCGACATAGGGCGACGCGCGGCATAGACCACATCAGGCATGGTCCCGCCAGAGGGCGTCGCCGGAGCTGAGCTTAGGATTCGGTGGTATGCGGTTTGTGAAGGGGCACGGCACCGAGAACGACTTCGTCATCCTGCCGGACGCGGACGGACGGCTGGAGCTGCCGCCGGAGACGGTCGCGGCGCTGTGCGACCGTCGGGCCGGCATCGGCGGTGACGGCGTGCTGCACGTCGTGCCGACCAAGCTGAGCCCCGAGGTTGCCGACCAGGCCGACGACGCCGAGTGGTTCATGGACTACCGCAACGCGGACGGCAGCGTCGCCGAGATGTGCGGCAACGGCGTGCGTGTGTTCGCCCGCTACCTCGTCGACTCCGGGCTGGCCACCGCCGGGGAGTTCGGCGTCGCCACCAGGGGAGGCGTCAAGCGGGTACGGCTCTCGCGCACGGGAGACGTCACCGTGGACATGGGCCGGCCGGTGGTGCTGGGCGAGAGCCGTACCGTCGTGAACGGGCGCGGCTATCGCGGTCTCAACGTGAACACGGGGAACCCGCACCTGGCCTGTGTCATCGACGACCCGGTGGCGGAGTTCGACCTGACCCGGCAGCCGGAATATGACCGGGAGGTCTATCCGGACGGCGTGAACATCGAACTGATCAATTCGACGGGGGATCACACCGTCTCCATGCGCGTCTACGAGCGCGGCTCCGGCGAGACCCGCTCGTGCGGCACAGGGGCGGTCGCGACCGCCGTGGCCGCGGCGCACGCCGCCGGGAAGAGCACCGGCACCTGGGCTGTTCGCGTGCTCGGCGGGACGGTCACCGTCACCCTGGACGAGGAGACCAGTCACCTGTCCGGTCCGGCCGTCCTCGTCGCCTCCGGCGACTTTCCGGCATTTCTTTAGCCTCACCGGATCATCCGCGCGGGCTCAGACCACGATCACTACCGGGTGATCACCGGGACGGCGGTCCCTCCGACATGAGCGACCGCCGGCACCCATCCACGGGGACGATCATCGGGCGGCGGCGGTAGCCCTGACAAGGGGCGGCCGGCACCCATCGCCGGGGACGTCCTCGCGCCGCACGGCGGCTCTGTGGCCTCATGACTCCCATCGCCGACGTGCGCGGCGCTGTCGCCGTTTGGGGGAGGGTCCGTGACCTGGCAGACTGGCTGCCCATGGACGTGGACATCTGGGCTTGGGTCGGTGGCACCCAACGGGAACTGCACGAAGCCGGCAACGCAGGGCTTGCCGTGGCGCTGGGCGATGTGCCCGCGCAGGCGCTTGAAGGCCGATACGGCCAGCTGGACGTCGTGGCCCCCGCGATCGCCCAGCAGGCGGAGGCGCTCGAACAGCCGTGGCTGGAGCTCTTCGCACGCTATTGGCACGTGCTCGGCCGGGTGGGCGACCGGGCCAACGGGGCCGTGGCTCTCGACGACGTGCGGCAGCTCGTGGAGTTCGCCGAGCGGGACGATGTTCGCGAGTGCCCGGCGGCGTCCGCCGCGATCGAGGCGCTGGCGATCACGCAGGCGAACACCGACGGTCCCGGGTTCGCCGGAGAGCGTCTGACGGCCATCGGTGCGGCTCTGGACGGCATCGGGCCCGACTCGCTCGCCTTCTCCGGCCTCACCACCCAGTACGTCGCGGCGCTGCTCGACGCGGGCCAGGCGGGCGAGGCCGTCACTTATGCGGAGGCGGCGGTCGAACGGCTGCGCGAGGCGGGCCGGGAGGCCGGCTGGGAGCTCGGCGCCGCGTCGGCGCGCGCGCTGCTGGCCGCGGACCGCGCCGAGGACGCGCTCGCCGCGCTGGAGGCCGCACGGGGCCTCAAGCCGGACGACCCGGTCGCCAGGGGGCGCCGTGAGATTCTGCTCCAGTCCCACATCCTCGCCGCTCTGGGGCGGCTCGAGGAGGCCGTAGAGGCGCTTCCCGACCTGGACGTGGTCGGCGATCACCCTCGGGAGTGGGTGGAGTGGGCGCAGGTCGTCGGCAAGCTCGCCCCCGGTGGCTCGATCGCCAACACGTGGCAGCTGGGCCGCATCCTCCGCCAGTGGATCACCTACTTCGAGACCATGGGCGGGCACCGTGCCCGGTTCGAGCTCGCGCTGACGGGCGGTCATCTGGCCGTGGCCCGCCAGGGCATCTGGCAGGCCCGGCGGCTCGCCGACCTCGCCGAGGCCACGCTGGCCGACCTCAAGAGCACCGAGGGCCTGCCCGAGCGGATCGCGGAGCTGCGCGCCGCCGCGGACAAGGCCCCCGAGCTCCCGCCGCCCGGCCCGCAGGACGAGCTGGTCGCCTACTTCGACGCCGCCGACGGCCGTACGGCCGATCCGGAGCGCTGGGTGGGATGGCTCTGGCCGCTGTCCGGCACGGACCTGGAGGCCACCCGTCGGCACACCACCACCCTGGGCTTCCTGGGGTACGCCCCGATCGGCGCCGACATCTACTGGAAGACGGTCGCGGAGGACGGCGACCCGTCTTCCGCCGACGAAGAGGACATCGCCTACCTCACGGGCCTGCTCGTCGAGGCCGAGCAGGACGAGCGCGTGGAGCGGCTGGCGGCTCGCCTTCCGGAGAACCAGTCGCACCTGGCGCTGGCCCGCCTGCACCGGGCGCGCGAGCGCTGGGAGGAGACCGCGGCCGAGGCCGAGAAGGCCGTCGAGGCCGGGGCGTCGGTGGAGGGCCGCCGTCTGTGGGCGGGCGCCGTACAGCAGCTCGGCGACAACGCCAAGGGCGCCGAGATCCTGCGTCCGCTCCTCGACTCCGAGGAGGGCGAGGAGGAGGACGTCTGGCGGTTGATCGTCCTGTCGACCGCCGCCGAGGACTGGGCGACGGTCCGCGCCGCAGCGGGCAAGCTGGGCATGCCGGTCGAGGCCGGTGACGGCCCCATCGACGAGGAATGGCATCTGGTCCGGGTCATCCTCCCCGCGCCCGACGGCAGCCAGCGGGAGGTGCTGGCGGTGCGGACCGGCCCGGCCACGGCTCGGCTGGCGATCCCGCAGCCGCGCGGCATGGAATACAACGCGGGTGACCTCGTCGTCATCGACCCGCGGCCGCTGGAGCCGGTGCCGGACGACGCGGAGCAGCGGGAGAGCTTCGTCATCCCCTTCGCCGGGGTGTCGATCCTCCGCCCGGGTGGCTTCACCAGCTGGTTCTTCGACGGGGCCGCCCCTTCGGAGCACGAGTGGTCGGAGTTCAACGAGCTGCTCGCCGAGCGCGGCTGGCCGATGTGGGTGTACAGCGACGAGAACTACCAGGTCACCCATCCCGGGACCGGTGAGCCACTCCCGGGCGTGTTCGGCTGGATCGCGGTGCCTCCCACCGTCCGGCCGACCGAGCTGGACGCGGTGCTCGACGACGCCACCGAGCAGTGGGTCCACCCGCTCAGCTGGCTGGATCTGGCCCGTGAAGTGGGCGTCGAGGAGGAGCGGCACGAGCGCATCTCCAAGGAGTACGGCCTCTGAGGCCTGGACCCGCACAAGCTGTCGGCCGCGCTCCACAGGATCGCGGCCGATTTGTGCATGTTGTTATGGAATACTCTGCCGATGGTTGAGTTCGCCACGGTCCCACGTCGGCCGTCGCCTGGCTCGCCCCCGCTGCTCGTCCACCCCCCGACGCGATGAGGTCACATGATGAGGGTCCGTCTGCTTGCCGGAGTGCTCGCACTGGGGCTGACCATGACCGCCTGTAGCGGCGGGAGCTCGGCACAGGAGGCCACGCCGACCGCGGCGTCCTCCGGCGGCACGGTACGGCTGGCCATCAACGCGTGGGTCGGCTTCGAGGCGAACGCCTATGTGCTCAAGTATCTGCTCGAACACGAACTCGGTTACAAGGTCCAGACTCTGGAGAAGAACGGGCCGGACTCCTGGAAGGGCTTCGCGAACGACACCGTCGACGTCCTCATGGAGAACTGGGCGCATGCGGAGCTCAAGAAGGAGTACATCGACGAGAAGAAGGTCGCCGTCTCCGCTGGGGTGACCGGCAACAGGGGTGTCATCGGGTGGTACGTGCCCGAATGGATGGCCGTCAAGTATCCGGACATCACGGACTGGAGGAACCTGACCAAGTATCAGAGTCTGTTCAGGACCGCCAAGACCGGCGAGCTGGGGCAGTTCCTGGGCAGCGACCCCACCTTCCTGACCAACGACGCGGCTCTGATCAAGAACCTCAACCTGCCCTACAAGGTGGTCTACGCGGGCAGCGAGGCCGCGGTGATCTCGCAGGTGAAGAAGGCCACCGCGGAGAAGAAGCCGCTGCTGTTGTACTTCTACGAGCCGCAGTACCTGTTCTACGAGCTCAAGCTGGTCAAGATCAACCTTCCGCCGTACGCGATCGGATGCGACGCCGACGCGAAGAAGGTCGCTTGTGACTATCCTCCGTACCTCCTGGACAAGATCGTCAGCAAGAAGTTCGCGACCACCGGCGGCAAGGCGTACGACCTGGTGAAGAACTTCGTCTGGACCAACGACGACCAGAACTCGGTGGCCTACGACATCGCCGTCAACAAGATGTCCCCACAGGCGGCGGCGCAGAAGTGGGTCGAGGCCAACAAGATCGTCTGGCAGGCCTGGATCCAGAGCTGAGGCGCCCGTAGACCACTCGACTGCAACTTCATGGTCACGCTTTGCCCGTAGATTGCATTTGTGGTCACTTCGGGGGCATTTGCTATACCTAGGTTTGGCAATTTCTTGACCTGGGGGTGGCGGTGGGCGGGCGTGGGTTACGGGCGATCGTCGGCTTTTCGGTGGCGGTAGCCGTACTGGCCGGATGCGGGCCGTTGGAGGCGCAGGACCTCGGGCAGTCGGGCAGCGGCTCCAGCAACTCCACGGGGGATGGGCGGGGTACCAGCCCCTTCGACAACCCTGACGGGACCAAACCCGGGCTTGCGCCGCTCACGTCCGACAAGGATCTGGCCAAGGGGCGCAAGCTGATCGAGTCGGTGCCCACCAAGGGGCGCGGCCCGAAGACCGGCTACGACCGGGACGAGTTCGGCTACGCGTGGGCGGACAACGCCGACGGCATCCCGCTCGCGCGCAACGGCTGCGACACCCGCAACGACCTGCTGGCCCGGGACGGCGAGAAGCTCAAGTACCGCTCCGGATCGGACTGCGTCCTCGTCTCCATGACCCTGTACGACCCGTACACCGGCACGACGATCGAATGGCGCAAGGAGAACGCGTCCGAGGTACAGATCGACCACGTCATGCCGCTCTCCTACGACTGGCAGATGGGCGCGTCCCGGTGGACCGACGCCAAACGCAAGCAGATCGCCAACGACCCGCTCAACCTGCTCCCCGTCGACGGCCGGACGAACTCCGCCAAGGGCGACTCCGGCCCCGCCTCCTGGCTCCCCCCGGCCAAGAAGATCCGTTGCGCGTACGCGGTCCGGTTCGCCCAGGTGGCCCTGAAGTACGACCTCCCGGTGACCACCGACGACAAGCAGGCCATGCTCAATCAATGCGCATAACGCGGGTGAGGCCCGCCCCGTCCGCCCCACGGTCACCCTCAGCGGGGCGTCGTGTGGCGGTCGGCGCGGGCGACGAGTCAGCTGCAGTCTGTGGAGGACAATGCCTTTCTCGCGGGGATCTCAGGGGCCTTGTCGACCACTGACACCTCCAATTCGGCATAAGAGCTGAGGATTGGCTCGTCGTAGTTGGCATCCACCACGATGTCCTGCGTGCCGAGCAATTCGTACGTGGTCGGGTCGAAGATGATGTCGCGGCGAACGCCGTCGTCCACCTTGCCGATGCCGATCCCCTTTCGCCCGGCCAAATCGGTGACGCTCTCGGTCACGATGACATCGGGGAGCGTCGCGGCGGCTCGCAAGAGCGCGACACGCTGGGGTCCCGGTGCGTAGTCAGGCCCCAGAGAGCGATCGCCGGGCGACCCAAGCAGGTGCAGGAGGTTGGACCAGGCATCGCTGTCGGGATCGTCAGCCGGGTGCCATCTCTCGAGGAAGGCACGCATTCCCGCAGCGTCGTCGGGGAGCTCCTTCAGTGATGTGTAAGTGTCATAGTCGAGATTCGGCTGTCTCACGCATTTTCCCTGGTTCTGATACCAGCCGGAGTATCCCGGAATGTTGTTCTCCTTCGGGATCGTCCCGCCGCCCGGATGGGGAAGGGGCCTCAGCGAATCGACTTTCGACCAGCTGTCCTTCTTGCCGTCGGCTGAGATCCAGCTTGTGCCCCGGTTACGGTCGATCCAAC
>JBIOWF010000169.1:0-25836 GCA_044868295.1 Microtetraspora sp. | reverse complement strand
GGCGTCAGGCCTGACGGACCCAGACACCCTGCTTCATCACGCCCTGGACTTCGAGGGCGTCGTCGAGAACGACCAGGTCGGCGCGCTTGCCGATGGTGATCGAGCCGATCTCGTCGCCCTGGCCGAGCGCTCGGGCGGGGGTCAGCGAGGCCATCCGGGCCGTGTCCACCAGCGAGAGCCCGACCTGCTCGACCGTGCGTTTGAACGCCACATCCATGGTGAGCGTGCTGCCCGCGATCGAGCCGCCCTCCGTGAGCCTGGCCACGCCGTCCTCGACGTCGACCGTCATCGGGCCGAGCGGATACCGCCCGTCGCCCATGCCGGTCGCCGCCATGGCGTCGGTTATCAGTGCGGTACGGCTCGCGCCCGCCTCGTGCATGGCCAGCCGCAGCATCGCCGGGTGGACGTGGACGCCGTCGTTGATGAGCTCGACGGTGACCCGCTCGTCCTGGAGCAACGCGGCGATCGGGCCGGGGTCGCGGTGGTTCAGCGGCGGCATCGCGTTGTAGAGGTGGGTGGCGACGCTTCCCCCCGCCTCGATGCCCGCGATCGTCTGCTCGTAGGTGGCGTCGCTGTGCCCGAGGGCGGCGATCACGTTCTCGGCCACGGCGTCCCTGATGACGTCGAGCGCGGTGGGCAGCTCGGCCGCGATGGTCAGCATGCGCACGTGGCCGCGCCCGGCCTTGACCAGAGCGCGGAACTCGTCCCGGTCCGGCCGGCGCAGCAGTGCCGGGTTGTGCGCTCCGCAGCGACTCCTCGCGATGTAGGGCCCCTCGAAGTGGATGCCGGCGAGGATGCCCTGCTCGCACAGGTCGGCGAGGGCGGACGCGGCCCGGGCGAGGTCGTCGGGAGTCGCGGTGACCAGGCTGGCGATGGTCGTCGTGGTGCCCCGGCCGAGGTGGAAGTCCGCGATCTCGCGGGCCGTCTCCGGATCGCCGTCGGGGTAGGACCCTCCGGCCCCGCCATGGGTGTGGATGTCGACGAAGCCGGGAACGACCGTGCGACCGCGCAGGCTCTGGCCGTCGCCGGGCGCCGGACCGCGCCCGATGTGGGTTATCCGGCCGTCCTCGATCGTGAGCCAGCCGTCGTGCACTCCGTCAGGCGTGACGATGCGGGCGTCGGAGAGAGTGGTGCTCATGCCCCTATCCTTCACCGAGATTGTGGCCGAATTCACGGGGAGGGTGGCCCTCCGTGATTGTCGCACGTCAGCGGCCATTTTGAAGATCATCAACCATCTGGTGCCAAGATAGTATGTGGTGATGGCTACCGACGGGTAAGGGAGTCTCATGACGGCGCGGATGGGCACAGCAAGGCTCGGCCCGGCCGAGCGTTTCGCCGCACTGGCCCAGATGGAATCACAGGAACTGGACGTGGTCGTGGTCGGCGGCGGCGTGGTGGGCGCGGGAGTCGCGCTCGACGCCGTCACCAGGGGACTTTCGGCGGGCCTCGTGGAGGCACGGGACTTCGCCTCGGGCACCTCGTCGCGATCGTCGAAGCTGATCCACGGAGGCCTGCGCTACCTGGAGCAGCTCAACTTCGACCTGGTCCGCGAAGCGTTGCAGGAGCGGGCGCTGCTGCTCCAGCGAATCGCGCCCCACCTCGTCCGGCCGGTTCCCTTCCTGTTCCCGCTGACCCACCCCGGCTGGGAACGGCCCTACGTCGGGGCGGGGCTGGTGCTCTACGACACACTGGGCTTCTCCTTCGGGTTCACACGCGGCGTCCCCGGCCACCGGCACCTGTCGAGGAGGCGCGCGCTGCGGCTGGCGCCCGCGTTGAAGCGGTCGGCGTTCACCGGCGCCGTGCAGTACTGGGACGCCCAGGTCGACGACGCCCGCTACGTGATGACCATGCTGCGCACGGCCGCCACCTACGGGGCGCACGTGGCCTCGCGCGCGCAGGTGATCGGCTTTCTCCGGGAGGGGGAGCGTGTCACCGGTGTCCGGGTGCGTGACCTGGAGACCGGGGCCGAGCTGGACGTGCGCGCCCGGCAGGTGGTCAACGCCACCGGAGTCTGGACCGACGACATCCAGGAGCTGGTCGGCGGGCGTGGCCAGATCCACGTCAAGGCGTCCAAGGGCATCCACCTCCTGGTGCCCAGGGACCGGATCCACTCGCTCACCGGGATCATCCTGCGTACCGAGAAATCGGTCCTTTTCGTGATCCCGTGGGGTCGGCACTGGATCATCGGGACCACGGACACGGAGTGGACGCTCGGCCGGGCCCACCCGGCCGCCTCGCGGGTGGACATCGACTACGTGCTCGATCATGTCAATGCCGTCCTGTCCGTGCCGTTGACCAGGGACGACGTCGAGGGCGTCTACGCAGGGCTGCGGCCGCTGCTGCGGGGGGAGTCGGAGCAGACGTCCAAGCTCTCCCGCGAGCACGTGGTGGCGCACCCGGTGCCGGGGCTGGTCATGATCGCCGGTGGAAAGTTCACGACCTATCGGGTCATGGCCGGTGACGCGGTGGACGCGGTCGCCCACGGCTTGGACCAGCGTGTCCCGCCCTCCTGCACCGATCGGGTGCCCCTCGCCGGAGCGGAGGGGTACCAGGCGCTCTGGAACTCCCGGCACCGGCTCGCCCAGTCATCCGGCCTGCACGTGGCCCGGATCGAGCACCTGCTCCAGCGTTATGGCTCCATGATCGACGAGGTGCTGGTGCTCATCGAGGAGGACCCCTCGCTCGCGCGGCCGCTGTCCGGCGCGGACGACTACCTGCGGGCCGAGATCGTCTACGCCGCCACCCACGAGGGCGCCCGGCACCTCAACGACGCGTTGACCCGGCGCACCCACATCTCCATCGAGACCTTCCACCGCGGCCTCGCGGTCGCCCAGGAGGCCGCCGAGCTGATGGCCGGACCGCTCGGCTGGGACGCCGAGCAGGTCAAACGCGAGGTGGAATACTTCACCAAGCGCGTCGAGGCGGAGCGGGCCTCCCAGGAGCAGGACACCGATCAGGAGGCGGACGCCATCAGGATGGGCGCCCCCGAGATCGTCCCGGTCTTCACCCCCGACCCCCATTGATGTCCCTGCCGATGAAGAGCTCCTGGGAAGTGAGCACGGTGAAGTGGGCTTACCAGAGCTGGGTTGGGGAGAGTTTGAGGTGGCGGGCCAAGGGCTTGTCCGCGGCTCGGACGGCGGCCTCGGCGACGTTATAGAGCGCGGCGACCTCCCCGTAGATGCCGCGATCTCCGGCGCGATAGCCGACCATGCGGTCGATGGCGGCGGCGACGGCCTTCGGATGGTGCGCGTCGAGCATGGCGGCCTGGTCGGGAATACGACCCCAGGCGGTGAGCATCCGCAGCACCAGCGGCAGCCCGCAGTAGGGCAGTGAGTATTTCCAGATGAGTCGTTCCACCTGGTCCAGGCCACGAGGCGGCGGCGAGTTCCTGGTGTGGCGGCCCAGACCCTTAATGACCACCCAGCGTGGGTGGAATCTCTGACCGGGCTCCTTGATATTCGGCAGCAGCTCTTCGGCCAGGGCGGTGGGTCCGTCGAATCGCCAGGTGATCTGGTAGCTGTACAGGTAGTCGCCCGCCCGGACCTGGCCGCTCACCGCCTCGGGCTGCTCGGGATGGGAGTGGCAGGATTTCGCGGTGTGGCTGATGGGACGGCCCGGCAGGCCGAGGAGCGTCTGAGCGCCGCCCGCGCCGTACAGCCGGAACACGGTCGTGGCGGGAGAGTCCGGCATGAGCAGCCTGCCCAGGGCGAGGTCGCCCCTGGCCGCCGCGTTCCAGAAATCCCGGGCGAGTTTCTCGCCCGCCTTGGCCACGGCCTGCGTCTTCGCCTTTGGCGGGAGCGCCCGCTGCTGTGCGGCGGGCCCGTCCGTAGGCGTGCTCTTGGCCGCGATCGGCGCACGGGGTTTCGTCGGTGCGGGCTTTGGTGTTTCCGTCGTGGCCGCGGAGGGGGGCTTGACGGGAACGGGCGGAGGCGTGGGGTCCGCGGGTTTGGCCAGGCAGGCCTCGCAGCCGAGCTTGGTCTTCGCGGCGACCAGCGGCTCGGTCTTTCCACAGCTCGGGCAGCGCAGAGCGGTGAACGCGCCGATCGGGGTCAGGTAGTCGAGCACCAGCGGATAGCGGCGCGAGCCACGCAGCACGTCGACTGGGAAGCGGATCGCGGGCACCTGCACGACGTGCAGCCGAAACGGGCGAATCTCGTGGTGCGCGCGATACTTCTCGGCGATCTCCTCTACCCGGCGGGCCCGTTCCTCACGGGTCGCGGTGAGCCGCGCGGCGAGCAGCGCCGCCCGTTCCTCCTCGGCGCCGCGCTGCCGGCTCTCGATCGAGGCGATCTGATCGTCGTAGTAGGCGCGGGCCCGCTGCACCTCCTGCTCGTACGCCGTCTGGGACTGGCCGGTGAGCGTGCCGCGCCTGGCCAGCGCGGCGGACTCGATGCTCTGGTGGGCCTCGGCGAGCGCCTCCTCCACACCAGGCGGCAGGCCGACGCGTGACTGGGTGGGGGCGAGCCGCAGCAGCTTGGACACCCACTCGTCCGGAAGCGGCAGCCGGGATCGGATGTCCAGCCAGCACTCCGTCCGCTCCTGGAAGTGGTCCTCGGCCGACACCGCATAGGTGATCAGTACGCCTACCCTGAGCACCGGCCGTACCGTCGCCGCAGGGGAGCCGGCCGGGTCGATCCGGCCGTGGTCGACAGGGAACTGGTCACGGGCCTTGGCCAGCAGCACGTCGGCGCTGGGCGGGATGGACGCCGGCGGGGTGAGCGCCAGGATGCCCGCGTCGCCGCGGCCAAGCACCAGGTCGGCGGCCCGGCCGGGCGCCGGATGGCCGGTGGCCATGAACGTCAGGCCATCCTCGCGGGCCGCGTCCGGGTCGGAGGTTACGGTGAGCTCGCTGGGGAGGTCGAACTCCTGGGCCAGCGCGGGCGACAGCAGGACCAGATTGCCGTCCGTCACGGGCTCGGCCAGCCCACCTTCGGTCTCGACGTAGCGTAGCCAGAAATGCAGTGCCGGATCCATGGTTTCCTCAGTCGTCGCCGACCAGGGCGTCGATGGCGCCCCGGCCGGCCAGGTAATCGGTGCGGGCCCGGGCCAGATCGTCGCCCAGCGACTCCAGCCGGGCGCCGAACTCCTCGTCGTCGTCGGCCGCGATGAGCGCGTCGAAGACCGACGCCTCGAAGTCGAAATCGTCGTCGACCCGGCCGAGGATCATGTCAAGCTCGCCGACGACCAGCTCGAACAGGTTGATCTTCTTCTCCAGGACGTGCAGGATGCGCTGCTCGATGGTGCCGCGGGCGACCAGGTTGGTCAGCAGCACGTCGTGGGTCTGGCCGACCCGGTGCAACCGGCCTAGCCGCTGCTCGATCTGCATCGGGTTCCACGGCAGGTCCATGTTGACCATCACGTGACAGAACTGCAGGTTGCGGCCTTCGCCCGCAGACTCGGTGGACAACATCACCGGCACCGCGTCGCGGAAGGAGGCGACGGCCTTGTCCTTGTCGTGGCGGGACAGGCTGCCATGGTAGACGGCGGCGGGGATGCCCTCCCTGTCCAGGGCGTGGGCCAGGCTGTCCAGGGTCTGCCGGTAGGCGGTGAACACCAGGACCTTTTCGTCCCGTGCCACGAATGGTTTCAGCCGACGGAGCAGCTCGACCGCCTTCTCATGCGTCTGTACGGCCTGCGCGGCAGCGGCCAGGTCATCCCAGCCGATCTTTGTCAGGGTGGGGGCGACCGCCGCTGGGCTGGAACCGGCCAGCTTGGCGAGGCCGCGCAGCGTGAATCGGTGGCTTTGCGAGGCGGCGAGGGCTTCGGCGCGGATCCGCCGGAGCAGCGCGGAGTAGAAGGCCGTCTCCTCTTCCGTGGGCGTGACGAGCACGGTCTCGGCCAGCCGCTGTGGCAGCAGAACCGAGACCTCGCTGCGGCGGTGCCGTACCATCACCTCGCGGGTGCGGGCACGCAGCTCGACCGGGTTGCGCGGGGTGTCCGCACCACTGCCGTGCCGTGCCCTGAACTGAGCGGTCGTGCCGAGCAGGCCGGGCGAGACGATGCTGACCAGCTCGTAGAGGTCCTGCAGCTTGTTCTCCACCGGAGTGGCGGTGAGTAGCAGGTAGTACCGGCCGCGCAGCTCGCGGGCCAGTTTGCCGGAGGCGCTGCGTGTGCCGCGCACCCGATGCGCCTCATCGATGATCACGATGTCCCACGGTTCGGCGGTGAGCTTGGCACGCAGCGGATCGCGTCGGCCGCCGGCCAGCGAGGCCACCACGATGGCTCCATCGCCCTCCCAGCCTTTGCCGCTCGCCACCGTGGTAGGCAGGCCGAACTTGCGGCCGAGCTCCTCACACCACTGGCCGACCAGCCCGGTGGGGGTGACGACCAGGGAACGGGTGGCGAGGCCGCGGGCGCGCAGCTCCGACAGCACAAGCCCGGCCTCGATGGTTTTGCCCAGGCCGACCTCGTCGGCCAGGATGGCCCGACCGCGCATACGCCGCAGCACCGTCTTGGCAGCGGCGACCTGATAGTCGAACGGTTCGAAGCTCAGCCGCGGAAGCGCCAGGAAGGTTTCGAAGCCGGGCTTGCTCCACACCTCCGCCGCATCCTGAACAAGCAGGGCACGCGATGACGCTACGGGGTGGCTCAGCTGGTCGAGCAGTGGCCGGTACATACGGAGTGGCATCGCTGATTTTCTTGTCAGGGGAAGCCTGGAGGCTCTCAGCTTAACGCCAGGTTTGATCTCCGGGTTCTCCGAATGACTTCTCGGCAACGACCTGCGAATAACGGTCGGCCGATATCAGGATCCGGTCCCGCGTCGTGTCAGGCGAAGGGCATCCAGGCCTGGTCGGTCAGGGTGCTCGCGTCGCTCACCTTGAGGCCGAGGTCGGAGACCGTCCAGACGCTGTCGCCGATGACGAGGCAGCGCCGGATGCCGGGGTCGGCGGGGGCGAAGCCGCCCTGCCGCGTGGCCTTCGGATGCGTGATCACGCCCACTTTGGTGATGCCGCTGTCGGACACGTGGAGCACCAGCGCGGAGCCGCCGTCCTTCCCGTCACCGGTCCAGCTCGTGAGCGGAAGCATCGCCAGGCCCGACTTCGGCCAGTACAGGAACGCGTGGGGATCCCACTCGGCCTCCGAACCGGAGTCCTTCTGATGGAAGCGAGTGAGGATCCTGGGATCGGCGGGGTCGTTGACGTCGAACAGCGAGATCTGCGTGCCGAGCGTCCGGCCCTGCCCGCTGGCCTCCTGGCCGACGCCGATCAGGCGTCCATCGCCACCCGGATGCAGGTAGGCCGAGAAGCCAGTGATCTTCAGCTCGCCGGTGACCTTGGGCGCCGCGGGATCCCTCAGGTCGAGCGCGTACAGCGGATCCACCTGGCGGAAGGTCACGACGTAACCGAGCTCGCCGATGAAGCGCACCGAATAGATCCGCTCACCCTTTCCCAGCCCGGTGACCGAGCCCACCTGGGAGAGCGTGGCGGCGTTGAGCACGTAGACGCCGCTCTCGCTCCTGCCTTGGGTGCCGTTGAACACCTCGGCGTTGGACGTGGTGGTGACCCGCAGGTTGCCCTCGTACTCCGACAGGGAGTACTGGTTCAGCAGCCGTCCGGGGACGGCGCCCGAGCTGACGTATCGCGGCGCGCCCGCGCCGGTGATGTCGAAGCGGTGCACCTCCGTCTGCTCAGGAGGCGCGGTGGGAGTCGGCTCCGGCGTCGGGCTGACAGGCTCGGCGGGCGCGGTGCTCGGTTCGACTTTCGGGGCGACTTCGGCCGATGAGGTGCTCGGTTCGGGTGTGGGGGCGGCGGCGGCCGTATCGGACGGGTCGGGGATCTCCGTCGGCATGTCGGGGTCGTTGCTCGGCTTCACCGTGTCCTCAGGGATCACGTCGTCCTCAGGCATCACGTCGTCCTCAGGCATCACGTCGATCGGCATCGGGAACCACCACTGGGGGTTGCTGGTCACGTAGAGGCTGTTCCGCGTGCCGTACACGGTGTCGCCGTCGGCCGCGACGCTGATCGGATCGACGGCGCCGAGGGAGCCCGCCAGGTCGATGGTGTGCACCGTCAGCATCGACGTGCCGGTGTACTCGGCCGGGTGGCTGACCTGGTCGCACGGCACCTTCTCGGTACGGCCGGCGCCGCCCGACTCGATCTCGAACCGGGGCAGCCAGGCGTCGATGGGCGCTCCCATGACCGTTTCGCGGTTGCGCCGCTTCATCTCGGACTCTTTCGCGCCCGGCCGCTGCTCGGGGAAGGCGATCTCCGGCACGGAGCGGATGACGATCCGTACCGTCGACCCGACCTGGCGGGCGTCGACGTGCGCGCCGTGGGCGGTCAGCGAACCGAGGACCTTCGGCTCGCCGGAGAGGTCGATCAGCAGGTACCTCGGGCCGTCGAGTCCGGGCCGCGTCTTGGCCACCGCGCCGAACGGCACGATCCCGCCGCCCTGGAACAGCACCAGCGCGCGATCCCCGGAGACGAGCAGGTCGGCCGGCGCCCAGCTCTGGTCCTTCGGGACGAGCCGGAGCGTTCCGGTGACCTTCCTGGTGGTGGCGTCGACCACACGCAGCACGCCCTGGTTGACGGTGATCACTCGCTTGCCGTCCGTCTTGACCAGGTCCGGCTCGTCGACGCCTGCCTCGTGGACATTGGTGGTGGAGTGGTCGGGTGTCGCCTGTTGCTTGGCGCTCGCCGTCGCGTCCTCCGCGAAAGCCATCCTGTAGTTGGGGCCGAGTCCCCACGGGGTCACGTTCTTCGCGGTCGCCTGCCGCAACCCGGCCAGCATGTCGTCACAGCTGGAGTAGGAGACCAGCCGGTACTTGTCGGTCAATTCGCCGGTCGGCTCGTAGTCGATGATCGTGTTTCCGGAGCATGCCGTGGCGAGCAGGCCGGCCAGCACGAGGGCGCCTGCCGTACGGATCGAAGTCCTCATGCCCTTAGGACGGATCACGATCTGCTCCGGTTCGAGACCCCCGGAGATCGGCGAGGGCCACCCGGCGGACCCGGGAGACCCGCGAGATCAGCGAGGGTCACCCGGGAGACCCGCGAGATCAGCGAGGGTCACCCGGGAGGCCGGGGAGATCAGGGAGGCCGCCTGGGACGCCGGTAGGTCAGCCAGTGCCGACCGCCCTGCGGGAGTAGTACGGCCCCAGATCCTCCGACTGGGTGGTTTCGAGGAGCGTGCGCACGTGAGTGCCGCGCAGGTCGACCACGACCACGGGGGTCTTGCCCGAGACGGCGCCGGCCCAGCAGAACAGGTGCTGTTCGTCCCACCAGCCGAGGACCTTGGTGCAGTCGGAGCTGAAGCGGATCGTCTCGATGCCGCTCGACGCGCTCCAGACGCAGGTCTTGGCCCCGTCGTCCACGCACTTGGTCACGATCGAGTCGCCGGACGGGGAGAACAGCCCGGACGACGTGTTGTACGGCTCGCCGACGTTGCTCAGGGTGCTCACGACGTTGCCGTCGAGGTCGTAGAAACGGATTCCCTTGGTCGTGCCGTTCTTGTAGTACGTGGCGACCATGGTCCCGTCGCCGCTCCAGTAGAACCGGCCTTCCTTGATCGAGGAATCGTTGATCCGCTTCACGCTTGCGGTCCCCGAGGCGACGTCGACGACGATGAAGCCCTTGGTGGTCCAGGTCGAGCCGCCGGGGTTCCGGATGCTGAGGAGCACGCGCTTGCTGTCCTTCGTCCACTCGCCGTACTCGTAGGTGAGCGGGCGCTTCACGGTCTTGACGGTGGTCACGCCGCCGGTGGCCCGGTTGATGATGTCGACGCCGTGATAGTCGTCACTCGTGTAGTTCTTGGTCCGACCCGCGGCGAGGGTGCCGTCCGGAGAGATCGTCTGCTGCCAGTACTTCACGGTTTTCTTGAACCGGCCGTCGCTCTCCGAGCGCGGGTAGTTGATCCAGAGGTTCTTGGCCTTGTCCTCGACCTCGTAGTAGGTCAGCCGCACGGGGTCGGCCGGATTCTCGTAGATCGTGGCCGAGATGCCGGGGAGCTTGGTCTCGGTGAGGTCGCCCGTCGGCACACCGGTCGCCCCGGGGGTCGGAGCCGGCGAGGGGTAGGGGGAGTCGGACGGGCTCGGCTCGGGGCTCGACGACGTCTCGCTGGGCGTCGGTGACGAGGTTCCTCCGGCGCCGGTGATCGTGGTGTTGTTCCGCAGGGCGACGGCGGCGACGACGACCACGACGACCACCGCGACGCCGACCGACGCTGCGACGAGCCCGAACCGCTTCGGCCTCGGAGCCGGCTGGGTCGCCCCCGGATTGAGGACGTGCGGGGGAAGGCCCGGTGGCGGTGGGTACTGGCCCGGCAGCGTCGCCGGGTACGGCCGGGCGGGGCCGCCGGGTGATCCGGCACCCGGCCACGCCCCCGGATAAGGGTACGGCACGGCGGCGCGGGGGTCCGATGGCGGGGCCTGCTGGTGGGCGCGGGGGTCTGGCCGGCGTCCCGGGTAGGAGTGTGGGCCGCCCTGCGCGGCCGCGCGCGGGTCGGAGGGCGCCTGCTGGTGGGCCCGCGGGTCGGACTGGGGCCCGTAGGGGCCGCCGTGCGCGGCAGCTCGGGGGTCCGGCGGCGGGGCCTGCTGGTGGGCGCGGGGGTCGGAGGGTGCCTGTTGGTGCGCGCGCGGGTCGGAGGGCGCCTGGTAGGGGAGCGTCGGTGGCGTGTAATGCGCCGGGGGAGCGGCCCAGGCCGGTGGCGGCACGGGGGGACCCGCGGCCGCCGCGGCCGCCTCCTCCAGGATGGTCGTCGGATCCGGAGCCGATTGCTGCAGCAGGCGGAGCAGCACGCGCTCGGCGGTCGGCCGCACCTGGGGATCCTTGGCCAGGCACGACGTCACCACGTCGCGCAGCGGCCCCTCCAGGTCGCCCAGGCTGGGCGTCGAGTTGAGGATCCGGTTGATGACCGCGGGGAGCGTGTCGCTCCCGAAGGGGCTGCTGCCGGTCGTGGCGTAGATGATCGTGCAGGCCCAGGCGAACAGGTCGGCGGGCGGGCCGACCTGCTGGCCCATGATCTGCTCCGGTGCCATGTAGGCGGGCGTGCCCACCGGCCGGGATGTCATGGTCGCGGAGGAGTCCAGGGCCCGCGCGATGCCGAAGTCGATCACTCGGGGGCCGTCGGGCCCCATGATGACGTTGGCCGGCTTCAGGTCGCGGTGGACGACTCCCGCCTGGTGGATGGCCGCGAGGGCGGTGGCCGTACCGACCGCGAGGCGGTGCAGGGCGGGGCCGCTGATCGGGCCGGAGGCGATCACACGCTGCTGGAGGGACGGCCCGTCGATGTACTCGCTGATCATGTAAGGCCGCTCGGCCTCCACGCCGCTCTCGATGACCTGGGCGGTGCAGAACGCGGCGACCCGCTTGGCGGCGGCGACCTCGCGGAGGAAGCGCTCCTTCATCATCGGGTCCCCGACGAGGTCGGGGCGCAGCCACTTGATCGCGACCTGCTCGCCCGACGGCCCGGTGGCGAGATAGACGACACCCTGGCCGCCTTCTCCCAGCCGTCCCTGGACGTCGTAGACACCCAGGCGTGCCGGGTCTCCCGGCCGCAGCGCGGCGATCTCAGAGTCCGGCATGGGATGGCCTTGGGGAGCACGCGATTTCTGGCATATATGAATTCTGGCGTCTGGCAAAGAGAACGTGGAAGGCTCTTGACCCGATGGTTGTCTTACCGACGAGTAGCCATGCGAGTATCTCCCGAATATTCTTCCGCTATGTCTGGCATTGATCCCGCGACGATCGAGCGCATCGTCAAGCAGGTGACCTCCGAGGGCAAGACCAAGACGATCACTGTGCCGTTCACCGGCGAGCCCCTCGCCGACCTGCCCGTCTCCACCGCCCAGGACGTCCGTACGGCGTACGCGAAGGCGAGGGCGGCACAGGACGCGTGGGCCGCGCTCCCGGTCCGCGAGCGGATCGAGCCGTTCCTGCGGTTGCACGACGCGATCCTCGACCGCCGCGCGGAGATCCTCGACATCGTCCAGCTGGAGACGGGCAAGGCCAGACGGCACGCGTTCGAGGAGGTCCTCGACGTGGCGGGCTGCACGCTCCACTTCGTGCGGCGGGCGCCGGGGCTGCTGGCGCCCAAGCGGCGCAAGGGCATCTTCCCGGTCGCCACCCGGACGATCGAGCTGCGCCAGCCCAAGGGCACCGTCGCGCTGATCAGCCCGTGGAACTACCCGCTGTCGCTGGGCGTGACCGATGTGGTCCCGGCGCTGATCGCGGGCAACACCGTGGTCCACAAGCCGGACACCCAGACCGCGCTGTCCACGCTGTGGACGATCGACCTGCTCGTGGAGCTGGGCATGCCGCGCGAGGTCTGGCAGGTCGTGCTCGGCGACCCCGCGGAGATCGGTGACCCCCTGATCGACGGCGCCGACTACGTCGCGTTCACCGGCTCCACCCGTGGCGGCCGGAAGATCGCCGAAGAGGCCGCCAAGCGGCTCATCGGCTGCTCGCTCGAACTCGGCGGCAAGAATCCGATGGTCGTGCTCGACGACGCAGACCTGGAGGTGGCCGCCCAGGGCGCCATCCGTGCCTGCTTCACCAACGCCGGCCAGCTGTGCATCTCCATCGAGCGGCTCTACGTGCAGGAGTCGATCGCCGACGCCTTCGGCCGCGCGTTCGTCCGCGCCGTGGAGAACATGAAGCTCGGCCCCGGCCTGGACTGGAGCGTCCAGATGGGCTCCCTCACCTCGCAACGGCAGCTGGACGCCGTGTCCGCGCACGTCGACGAGGCGGTCCAGAAGGGCGCCAAAGTGCTCACCGGTGGCAGACCTCGCCCTGATCTCGGCCCGCTCTTCTACGAGCCGACGGTCCTGGAGGGCGTCACCGACGACATGGACCTCTGCCGGAACGAGACCTTCGGCCCGGTCGTGTCGATCTACCGCTTCCGCGATCTCGACG
This sequence comes from Microtetraspora sp., assembly GCA_044868295.1. Lineage (GTDB taxonomy): Bacteria > Actinomycetota > Actinomycetes > Streptosporangiales > Streptosporangiaceae > JBIOWF01. Next base: position 12,988 of record JBIOWF010000169.1, on the reverse strand, counting down.
AGGTCGTGGCGAAGGCCAACGACACCGTCTACGGGCTGAACGCCTCGGTGTGGACGCGTGACCTGGCCAAGGGGCGGGCGCTCGCGTCCCGGATCAAGGCCGGCACGGTCAACATCAACGAGGGGTACGGCTCCGCCTACGCCTCCTACGACGCCCCGATGGGCGGCATGAAGGCCTCCGGCCTCGGCCGCCGCCACGGCGCCGAGGGCCTGCTCAAGTACACCGAGGTCCAGACCGTCGCCAGCCAGGCCTCGTGGCTCGGCTTCGAACCCTCTTTCGGCATGCCGTACGACAAGTACGCCGACGCCCTGGCCGGGCTGCTCAAGACCATGAAGAACCTCCGCCTCAAGTAGGGCGGGTCCTGGGATCCCCCCGACGTGTTCCGCGGCGTGGGGACCGCGCGGTGTGCCCGAGGGACGGGCGGGGGCGGTGGGTGGAGGGCGCCGATAGACTGGCCCTACCGCTTGCTGCCTTTGGGGGTTTTTCCGGTGTCTGAGTTCGACACTGTCCTTGTCGTCGACTTCGGCGCGCAGTATGCCCAGCTGATCGCGCGCCGGGTGCGTGAGTGCCACGTCTACTCCGAGATCGTCCCTTCGACGATGCCGGTGTCGGAGATGCTGGCCAAGAACCCCAAGGCCATCATCCTGTCCGGTGGTCCGTCTTCGGTGTACGCCGAGGGAGCGCCGGCCGCCCCCGAGGGCCTGTTCGAGACCCGGGTGCCGACGTTCGGCATCTGCTACGGCTTCCAGGTGATGGCGCAGACGCTCGGCGGCCGGGTGGCCAAGACGGGCGCCGCGGAGTTCGGCGGCACCGCGCTGACCGTGCTGCGCGAGGGCATGCTCTTCGCCGGTCTTCCCGCCGCCCAGCAGGTGTGGATGTCCCACGGCGACTCGGTCGTGGCCGCGCCCGACGGGTTCGTCGTGACGGCCTCCACCGCCGACACACCCGTGGCGGGCTTCGAAAGCACCTCACGTGGCCTCTACGGCGTGCAATTCCACCCCGAGGTGCTCCACTCCGAGCACGGCCAGGCGGTCCTCAAGCACTTCCTCGACGCGGCCGGATGCCGTCCCTCGTGGACGATGCTCAACATCGTCGAGGACGCCGTGGCCGCGGTGCGGGAGCAGCTCGGCTCCGAAGGCCGGGCGATCTGCGCGCTCTCCGGCGGCGTTGACTCCGCGGTGGCCGCCGCGATCGTGCAGCGTGCCGTCGGCGACCGCCTCACCTGCGTCTTCGTTGACCACGGACTGCTGCGAAAGGGTGAGGCCGAGCAGGTCGAGCGCGATTTCGTCGCCGTCACCGGGGTGAAGCTGCGGGTGGTCGACGCGGCGGAGCGGTTCCTCAAGGCGCTGTCCGGGGTCACCGACCCCGAGGAGAAGCGCAAGATCATCGGGCGGGAGTTCATCCGGGTCTTCGAGGACGAGCAGCGCGCGATCCTCGCCGACGGCCCGGCCGACTTCCTCGTCCAGGGCACGCTCTATCCCGACGTCGTCGAGTCCGGCGGCGGCACCGGCACGGCCAACATCAAGTCCCACCACAACGTGGGCGGCCTTCCCGACGACCTGAAGTTCGAGCTGGTCGAGCCGTTGCGGACGCTGTTCAAGGACGAGGTACGGCGAGCCGGTGAGGAGCTCGGCCTGCCCGCGGCGATGGTGTGGCGGCAGCCGTTCCCCGGCCCGGGACTGGGCATCCGGATCATCGGCGAGGTGACCCGCGAGCGGCTCGATCTGCTCCGCGAGGCCGACGCCATCGCCCGGGAGGAGCTGTCCCGCGCCGGGCTGGACCGGGATATCTGGCAGTGCCCGGTCGTGCTTCTCGCCGACGTCCGCTCCGTGGGCGTGCAGGGCGACGGCCGCACCTACGGCCACCCGGTCGTGCTCCGGCCCGTCACCTCCGAGGACGCGATGACCGCCGACTGGGCGCGCGTGCCGTACGACGTGCTCGCCCGCATCTCGACCAGGATCACCAACGAGGTCCGCGAGATCAACCGTGTCGTCATCGACGTCACCAGCAAGCCCCCCGGCACCATCGAGTGGGAATAGCTCCGCCAGGTACGAGGCGGGTCTCGCCGACATGCCTGCTCCGCCAGCTCAGCCTCGACCACGGCCGGGTCCGAGGCGGGATGGCGGGTGACGCGCCTGGCGCGACCAATGGGCCCTGCTCGAAAGGGGCCGGCCGGGGGATTCGTCGGCTGCGAAAGCCGTACACAAGGGTGTGAAGTCCGCGAGGCAGGTAAGTTAGCGCGGGTGATTACCACTCAGCCCGTCGGCTCGCCGAATGCGCAGGTCGCGCGGTTGGCGTGGCTGGACGCCCTCAGGGGCGTCGGGGCGCTCGCGGTGGTGGCCGAGCACATGCTGCCCTGGCTCCTGCCGCAGTTGCGGCCGTACTGGTTCAACCTCGGCATGTACGGCGTGCTCGTGTTCTTCCTGGTCAGCGGGTACATCATTCCGGCGTCGCTGGAGCACAGAGGAGACGTGCAGGCGTTCTGGATCAGCCGGATATTCCGCCTTTATCCGCTGTACCTGCTGGTCATTGGTCTTGTCCTGCTGATGGCGATCTGGCTGCCGGTGCGCCAGGAGGTGCCACGCCATCCGTCGGCGGTGGCCGCGCACGTCACCATGCTGCTGGACGTCGTCCACACCGGCGGCCTGGCCGACCCGATGTGGACCCTGTCGTACGAGATGGTGTTCTACCTGCTGGTCACCGCCTTGTTCGTGGGCGGTGCGCACAGGCGGAGCGGGACGCTGGCCGTCATCTTCGGCGTCGTGGCGGTGGGCACCGGCCTGGTGCTGTCCGCGCCGCTGCTGCCGGGTCCGTGGCCTGCTCTCGTCGCGTGCGCCGTGTTCTTGGCCGGCCTGACGTGCGTGATCTCGGGCCGGCTACGCGCGACCGCCGCCTATGCGCTGGGCCTGATGGCGGTGGTGCTGCTGATCTTCGGCAGTTTCGTGCCCTGGTTCGGCGCGGCGATCCTGGCGGTCATGTTCACCGGGACGGCCATCCAGCGGTGGGAGCGCGGCTCCGGCGGGCTCGTGCCGGTCGCCTGTTCCGCCGCTCTCGTGGCGCTGGCTCCGGTGTGGTCGATCCAGGCCGGCTGGTGGTGGGTGCAGCCCGACGTGTGGATCACCACGATCGCTCTCGCGGGCGCGACCTTCGCGCTGGCGATGGCACTGCGCGGCCGGGCGCTGCCCCGAGTGCTGACCTGGCTCGGCCTGGTCAGCTACTCGGTCTACCTCCTGCATCACCCGCTGCTGCGGTTCGTGTATGCGGTAACGGGCGATCTGCGCTGGACGCCGGTCACCGTCCGGGCCGCCATCGCCGTCGTGTACGTGGCACTGGTGCTCGGCTTGAGCCGGCTGACCTACCGCTTCGTCGAGGCGCCGGCGCAGCGCCTCGGGAAGCGGATCACTGATCCTCGTCGGGCTCGGCCATCGACGCCAGTCCCTCGGGATACTCCTGTCCCGGGATGAGCTGCTGACCTTCGAGCAGCTTCGAGACCGTCACGAAGTGGTAGCCCTGGTTCGTCAGCTCCTTCAGCACCGCGGGCAGTGACTGGATGGTCTGCTTGACCGTCTCGTGCATCAGCACGACCTCACCGGGGCCCGCGATTTCGAGCGCCTGCTCGGTCAGGAACTCGACGTCCCGGTTGTCCTTGATGAAGTCCTTGGTGGCGACCGTCCCCGGGACCTGGATCAGCCCGAACTTGGCGGTGATCTCCTCCACGTTCTCGTCCCTGAGCCCGCCGGGCGCGCGGAACACGACCGGAGCCTTGCCGATGGCCTTCTTAATGATCTTCTGGGAGTTGTTGATCTCGTCGTAGACCTTCTTGTACGACAGTTCGGTCAGGTACTTGTGATCCCAGGTGTGGTTGCCGACCTCGTGGCCCGCCTTGGCGATGTTCTTGGTGATCTTCGGGTGCTTCTTCACCCGGTTGCCGATCACGAAGAAGGTCGCCTTCGCCTTGTACTTCTTGAGGATCTTCAGCAGTTCTGTCGTGTAGCCCGCCGGCCCGTCATCGAAGGTCAGCGCGATGCACTTGACCGTCTCGCAGTACGGGGCCTTGGCGGCCGCGGCGTACGGGGGGATGACTCGTGCCGGGGCGGCCTGCACTGGGGCGGCCTGCGCGGGCGCGGCTATCAGGATCATCGCGCATGCCAGCGCGGCTGGAACGGTACGACGCATGGCCATTGTGGTGCTCCTCGGGGGTGTTGAGGAGGAATCCTAACGTGCTTGTCTGGGGTTTCCCTGTGAGGAGCGGCTTTCGTGATCTGAACGCCCGCTGCGGAAGCAGTGGCCGCCGGGACTCACCGGTAGATCTGACCGGCCGTGAGGGGCTCGCCGCGGAGCGTCCAGGTGAACGGCACGAACCGGTAGCCCTGCTTCGCCAGGGCGTCCAGGACTCCGGGCATCGCCTTCACCGTCTCCGGCACGGTGTCGTGCATGAGGATGACGCCGTCACGCTTGGCCAGCGCGAGCACCCGCTCGCGGATGACGCGGGTGTCGCGCGCCTCCCAGTCCCGCGTGCTGCCGGTCCACAGGATTTGCGGGAGGCCGAGCGCGGCCGCCTGGGCGGCGACGTGCTCGTCCGTCTCGCCGAACGGCGGGCGCATCATGGCCGGCCACTTGCCGATGGTCTTGTGGATGATGTCCTGGGTCCTTGTGAGCTGCGAGGCGATCTCGTCGTCGAACATGCCCGTCAGGTGCGGATGGCTCCACGTGTGGTTGCCGATCTCATGGCCCTCCGCGACCATCCGCCCGAGCAATTCGGGGCGCCGCTGGACCTGCCGTCCGACCAGGAAGAAGGTGGCCTTCGCCCGGTGCTTCTTCAGGGTGTCCAGCAGCTTCGACGTGTATTTCGACGGCCCGTCGTCAAAGGTGAGAGCGATGCATTTGTACCGCGCGCAGTACGGCTTCGACTCCGCCTGAACGGGGGTGAAGAGCACGGCCGCCATGAGCGTGCCTGCGGTGAGTGTGCCAAGAAGCCGTCGCGGACCCATGACGCGCCATCTTAGCGAAAATGCCCACGTAGCGGATCTTCCTGACGATCTCGACATAGCACCGGAAATCCGCCCAGGTCGTGCGGGCCGTTCGGTAAAGAGTCTCTAAGCGAAGCGTATTGCCGCGTGAGCTCTGCGCGATGAGCGCTTACAGTCCGTATCGGTCCGTATTGTTTTCGACGACTTTCCGTCCGCTCAGCCATGCCGATCCGGCGATGGCGCCGCTCGCGGTGAACAGGACAGGAATTCCGGTGTTCGGTTTTCGCCGCACAATTCTGCACATGGCGCTTACGCCGCCGTCTTCGGCCGGGTCGCACCGTCGCCGGGGGAGTAAATGTTCAGCCAAGAATGGTGGGAAAGTCCGGGTTTCTGGAGCGTGCTTCGCAATGCTGGCCCGGGCGTTACGAATCACAGGTGGTGTGGGGGGTCAATTGAATCAGTCCACTGAGGGGTTGAATCGGACCTGGGCGGGATGCATCGGGTTCCATTCCCGCGGGGCTGTTCTGGACGATATTTCGCAGGACGTCGTCGGATCCTGGACCGACCTGGACGCGGTGGATCCGGGCACACCTCTCGCCCAGGAGCCCTTCGACTGCGTCGTACTCGCCGCGCGGACCATCGCGGACCTGCGGCGAGCCGTGTCCCTCGGCGGGTCGCTGCCGTCCGCGGCCCGCGTGCGCGTCATCGTCGCGCGGACACCGGAGTGGGCGGCCCAGCCGCTGCCGATCGCCGGGCAGAGCGCCGCCTGGCGCAGGATGGCCGACCTGCGGGTCACCCGCAAGGCCCAGGGCTGGCACGTGGACGCGGTGTTCGCCGAGCCCGTCCCGGGCGGCGACGTTCTCACCGCGGTCGCCAATGGTTTCGCCGGGACGCGGCGTCACATGGCCCAGCCCGTGATCGGACTGGCCGGTGAGGGAGCCGCCCACTGGCGACCAGGTGACCCTAACGTCACCCTGACGAGCGTCTCCGGGCCGGTCCCGGATCGCCGGGACGCCCTGGGCTGCGATCTGGTGCTGCGCGTCCGCGGTCCGCGTGCGCAGCCGTGGACGGACGAGAGGATCCCCTCCCTCGACCGCCCCCCGCTGCCCGCGAAGGACGCCCCACCGCGTCCCGATCCGGTGCCGGGTTCTGATCTCGTCGCGCGTCCGGATCCGGTGCCGCGGCTTGATCTCGTCCCGCATCGTGATCTGGTCGAGCACCCGGATTTCGTCCCGCCCGTGGACGAGTCCGTCGTCAACCCCATCGGGTTCGTTCCGTACCCGCGTGGCCCGATCGCCGTTCTCGCGGAGCGCCCGCGGGGCTTCTTCATCACCGGCGACTCCAAGGATCTCGTACGGCTGCCGCCGACGGGTGCGCTGACGGACGTCGACGTGGCGCGGCTGCGAGATGTCAGAGGCGTGGTCGTGCCCAAGGCGGAACCCCATGGCCGGGGCCACGTCGTGACCAGGATCGTGGCGGGTCTGGCGGCCGGGGGTGTGCCGGTGCTCATGGACGTGGACGCCGCGCGCGCGGCGGCCCTGGGCACGGAGCTCGCCGCGGCGCTCGCCGCGGTCAAGGAGGAGCTCCTGGCGTCCGATCTCCATCGGGAAGAGCTCAGCGTCGTGTTGCGCCGATGCGCGCTGAGAACTCACGGCGCGATCCCGCGATGGCGGAGCATCGCCGCGTCGGCCGGGCTCTCCACGCTTCCCGAACGGACCGTGTCGGTGCTGCTGTGCACGCGCCGCAAGGAAATGATCCCCTTCGCGCTGGAGCAGATGGAACGCCAGCGGGGAGTGACGGCCGAGGTCGTCGTGGGTTTGCACGGCTTCTCCGCGAGAGAGGCCGGAGTCGAGGGCCTGATCGCGGATTCGCCGCTACGGATCGCCCTCGTCGAGGCCGGCGCCGACGTGCCCTTCGGTGAACTGCTCAACCGGATGGCCGTGGTCGCCTCGGGCTCGTTCCTCGCCAAGGTGGACGACGACGACTGGTACGGCCCGGAGCACCTCGCCGATCTCGTGCTCGCCCAGCTCTACTCCGGCGCCGACCTGGTCGGGTCCGCCGCGGAGTTCGTCTACCTGGAGCCGATCGGTGTGACCGTCCGCCGGCGCATGGGCACCGAGCGCTTCTCCCCGACGGTGGCCGGCGGGACGATGCTGATGACGCGCGGGATATTCGAGGCGGTCGGCGGTTTCCGGCCGATTCCCCGGACCGTGGACGGCCAGCTTCTGGAGGCCGTGGAAATGGCCGGGGGGCGAATCTACAGAACGCACGGGCTCAATTATGTGCTCCGCCGCCGGAACGCTAGCGGACACACCTGGCGGCAGCCGGTCCATTCGTTTCTCAAATCGTATCGCCAACAATGGCGCGGACTCTTTTTCAACAAACTCATGGAATCCTCGCCCACCCCGCATGTGGGCTATCGGAGGCAGGGAAGGTGAAGCGTGTGACCTGGCGACCGCGAATTCCGGTCAATGACTACAGTGTGATCGGCGATCTACCGGAACTGGGCAGGTGGACCCCGCACCTGGCGGTTAGCGTCGTCATACCCACATATCGCGCCGGGCGGACGCTGCCGCTCACGCTCGCCAGCCTGGCGGCGCAGAGCTATCCCAGTCACCTGATGGAAGTGATCGTCGTCGACGACGGCGACGAACCCATGGACCGGCTCCCGGATATCGTGCCCGAACGCACACGCCTGATCCGGCCGCCATCCGGCTCCTGGGGCAAGGTCAATGCCTGCAACGCGGGCGCCGACGTCGCGGACGGCCAGATCATCCAGTTGCTCGACGACGATCTTGTGCTGTTCCGGCACCACATCGAGGCGCAGATGCGCTGGCATCACCTCGCCGACTATCTGGTGGTGCTCGGTCACCTGCGCTTCGTCGACGGAAGCGTCGTGAACCAAAGCGTCGTGAACCAAAGCGTCGTGAACGAAGGCCGGGACGAGCTGACGCCGGGGGAGGTGATGGCCGCGGTCGAGGCCGGAGCGGCCGCCAAGCTGTTCGGCGAGGCGGAAGGGACCCGACAGTGGACGGAGAAGCGCTGGGACGCCACCTCCGATCTGCGAACCGCCGGTTTCGACGCCTTCTCCGTCCATGTGGGGGCGACCGTCTCGCTGCCCGCCGAGCTGTTCTGGACGGCGGGCGGGATGGACCGGTCTCTCGCGCTCGGCGAGGACATCGAGCTCGGCTATCGACTGTCGCAGGCAGGGGCGGTTTTCGTCCCGGATCGCCGCTCTCGCTGCTGGCATGTGGGCAGCTCCACGGTCATGCGCCGAGAGAAGGAAGTGAAGCGGCACAACTGGCCGTATCTGGCGGAACGGGTGCCGGCCTACCGCTGGCTCCGCAGGCATCCCCATCGCGTCTATCTCGTGCCGTACGTGGAGGTCGTCGTCCAGGTCGGTGACGCCTCGTACGAAGACGTCCGGGCGACGGTCGACGGGATCCTCGCGAGTTGGACGACGGACATCGTCGTGAAGATCGTCGCTCCTTGGGGGCGTCTCAGTGAGGATCGGCGTGACCCGCTCGGCGACCCTTTGCTCGACCTGCGGCTGATCCGGGCGAACTACGAAGGGGAGGCCCGGGTCGGCTTGGCCGAGGATGTTCCGGAGGACTGCTTCCCGACTCCGTTCCGCTTCTCCTGCCCGCCGGGATGGGTTCCCGCGCAGGACACGCTGAAGCGGATCATCGACTTCGCGAACAAGCACACCCTGGGCGTTCTCTCGCTGGCCTTGGACGAGCAGGACGAGATAGTGCACGCCAGGCTGGAGCGTACGGCCGCGCTGAGCAGGGCACGCCGGCTCGCCGAGCCGGGCGAGGGCATCGACGACGTGGTCCACGAGATCTTCGGAACGCTGTGGGACGAGGGCGAGAAGTGGGGGATCGTCCGATCCGATCTCTCGACCATGGCCCGGCCGGACCGGCTCGCGCGAGAGCTGGCGAAATCGCGGGCCAGGGCCGCCAAGTGGGAGACCAGGGCGAAGAGGTGGCGGCGGAAGGCGACGCGGAAGGATCTGCGGAAAACGCTGCGCCGCATCTCCCTGTCCATCGGCCGGCGTGTCGGCAGCCGCGGATGACGACCCGCCTACACCTGCGGCCGGCGTGCCGGCAGCCGCGGATGACCTCCCACACCTGACCACGACAAACCCGACGACGAGGTCAAAGGACCCGCTTGTGGCTAGCCTGAGCGTCATCATCCCCATCTACAACGTAGAGCCGTACCTTGCCGCCTGCCTGGAGTCCGTCGCCGCCCAGACGTGGCAGGACCTGGAGGTCGTCATGATCGATGACGGATCTCCGGACGCCAGCGCGGAGATCGCCCTGCGGTTCGCGGAGCGAGACGGACGGTTCCGCCTCGTACGGCAGGCCAACGCCGGGCTCGGGGCGGCCCGCAACACCGGGCTGCGGCACGCCACAGGGGAGTTCGTCGCCTTTCTCGACAGCGACGACCTGCTGCCTCTCCACGCCATGGAGTACATGCTGGCCGCCCTCCGGCGGTCCGGCTCGGACTTCGCCACAGGGAACGTCCAGCGGTTCGACGGCCGCCGGGGGCGTCAGTCGGCCATGCACAAGGTCATCTTCGCCGCGCCCGCGACCACGACCCACGTCAGCGAACACGGAGTCCTGCTGAAGGACCGGCTGGTCACCAACAAGCTGTGGCGTCGCTCGTTCTGGGACGCCCACCGGCTCCGATTCCCCGAGGGGGTCCTCTACGAGGACATAGCCGTGGCCCTGCGCGCTCACTTCCTCGCGAAATCCGTCGACGTGCTGCCCGCGCCGGTCTACCTGTGGCGGGAACGCGACGGCGAGAGCCTCTCCATCACGCAGGACAAGACCCACGTCCGCGGCCTGGAGGATCGCTTCGCGGCCGTGATGTCAGTGCGCCGATTCCTGGCCGGCCACGATCTGGCTCGGCACATCCCGGCGTGGGACCAGGTCGTGCTCGACACTGATTTGTCCAACTACCTGGACGTCATGGATCAGGCGGAGAACCCCTATCGCCACAGGTTCCTCGATCTCGCGGGCGACTACCTGGGCGACGTGGCACCGGACGTCATCGCCGGGCTGCCCGCCGTACGGCGGCTCAAGTGGCACCTGGTCAGGGAGCGGCGCCTCGCCGACCTGCTGGACGTCCTGGCCTGGGAACACCGCGTGAAGCCGGACGACCAGGTCGTGCGGCGGTTGCGGCACTACCACCTCAACACGCCACTGCTGGGCAGGCGCGCGGCCGCGGTTCCCGCCGCGATCACGCGTCTCGGCGACGAACTGTCACTGCAGCCGCGCGTCGACGCCGTCACATGGCAGGGCGACAGGCTCGTCATCGAAGGCCGGGCCACGCCGCGCCACCTGCGGCCCACCCGCCGGTTCCACCAGCAGGTCTTCGCGACGCTCGTCCAGGAGGGCACCGGGCGCAGGATCCGGGTGCCCACGTCGGTCACCCGGACCACGGTCTCGCACGCGTCAGGCGGGCGCGGAGCCCGTCGCGACTGGGGAGGATTCCGCCTCGTCGTCGATCCCCTACGCCTGGACGAACCATCGCCCTCCATGAGCACGGCCCGCGTCCCCGCGGTGGGCCCTGACTGGGCGCTGGGCTCTCAATCCACGTACGCCTTCCCAGAAGTTCGCGATTGTGCGAAGGCTCCGGCTTCGGTCTGGCATGTCGAGCTGTGTGTGGTGCATCGAGGACTTGTACGGCGGGCGCGGCTGGCCGATGCCAAGGCCGGATGGGTCAGGCAGGTCGGCAGCCGTGGCCTCGGCGCCGGGCGCTACGTCGCACCGCTGCTGACGGAGGCCGGAGAGATCGCTCTGCGGGTCGAAAGCGAGACCCTCCGGGTCGCCGGGCAGACCGTGCGCGACGGCCGCCTCCGTCTCGTCGGCCAGGTGGTCGCCCCGCTCGGTCCGGAGCCGGTCCTGCGGGTGTCACGCACTCCGGGCGGAATGCCGCTCAACTATCCGATCACCACGAACGGGCGCACGTTCGACGTCAGTGTGGACCTGCGTGACGTGCTCCCGGCGCGGCGGCTCGACCCGGCGGTCCCCGGTGTGCGGGTGCTGGACCTGCCCGCCGAGTGGCGGGTCGAGGTGGAGGCGGCCGACGGCACGGCGCGGCCGGTCACCATCGCGGACGACCTGCCCGCCGCGCGGTACGGCGTGACCGGCCGGGAGATCGTCGTGACCCGCGACCCATCGGGTGCCGTCGTCCTCGTGGATCAGGCCCTCGCCGCGTTCGTCGACCACGCCGAATGGCTGGCCGGTGGCGAGCTCCTCATCGAAGGCGGGTTCGCCGAGCCGTACCGGGCGACGCATCTCGTGATCACCTCGCGTGATCGGCTGGACGAGTACCTCGTGCCGCTGGAAGGGGCCGGAACGCGATTCAGAAGCCGGCTGGCGCCGCAGGCCGTCGAGTCACTCGGCGGCCGGTTGCCGTTGCCGCGCGGACGGTACGGCCTGGCCGTTCGAGCCGGTGGCGTCGACCAGGACATCCCGGTGGAGTTCGACTCGGGCGCTTCGCTCTCATGTGAGACGGCGCGCCGGACGTTCGAGCTGCGCGCGGGCGACGACAAGCGTGCGGTTCTCGTCGTCGGCAGCGACCTCTCCCGGAACGAGCGGGGCAAGAAGGCCCAGAAGGCGCTTCGCTCGCAGGCGTATCCCGCCATGCGCGGGAAGCCCCTCTGGCCTGCGGTCTTCTTCAGCAGCCACGACGGGAGGCAGTTCTCCGACAGCCCACGGGCGATCTACGAGGAGCTCCGCCGCCGGGGCGCGGATCTGGACTTCATGTGGAACGTTCACGACGGCCAGGTGGCCCTGCCCGACGGGGTCGACCCGGTCCGGCGGCACGGGCGTGAGTATTTCCAGGCGCTCGCACGCTGCCGCTACATCGTCACCAACGATCATCTGCCGTCCTGGTTCGAGCGGCGCCCGGGCCAGGTGGTCCTGCAGACCTGGCACGGGTCGGCGCTGAAGCGCATCGGTTTCGACCTCGACAGCGAGCTCCCCAAACACCACCGGCGGCTGGCGAAACAGGTCTCGCAGTGGAGCCACCTGCTCTCGCCCAGCCCGTGGTTCACGCCGGTCCTCCGGAACGCGTTCCGGTTCGACGGGGACGTGCTGGAGACGGGCAGGCCACGAAACGACGTCTTCCACGCGCCGAAGCTTGACGAAGTGGCGGCCGAGGTCAGACGCCGGATCGGCCTGCCCGACGGGAGGAAGGTCGTGCTCTACGCGCCGACACGGCGCGACGAGCCCGAAGGGAAGGGACGGCGCCGGTTCGATCTCCAGCTCGACCTCGAACGGATGCGGTCGGCACTCGGCGAGGATCACGTCGTGCTCGTACGGCGGCATCCCGGCATCGCGGATCGGACACCGTCGGTGGGCACCACGGACTTCGTCCGTGACGTCTCCGCCCATCCCGACGTCCACGAGCTCTATCTCGTCGCGGACATCCTGGTCACCGACTACTCCTCCGCCATGGTCGACTTCGCCGTCACCGGGCGGCCGATCCTTTTCTACACCTATGACCTGGATCGGTGGCCGGGCCTCTACATCGACTTCGAGGCGGACGCGCCGGGCCCCCTGCTCTTCACCACCGACGACGTGGTCGAGGCGATCAGGGACGTCGACGAGGTCGCCGCCAAGTACGCGGGCATGTACGACGACTTCCTGGCCAAGCACTGCCCTCTCGACGACGGCCAGGCCACCCGCCGTGTGGTCGACCACGTCTTCGACCGGCTCCAGGTGTGCTCCACATCGAGGTGACCGACGACGGGCCGGCCGTGAGCCGCCCGCCGCGGAGGCCCACCGGTCTGATCGTCCATGCCCAAAAGCACGTTCGAGCAGACCGGAACTTCGGGGGCAGACCTGGTATCTAAAAGGCCGTGGAACCATTGATTTCAGGCGACTCTCAGCGCATCGGCGACTACTGGCTGGCGGGGCGGCTCGGTTCCGGCGGGCAGGGGGTCGTGTACGACGCCTACGATCGCGAGGGGCGCCGGGTCGCGCTCAAGATGCTGCACGCGGCCG
>JBIOWF010000168.1:0-3979 GCA_044868295.1 Microtetraspora sp. | reverse complement strand
AGGCCGCGTTCATCGGTCAGCATCGTTCGCATGGCTCGACTCAGTTCCCGACCCGAATTCGTCCGGTGGCGGCCACCGTGACCGGCGTCGGAGAACCCGCACAGGGGTTGCTGACGCTGAAGCTGCCAGTTTGGGCTGCCGCGCCCAGACTGCTGAAGATCGGGTTCTGGATCATCGTCACATCGAGATTCCCCGAGATCGCCATCCAGCCGTTCGTGTCCGTTCCCGTCCCCTTCCAGATCGTCCCGCCGCCGCACACGGCTCCGCTGGTCGGGCCGGTGCGGAAGCGAACGCGGCCGGCGGAGGTCTCGACACAAACGAACTGGTTCGAGGTGATCGCCAGCTCCCTGGCCCGGGCCAGGGCCACGGCCAATTCCTGGGCCGCCGCCTTCTGGTTCATCGCCTGCAGATAGCTGAAGAGGGACGGAACCGAGATGGCCGCCACGATTCCGATGAGGCCGACGACGACCATCAGCTCGGCGGCGGTGAAGCCACGGGGGTCCCTGAGCTTCCACACCTGGTGCATGAGATGCCTCGCTCCCTTCACCGGCGCAGCCGCGGCCGCAGCGAACTCGCAAGCCAAGTTCCAAAAATTTCTGTGCGTAAAATCAATAGGATGGCTGTCAGTTTTCATCCTTGGCCTGACATTCCGGTGCCAAGCCGGCACCTCATCCAAACGACTTGGACAAGAACTGGCAGCCGCGGTCCTTCCGAGAAATCCGCTTGGCAGGTTCTCAGCCCTGTGTTCATGTATCGTCCGCAGACGCCCGCCGGTGCTATCGGCCAGCGGTCGTCCGTTTCGGAGGGGGTCGCGGCCATTACCGGTGAGAAAGCCGTCGAGAACCGCTCCCGGCAGCTCTCGCCGGGGAAGTATGTTTCGTAGAGAGATCCGCACCATCGTCTGCCCGTCGTGCGGACGCCTCACCCGCGAGGACGCTGCCCAGTGTCTGGTGTGCGGCCGCCGGCGTCCCGGACTGTGGGGTCTCACGGTCCTCTTCCGTCGGCTATTCGGCGCCGGCAGCGTCACTCAGGTCATCAGCGTGGTGTGCATCGCCCTCTACGTGGCCAGCCTGGTCTTCGACCCCCTGGGCGCCCTGCGGCCGCGGGGGTTGTTCGATCTTTTCGCGCCCAGCCAGCGCGTCCTGGACGCCCTCGGGATGACAGGCGCGGTGGCTTGGGCCCAAGGGCGGTGGTGGACCTTGCTGACCGCCATCTACTTGCACGGCAGCCTGCTCCACATTGCATTCAACGTCCTGTGGATCCGGCAGCTGGGCCCGGCGGTGGAGGAACTCTATGGACCGGCCCGGTTCCTCATCATCTTCACGGTGTCTGGGGTCGCCGGCTTCCTCCTGTCAGATCTCATCGGACTCCTGTCTCCTCTCTTTGTCGTGCCCTTCACCATTGGCGCTTCCGGAGCGATCTTCGGATTGCTGGGGGCGATGGTGGCCTTCGGCCGCCGCCGGGGCGGTCTGTTCGGGACGCTCGTTCTCCGGCAGTACGGTCAGTGGGCCCTGATCCTCTTCATTTTCGGGCTCTTCATGTCGGAGGTCGTGAACAACTGGGCTCACGCCGGCGGGTTCATCGGAGGTTTCGGTGCCGGTCTGGTACTCTCGCTCGCCGAGCGCCGCTCCGAGAGCTCACTCGACCATCTGCTGGCGGCGGCGCTGGCGGTACTCACGGTGGCAGCCTTTGGGCTCGCCGTGTGGCGGGCACTGATCTAACTCCGACCGCGCCGTCGGCGCGCCGACACGTTTCGGCCTCGACATGGGCGTCCCGACGGGGCAGCGCGTTAGCCGCGCTCGTCGCGGACCGGATAGCTGGGCGGCACGATGACGTCGAGCGGCTCACCGCTCCAGTGCCACTCCGGAACGGCATGCCAGAGACGTTCACCCTCGGCTTGGACAGCGGCCAGCAACGTCCGCTCGTCCATCTTCACGGCCTTCCCGTTTTCGACCAGCGTCTGCCCGTCGACGATGACCGTTTCGACGTCGCGGCCGCTGCCGCATTCGATAACCGACTTGATGGGATCGTGGACGGCGCCGTAATGCATCTGCAGGAGGTCGACCACGATGATATCGGCCTTGGCCCCCGGGGCCAGCCGGCCCAGATCCTCGCGGCCGAGGTGACCAGCGCCGCCCAGGGTGGCCGCGTCGAAGACATCGCGCGCCTGACCAACGCGGAAGCTACCATCGGCCAGCCGACACACCAGGGCGGCCCAGCGCATCTCATGGATAACGTCTTGAGGATAGGTGTCCGTCCCGATGGCGAGATTGATCCCACGGGCGCGATAACGCTCAAACGACTCGAGCATGATACCCATCTTGGCGTACTTGTAGGGCGCGTGGACGACGGTGGCGCCGCTGTCAGCCAGCAGCTTCAGATCATCACCGTAGGGATAATGACACCAGGAATGTCCGTTGTGGAACACGCAGTGACCCAGGCCGGTGCGCGCCTTGAGAAACCCGATGGAATGCAAGAGCTCGATGGGGGTCCGTCCGTGCTGTTCCAGGATTCGATGGAACTCGCGCTGGTTCATGGCCGCGTGGAGCTGGACCGGCACGTTGAGCTCATCGGCCCACCGGCGAGCATCCCGGAGCAGGTCAGGGCTGCAGGTGTCGATCTGCCCAGGATAGATCATCGCCCGAATCCTGTCGTCGTAGGTGCCGTTGTACTCCTTGACGTAGGCGACGGCCCGTTCGAGTCCGGCCTTTCCTCTGGCCTCGTCCCACTCCCAAACGATCCGACTTCCGTCGAACGCATATTCGGCGGACCGGAAGGCCGGCCCGAGGTAGGCGCGGACGCCCATTTCCCCGGCCAACCGGGTAAAGGTTTGGGGGCCGCCGGGCATCGTGCCGACGTCGAGGATAGTCGTGGCGCCGGACCGCAGGGCCGACCACAAACCGTAGGCGCCGGCCAGGTCAGCCCGTTGCGACGCCCTCGGCGGGGCTACGCCGCGCCGAGGCGCCGCGTAGCCGACGAAGTTGCTGCCGAAGTAGTCCGCCTTCAGGCCGTCGAGGAACACCGACTGGACGGCGTTGGTTGCGCAATGCAGGTGACAGTTGATGAAGCCCGGCGAAACCAGCTTGCCGAGGGCTTCGATCCGGCGGTCCACTTGCCCCTCGAACCGCCGCCCCACGTAGCGAACGCGGTCTTCCTCGAACACCACGCAGCCGTTCGGGATCAGTACGTGTCCCCGCCCGTCGTAGCCGACCACCCAGCCGCCCTGGATCAGCGTTCGCATCGGCGCCTCCAGTCCTCGTGCTCTGGCGTTGTGTTCCGCCTGCTTGCGGGATGCTCCTAGCACCGGCGGTGGATCAGCCCCAACAAAAAGAGCCCGGGGTCTTTTGGCGACCCGGGCTCGATTTCGAGCGCGGGCTAGGCCCGCGCCATCGACTACGGCGGATTGCTCGAAGGGGGCCCGCGGAGGCCCCCTTCGATGTTTACCCCGGCGGCGACCTACTCTCCCACGCCGTTGCCAGCGCAGTACCATCGGCCCTGGAGGGCTTAACTTCCGTGTTCGGGATGGGAACGGGTGTGGCCCCTCCGGTATCGCCACCGGGAAGTGTCATCGAACACGGAGATGCTCGAGTGCAGCCACGCGACGTTCGTCCCGCATCGGGATGAGTTCATAGTGGTCAAGCCGCACGGGCGATTAGTACCGGTCAGCTGAACACCTCACGGTGCTTACACCTCCGGCCTATCAACCTCGTCATCTACGAGGGCCCTTCAGGGGGCTTGCGCCCCGGGAGGTCTCATCTTCAGGCGGGTTTCGCGCTTAGATGCCTTCAGCGCTTATCCCTGCCGGACATAGCTACCGAGCGTTGCGCCTGGCGGCACAGCTCGCACACTAGCGGTCCGTCCACCCCGGTCCTCTCGTACTAGGGGCAGCTCCCGTCAAACCTCCTCCGCCCGCGACAGATAGAGACCGAACTGTCTCACGACGTTCTAAACCCAGCTCACGTACCGCTTTAATGGGCGA
>JBIOWF010000167.1:0-37580 GCA_044868295.1 Microtetraspora sp. | reverse complement strand
CCCGGGCGAGACGGTCGGCGCGTGGAGCACGCCGCCGCCTGGTCGCACTGGCGGCGCCGTCACCAACGCCGCGCTCAGATCTGCCATTGCCGCTGGAACGAGGTCACCGCCGCAGCCATCACATGATCACGAAAGCCGAGATCACGATCTACGGCTGCCGTAACCGAGCATCCGCCCGACCCCGTAGATCTCCACCGCCTCCAGGGTGATCCGATCCACCCCGGCGGCACCTCGATTGCTCCGGACCCGCTCCCACGCCTCCCACAGGACGTCACCCCTGCAGACACGGTCATACAGGGCGTGGAAACGCCCGCGTCAGACCTTGAGCACGTGCCGCCGTCCATACCCCGGGGAGACCCGGCGAGCTGACCCCGGAACAGGGCTCGCCGGGCATGACCTTCGCCGTGACATGAGCGGCTCGGCTCTCACCGTTGTTTCTCTGACGAGGCTGCAACGTTCGCTTCACGCTACGGCCCGCGCTCTTGCTCCCTCCAAAGAGGCTCTTGACACCCCGCTCAGCCCATTGGATCTCTCCGCAGGACCGGGGCCTGCTACCGGGCGCTCCGGTGCCTACCCGGACGGGACTTTCACCCGTCGGCCTGACGCAGCTTGCAGGACGCACCATGTCAGGAGAGTACGGAATGTCCGGCCGACGGGACATCATCCAGAACGGCGGCGCCCGGCTGAGGCCCCGGGCGGCGCCTACCCGGATCGGCCGTCGCCGGGCCGGAAGCGGGCGATCAGCCGCTGGGCGTAGAAGGACTCCCAAGGTTCTCGCGGCGTTTCCGCGCCGTACCGCTTGCCCAGGCAGCCGCAGCATCCCCCGCGACCAGTTGTCGAGCATGGCCGCGAACATCGTCCGCCCGTTACACGGGTCATGTGGCTGGGCATGTCCTGTTCGTGTTGGATTTACTACTTTCCGTAATATCGGAGGTCGCGGATGGTCGATGAGACGGCCGACGCCGTGACGCTGCCGCGGGGCGGTCCCGGCCTGCTGGCCTTCATCCGGGTGGCGGTTGCCGTTCTGTGGATTCAGAACGCGGGCTGGAAGTCTCCGGGGGACGACTTCGGGCGGACGGCGCGCCATGGCCTCTACCTGTTCACCAGCCACGCCGTCGACTATCCCGTGTTCCCGCCTTTCGCGTGGTTCGTCGAGCACGTGGTCCTGCCGAACTTCGCCGTTTTCGGCTGGCTGACGCTGCTGGTGGAGTCCTCACTCGGGGCGTTCCTGCTGGCGGGGCTGGTGACCCGGCTGTGGGCGCTGATCGGGATCGCGCAGACGCTCGCGATCACGTTCTCCGTGCTCAAGGCCCCGCACGAATGGCACTGGACCTACTTCCTGATGTTCCTCATTCACCTGGCATTGTTCGCCACCGCCGCGGGCCGGTTCTACGGCGCGGACGGGCTGCTGCGCCCCTCGTGGGAAAGATCGGCGAACCCGCTCGCCCGATTGCTGGTGAGGTTCTCTTGAGGGCCCCGGACCGTTTCGCGCTCGCGCTCGGCGTCGCGTCGGTGCTGAGTGCCGTCTTCGTCAACGTGCACGGCGACCCGTGGCAGCTGGTCAAGATGACCGCTCAGGCGGTCCCGGTCGCGATCGTGCTCGGGCTTCTCGCCGGCCTGTCCGGGATCCTGGGCCGTCCGGCGGCTCAGACGGCCGTCGGCGGCCTCTTCGTCCTCGCCGCCCTCGTCGTGCCGGCGGAGCTGGCGTTCGGCTGGTCGCTGACCCAGGGCAGCGCGTCCACGCTGAGCCTGTGGCTGGGGCTCGGCATCGGCCTCCTGGCGGCGGGCCTTACCCCCCGGGAGCCATGAGAGCAGGCCGGAGGCATCGCCGTACCATGGAAGAGGAGTGACATGGATCTCTCTGCCCGCCTCGAACCCGTCCTGGACATCACGCGGCGCTCCGCCAAGGAGGTGGACGCTGACGGGAGTTTCCCGGTCCAGGCGGTTGACGCGCTGCGCCGTTCCGGCCTTCTGGGGCTGACCCTGCCGACGGAGTCGGGTGGCCTCGGCGGCGGTCCCGAAGAGCTGGTGGAGGTGGTGGGCGGCCTCGCGGCGGCCTGCGGCTCCACCGCCATGGTCTACCTGATGCACGTCAGCGGGGCGATGGCCGTCGCCGCCGCGCCGCCGACCGGCCATCCCGAACTGCTCAAGAGACTCGCTTCGGACACCCTGGCGACGCTCGCCTTCAGCGAGGCGGGCTCGCGCTCGCACTTCTGGGCGCCCGTCTCGCGGGCGCGCCGTGAGGGGGACAAGATCGCGGTTCGGGCGGCCAAGAGCTGGGTCACCTCGGCAGGCCACGCCGGGGTGTACGTGACGTCCACCCTCACCCCGTCCGACGAGGCCGATGAGGGGGCCGTCGACGTCTACGCGGTCTTCGCGGGCACCCAGGGTGTCGAGGTCGCGGGACCGTGGCGGGGGCTCGGCCTGCGCGGCAACGCGTCCTCCCCCATGCGGTTCGAGCTGCTCGCGCGGGACGGCGACCGGCTGGGCGAGCCCGGCGGCGGCTTCCCGCTGATGATGGAAGCGATCGCGCCATGGTTCAACCTCGGCAACGCCGCGGTTTCCCTCGGCCTGGCGCAGGCCTCGGTGGACGCGGCCGTGGCGCACGCGAGCGGGGTCAGGTTCCAGCACACCGGCGAGACCCTGGCGGACCTGCCGACGATCCGCGCGCAGCTCGCCCGGGTCGCGCTCGACCTCGCGATGGCACAGGCCTACGTGGAGAAAGCAGCCCGCAGCGTCGCGGCACCCGACGAATCGACCATATTGCACGTTCTCGGGGTCAAGGCGGCCGCCAACGACATGGCCCTGCGTGTCACCGACACCGCGATGCGGGTCTGCGGCGGCGCCGCCTTCTCCGAACACCTGCAGCTTGAGCGGTTCTTCCGTGACGCCCGGGCCGGCCATGTCATGGCGCCGACCGCCGACGTTCTCTACGACTTCTACGGCAAGGCGATCACCGGACGGGAGCTGTTCTGATGCTGACGATCGGAGCGGTGGCCTACACGCCCAATGTCGTGCCGATCTGGGAGGGCATCCGCGACTACTTCGGCGGCAGCGGCGCCGACATGGACTTCGTGCTGTTCTCCAATTACGGCAGGCAGGTCGAGTCCCTCATCGCCGGCACCATCGACATCGCCTGGAACACCAACCTGGCGTGGGTTCGGACCGTCCGGCAGACCGGTGGCCGTTGCCGCGCTCTGGCCATGCGCGACACCGACCTGACCTTCGCCAGCGTCCTCGTGGCCCGCGCGGGCAGCGGCCTCCACGGTCTCGGCGACTTGACCCGACGCCGCGTGGCGCTCGGCTCCCGCGACTCCGCCCAGGCCACGATCCTGCCCGTGCATTTCCTGACCCTGGCCGGGGTCACCGATGTCGAGTTCCTGCGCATCGACAGCGACCTGGGCAAGCACGGTGACACCGGGCGCAGCGAACTGGACGCGATCCGCACGATGCTCGACGACCAGGCGGACGCCGCCGCGATCGGCATCACCACGTGGGAGGCCATCGGCAAGGAGGAACTCATGCCGGGCACGCTGGAGGAGGTCTGGCGGTCCGAGCCGTACTGCCACTGCAACTTCACCACGCTCCTGCCTCCCGAGCGGACGGAGCCGTGGGTGGCGCACCTGCTCAGGATGGACTGGCACGATCCCGCCCACCGGCGGATCCTCGAGCTCGAGGGCCTGCGCCGCTGGGTCCGGCCCGAGCTGGACGGGTACGCCTCGCTGTTCGAGGCGGTGGACCGGCAGGGAATCCCACTGACATGGTGATCCTCGACCTGGTCGAACGGGTGGGCGCCCTGGCCGCCGGGGCGACGGCCGAGGTGCCGCTCGCGCCCGGGGAAGACGATCTCGTCGAACGCTGGTGCGCGCGGACCGGAAACGAGCTCGTCGAGATCGGCCACGGCGTGGCCGTGGTGCGCCGTGGCCGCCCGCCCGACCCCGTCGAGGAGCTTCCCGCCCATCGGCGGCCGGGCGCGCGCCTGTGGCTCTACACGAATTTCGACTGCAACCTCGCGTGCGACTACTGCTGCGCCCGTTCCTCCCCGCAGACGGCGCGGCGCGCCCTCGGCCTGGACCGGATACGCCGCATCATGGCGGAGGCCGAAGGAGTCGGCGAGGTCTTCCTCACCGGCGGTGAGCCGTTCCTCCTGCCCGACCTGGATGAGATCGTGCGCGTCTGCACCGAACGGTTCCACACGACCCTGCTGACCAACGGCATGCTCTTTCGCGGCCACCGGCTCGACATGCTGCGCGCCATGCCGCGCGATCGGCTGGCGCTGCAGATCAGCCTCGACTCCCCCACCCCGGAGCGGCATGACCGGCACCGCGGGAAGGGCAGCTGGAACCGCGCGGTGGCGGGCATCCGGATCGCGCTCGACGAGGGGTTCCGGGTCCGTGTCGCCGCCACGATCGCGCCCGGGGAGGACAGCGACGCCACGGCGTTCCACGCCTACCTCGACGGCTTGAACATCCCAGTGGAGGATCGGGTCATCCGCCCGGTCGCCAGACGCGGAGTGGCGGGCGAGGGAGTCGCCCTCACTGTGGACACCCTCATCCCCGAGGTGACGGTGACCGCGGAAGGCGTCTACTGGCACCCCGTCGGCGCCGACCACCTCGACCAGCTGGTCACCCGGGAGATCTTCCCGCTGTCCGCCGCGATCGATGAGGTACGGCGCCGCTTCGCCGAGTACCGGCGCGGCGCCATGGAAGCGGCCGAAAGCTTCCCCTGCGCCTGATTCGGGACGCGGGGACACACGCCGGCTGTCGTGACGAGGCCTCGCGTGTGAGGACGACCCATCGGGGAATGACCCACCTCCAAGCGACACAACGACACAGAGGGGACATTTCCTACCTATTCATGAGAGAATTGCACAGGAGTGGGCACTTCGCCCAGTGCGCAATTGGTGGCCAGAGGGAGAGGGCCGGGCCCGGCGGCCAGCCGGAGCCGAGAAAGGCGGCCTCACGCTCACCCCACCGGTGATCGCACGGCGTCGATCACCGCCTCCGTTTCCGTGCATATCGTCTGCGTTTTCCGGCGATCTCACAGCCGACCCCAAGGGGCGTCCGAGATCGCTTGCTTCACTCCGTACCGACCTATGACCCATGTCCCGGCCTGACCCAGTTGAGGGATTCACCGGCCGGGGGTCGAAATCGTGGTGAGAGCCTCACAGGGAGGAGCCGACCATGAACGAGCGGTCCTGGGAACGCCTGGGAGCGGCGAGTGGCCTGGCAGCCGCGGTGCTGCTGCTGGTGGGATTCCTGCTGGCCCCCGCGGCACCCGGGCTGGAGGCCCGAGCGACAACGATCACCGAGTACCTCGACGCCCGCCGCGCGGCGATCCTCGCGTCCTGCCTGCTGTTCACGCTGGCCGCAGTGGCGTTCCTCTGGTTCGTCGCACACCTGCGGCACGTGCTGCAGCGGGCCGAGAGCGGCGTGGAGGCGTTCTCTCCCGTGGTGCTGGTCTCCGGCGTGAGCCTCGCCACGGCGACCATGTTCGGCGTGCTGCCACTCACGACCCTGGCGGTGCTCAGCCGGCGGCCGGCGGTGCTGGCCGAGGCAGGCTCGGCGTACACCCTGTACGGCCTGCATCAGCTCGCACTCGGGCCGATCGGCCTGCTGGTGGCGCTGTTCGCGGCGAGCGCCGGAATGGCCATGGTCCGCCGGGAGCTGGCCGGGCCGTGGCTGGGCTGGCTGGGCCTGGTCGTCGCCGCGATCGGCCTGATCGCGGGCATCACCAGCTTCTCCGCCGCCGCGCCCAGGTTCCTGATCTTCCTGACCTACGCGACGGGCATCACCTTCGCGCTGTGGGTCGCGACCGCGTCCGTGGTCATGCTCCGCTACCCGGAGGTGGAGCGCGCCACGACCCCGCGCGCCGTCTTCGCCCGCTGACCCCCGATCGCGGCGGCCGGCACCCGGATCGAACCGGGCCGTGGCCGGGTCGTCAGACCAGGTGTGAGAAGTAGCTGATCGAATAGCTCACACCGCTCGTCCCGATGGTCTGCACGTTTCCGCCCGGCCCGGTGCCGCCGCCCGCGCAGCTCTCGGTGAACGAACCCAGCAGATCGTTGGGGTTGGGCCAGGTGTCGTCCTCGTAGATCGAGACCGTCACCGACGGCTCGGCGGCCTTGGGGTTGTTGAGGTCGGAGTTGAGGAGGGTCTGGCCCTGGTTGATCTGGATGGAGCGGAGGTAGTGTGGGAACCAGGAATTGGCCACTTTGACCCAGATGTCGTCGTGGCCTGCGCCGTCCTCCTGGATGTTGTTCGCGGTCACCGAGATGATCACGACTTCGCAGTCGGCCGATCGGGTGTCCCCGCCGCGCCCCACCCGGAGGGTTGATCGCCGACATTGATCTGCGGGGCCGAGTGGCCTAGAAAGTGATCATGGCGATCGACATCTTCGACCCGGCCCTGTACGAGAACGCCGTTCCCTGGGACACCTACAGGTGGCTGCGGGCGAACTCCCCCGTCCACTGGCACCCCGACACGGAGGGTCCCGGATTCTGGGCGGTCACCCGCCACGCCGATGTCATGCGGGTGTCGAGGGACCCGGCGGTGTTCTCCTCATACGCCAAGTCAGTGTTCTTCTACGAGAACAACGAGGAGTCGCTGGCCCGCGACCGCATGGTCATGCTGAACCAGGACCCGCCCCAGCACACCGCCACGCGCTCGGTGGTCAATCGGGCGTTCACCCCACGGGTGATCGGGCTCCTGGAGGATCGGATCAGGGAGATCTGCGAGGACGTCGTCGCGGCCGCCATACGGCGGGAGACGGTCGACTTCGCCCGTGACATCGCGGCCCCGCTGCCGCTCCACGTGATCTGCGAACTGCTGGGCGCTCCGGCCGAGGACCGTGCCAAGATCTTCGACCTGACCAGCCGGACCGTCGCCTTCGACGACCCCGAGTTCGACGTGGACGGGCCGCCGCCGGTGGCCCAGCTCGCGGCGTACGGCGACGCGATCGCGACCCTGCGCCGGAAGGAGCCGCGCGACGACATCATCACCCGGCTCGTCGTCGCGGGCGAGGACGGCACGGCACTGGAGCCCGCCGAGATCGGGCTCTTCATCGCCCTGCTGGCCATCGCGGGCGCCGATACCACCCGGAACGCGGCCGCCGGCGGCATGCTCGCGTTCCTCCGCCACCCGGGCCAGTGGGAACGGCTGCTCGCCGAGCCGGCGCTGTTCCGTACGCTCCCCGACGAGCTGCTCCGCTGGGTATCCCCGGTGATCGCGTTCCGCCGGACGGCGATGCGCGACACGGTCATCGGAGAGCAGCCGATCGCCACGGGAGACAAGGTGCTGGTGTTCTATCCGTCGGCCAACCGGGACGAGTCCGTCTTCGCCGCGCCGGAGGTGTTCGACATCGGGCGGGATCCCAACCCCCACCTCGCCTTCGGCGGCGGAGGCCCGCACTTCTGCCTCGGCGCCCATCTCGCCCGCCTGGAGTTGCGCGTGCTGTTCGAGGTCATCGCCGAGCAGGCCCCTCACATGGCTCTCGCGGGCCCGGTGCGCCGCCTCCGCTCCAGCTTCGTCAACGGCATTAAGGAGATGCCAGTACGACTCGCGCGACGGTGATATTTCACTTTTTTGATGGGAACTTGTTGCTTTATCCTCCAAGATCCACTATTCCTTTGTGGTGTCGCGCGATCTCATGCCAACTCTGGGACCGCGGAGTTGGGCCACCTAAGTCAGTGACAGGGATGGGCGGATGACAGCCGGATCAGATTCGGCGTCCAGCGGCGGGCGAGATCTTCAGCCGATGACACGCGAGCAGCACCGCGAATTACAGGCGGGGGTGTTCGACCGCATCGGGAGCCGCTACGACGACGCCTTCCCGCACAAGGAGGGCCAGGAGGAGTCGGGAAAGTGGCTGCTGGAGAGGCTGTCACCCGGCGCCCGGGTCCTCGATGTCGGCTCCGGCACCGGCCTGCCCAGCGCGCGGCAGCTCGTCGCCTCGGGAGTGGACGTGACCGGGATCGACATCTCCCCCGTCATGCTGGAGCTCGCCAGACAGCATGTGCCTGAGGCGCGTTTCATCGAAATGGACGTGATCGACGTCGACGCCGGCCTCGGCCGGTTCGACGCCGCCATCGCCTTCTTCTCGCTCCTCATGCTGCCCCGCCATGAGATCGAGCTGTCCCTTCGCCGCCTCCACGATGTGCTCGCCCCCGGAGGCTGGTTGTCGTTCTCCATGGTCGAGATCGACATGGACGACGTGTCGTTCCAGTTCCTCGGCTCTCCTGTCCGCATCAGTGGATATCTGCGCGACGACCTGCGTGCCGTCGTCGAGGACGCCGGCTTCGACGTCGTCGACGAACGGATCATCTCCTACGCACCGTCCAGCACGCAGGCCCAGCCGGAGATCCAGCTCTTTCTCAACTGCCGACGTCGCGGCCGTTGACCGAGGCGAGGAGAGTGTCGTGCCGGGCCTGCAGTCAACGTTGTCGACAAGTCCGCAGCACCTGGAGTTCCTGAGGGATGCCAGCGATCGCCTCGGTGTGAGCCTCGATCCCATCGGCCTGAGCTTCCGCCTCTGCGAGGCCGCCGTTCCGGTGCTGGCCGACTCGGCCGAAGTGTTCCTCACCGAGCCTGACGCGGACGAGGCCGAGAAGAAAGCCCGCGGAGCCTACCGCCTCGCCGCCGCGGTCGCCTCGGACGCCCACGCCCCGCGCCGTCGCCGAGGGTCGAACACGCACGTCTCCGACGTCGCCGCACGCTACCTGGCCTCGACCTGGCGGGCGGCGACGCGGCCCACGCTGCTCGACCCGCGCCTGCTCGCCGTTCCTCTCCGCGCGCGGGGGGAGGCGATCGGCGCCCTGCTCCTGACACGTGACGGCGGGCGCGAGCCCTTCTCCGAGACCGATGCCCTCCTGGCGGGTCAGGTCGCCGCGTTCGCCGGGCTGACGATCCATCAGGCCCAGGTGGATCACTGGCACACCACCATCGCCGAGACCCTGCAGCAGAGCCTGCGCACCTCTCCCCCTTCGGGGCTGCCCGGCATCGAGATCGCGCACCGCTACCAGCCCGGGGACCGGAGGATGCCCGTCGGCGGGGACTGGTTCGACGTCATCCCGCTGTCCGGTGGCCGTACCGCGCTGGTCGTGGGCGACGTCATGGGACACGGGCTGCGAGCCGCGGCGATCATGGCGCAGCTGCGCACCTCGGTGCAGACTCTCGCGGCCCTGGAGCTGCCACCCGACCAGGTTCTGCGATCGCTGGACGACATCGCCCAGCGCCTGGCCGATCATTCCATCACCACATGCGTGTACGCCGTCTACGATCCCGTCCTGGGCCGCTGCACCATCGCCAGCGCCGGCCACCTGCCGCCCATTCTCGTCAGGAGAGACGGGACCTCCGAGCTGCTCAACATCGAGACCTCCACCGGACTCCCCATCGGCCTCGGCCGGCCGCCGATCGAGAGCACCGAGATCGCGGCGGAGGACGGCTCGCTCCTCGCCCTCTACACCGATGGCCTGGTGGAGGCCCGGGGACAGGACATCGACCAGCGTCTTGAGGTCTTGCGCGGCACGATGAGCAAGGCCGACGGCCGCCTGGAGGAGATGAGCGACGCCCTGCTCGGCGTCGCCGACGGGCGGGGCGACGACGTCACCCTGCTCATGGCGCGCTTCCAGGGGATCTCCAGCGATCATGTCGCCAACTGGTACCTCGAACCGCACACGCGTACACCCGGCAGGGTCAGGCTGCTCGTCCGCAGGATGCTCGAACACTGGGGACTGCCGGAGCTCGTCCCCGCCGCGGAACTGCTGTCGAGCGAACTGGTGACCAACGCCTGCCGGTACGCGACGCGACTCATCGGCGTCCGCCTGATCTGGACCGATGTCGTGCTGTTCGAGGTGACCGACGACGACCACCGGCTCCCCGTGCTGCGGTCCCCCATGGACACGGACGAGGGCGGCCGTGGGCTCCACATCGTCGCCGAACTCGCCGAACGCTGGGGCTCCAGCCGCGTCGCCGGCGGCAAGACAGTCTGGTTCGCCCTCAAGATCCCCGACTGAGCCGAAGGCGCGGCCGGCCCTGCCGCTCGCGGAGCGGGGCTTCCAGGTGCTGGCGCAGAGCACGCGGGGCACATTCGGATCCGGCGGCCGAGCTCTGGCCCACCGCGCACCGGTTCAAGCGCGGCCACCGCATCAGGGTCCAGGTCTCCAGCGGAGCCTTCCCGCGCTACGCCCGCAACCCGGGGACCGGTGAACCGCGAGGGACGGCGATCACTCTGCGCGCCGCCTACCAGGAGGTCTACCACGACCCCGATCACCCGTCCGCGATCATCCTGCCAGTACGGCGAGCAGACGGCTGACATATTTCCCGTCGTGCTTCACGATCGTGTCGCCGGTCACCCGTACGGCGACGCCGCAGGGGTGGCCGAGTCGGCGGGGGCGGGGTTCGCGTCGAGGTCGCACCAGACGGTGCAGCCCAAAACGCCGTGGTCGCGGATCCCCCAACGCCGCTTGGAGATCTCGCGGACGATGCAGAGGCCACGCCCGCTCTCCTTCTCGTACGGCATGCCGTCGGGCACATACGGCTTCGAGGAAGGGTGGCCCGTATCTGTGACCTCGATGTGGATGAGATCCGCCGACAGGGCGAGTGCGAGTAAGATCAAGCCGCCATCGCGGCCGCATTTTGCATGAATGACCGCATTTGTCACTAATTCAGAGGCCGCTAATCTGGCGTCCTCATATGCGGGATGTTCGGCGCCAAGCCATTCGCGCACGTGAGCGCGCGCTAGTGAAACAGATTCAGGATTGAGTGCCAGTCGAGCGCTTCCCAGGATTTCCGGTTCGACATCACCCTCCCCTGGGGCAATGACAGAGTGCACAGTTTCACCCACTTCGGGTCGACAGCCGATTCTCTGATCTCTTACCCAGAATCGCAGCACTGCACTACCGTCAGTAACGGAATGGGATGAACGCGGTCCCCTCGACCACTGGACGAGGGGACCGGACACTGGCGAGCAGACCGAGACCAGCGGGGGCGACATGCACGAACACCACCTGGTGGACGGCCGGGCGGCCGGCGGCCGTCCGTGGCGGGTCAGGGCTGGAGCGTTCCAAAGATGATTACGCCGCCGGGGTCACCGGTGGTGGGGTTCGGCGGGGTGTAGGAGACGCCGACCGTGCAGCTCAGTGCCTCGAACTGGACGGTCTTGATGTTGGCGGTGACCTTGACGCCCTCGCGGAGCGCGGTGCTCACCTGTGCGAACGTGCTTCGCAGGTAGTCGGCCTTGACGCGGGACAGGCCCACCGACTGGTCCGGCGTGAGCGAGAAGTACCGCTTGATGACGGCGACGGGATCGCTGTCGAGTTCGTCGGCGAGCTGGGCTGCCGTCTTGGCGTCGCTCTGCGCGACCCGCAGAACGTCATTGGCCGCTTTCTGGGTGAGCGGCGCCCGTGCGGCGGCGAGTACCTCGAGCCTCCGACATGGATATCTCCTTCTAGGTGAGGCTGGGTCCGGCTGGACCTTCAAACAGCGATTCGCCGCTCCCCCACCGCCGGATGAAATCAACGCCGACTAATTCTTCGACCGCCGATGATTGCTACTTCTCACACCGGACCGACCAATACGCACGCCGCGCACAAGCCGCCGTCAAGATGCGGCACGAGCCCTCTACGCCGATGGACGCACGTCAGCCGGCCGGGATTCCAGGCGAATAGCAGGATGCACCGAATGCTAACCGGCACAAGGCCCCAGCCATGACTGATCGGTGTTGAAAAAACATCAGGCCCGAATCACCCATAACATGATGACCTGACAACTCGACCTTTCGAGAAGACCGAAAGGCGTTCGGATCTCGCTCCCGCGTTTCATCCCCGAACGTCTCCGGGAGCCCAGCGGCGGCCGACTCGATCGGGTGGCGACTGACCGAGCTCCCTACCATTTCTGATCAGAACTGCAGCTCGGACCATTCGATCACGATGGGAATCGGGTTGCTGAGAGCGGGAACCTCACCGGACTCGTCCTTCATGAACGTGCCCGTGTGCTTATAGAGCATGGCCGCTCGATCCAACCGATAACGTTCGATGATCGACACACCGGTGAGATCGAGCCGGACGATCCAGTAGTGAGGGATACCGGCCTTGGCGTACTCCCCAAGCTTGTCGGTCGTGTCCTGGGTCTCGGATCCGGGAGAGACGATCTCCACGACGAGCAGCGCGTGCTCGGCACGAAGGCGCTCACTTCGTTCGCGATCCAAGCACCGATAGAGCGCGACATCAGGACGCCGGTTGAGCAGCGGCAGATCCCTCAAGCGCAGATCCACGTCGTTGTTCACGGTGAGGCATTCGTGCCCCTTGCTCATCGCGGCGCGGGCATGACGTTCCAGCATGTTGGCCAACCGCCTGCCGGCGGTCTGGTGGTCGGGTGTCGGCGCCGCGCAATAGACCACATAGCCATCAACGATCTCAATGGCCTTGGCGATCTCCTCGGGAAGCGCGTCGTACTCCTCAGCCGTGACACGCGCGGGCTGAGGGCGGATGTTGAGAAGCCAGCTGTCGTCTGGCAGAGCGGTCATCTGGCATCTCCTCCTCGCAGCCCCCCGGACCGCATACAAGCCTACGGGTATCAGGCCCGCGATGAGGGCTCGCAACGAGACGCGGGGCGGTCACCGGCGGTGAGGGGCTCAAGCGCCGCGCCGGGACTGACCGCGCCGTAGTGGCTGCATGATTTCCGCGAAAGATTCGGCGGTCTCGTTGAACCCGGGGCCGGGCCGGACGCGTACTGCCTGCCGTAGCCAGAGGAAAGGCACTGTCCGGTCGGCCCGAAGGATCCAGCGATGCGGCAAGACATCTGCTTACCGGCGATACCATCGCCTACCACGCCGTCGCCGTCTGGTCGTTCCGGCTCCGGGCAGGCGGTGAACACGCCCCCAACTCCCGGGAGACGTCCGCTCATGTCCTCGCGAGGCCGTACCGCAGGCGGGCTGCGAAACTGGATCCGCCGGCTGAGACCGGTGTCCGACCCCGCGCACGCCGCGCTCGACATCCGTACGGCGGGCGGGGCCGCGTATGGGCGGCGATCAGTGGTGGCCGCCCCGGGCCGAATCGCCGAGTTCGCCCCTTATCCGGTCCAGGGTCACGGGGGCGATGCCGTCCTGGCGGAGGAGGCTGAGAAAGACGCTCTCGATGAGGAGCCGGCGGGCATCGGGCGCGCACAGCAGCGCCAACGCGGCGAGCAGTGGGGCCGGCGGCCGTTCCGGCCACGAAAGGACGATCTCCTCCAGCGCGGGGCGATCGATGACCGTCCCGTATTCGGCGGCCAGCACGGCGAAATGCCGTTGGATCTCGATTTCCGGATCGCCGGGCTGAAGCCTCCGGGTCCGCGTCGCGGGCTGTTCCGGCCGGGGCGGCGCGCCGTGTTCGCCGACCAGAGTGAGGATCCCGGAAAGGTCCTCCGCGGTCATCGACTTGGGTTCGGTCCTTCGGGCGAAGTCCGCTACCAGCTCGGAGAGCTTGTCCCGCTTCGTCAGCGTGTCGTAGAAACGCTGTGCGATGTCCTGACCGTCGGAGGGCCGCGCCGGGCGGCCCCAGGAGATCGAATGCGCCCCAGCCGGGGCGTGCCTGGCGAACGACAGTCTGATCCGGTGCCGTGTGGCGCTGTTGGTCCAGGTGGAGGCGGTCAGCTTGGCCCGGAAGCCGTACGGGAGCAGCGACGCCACCGCGTCGAGGAACGTCAGCCGATCGGCCAGCGGCACGTTCTCCCCGTTCAACACGCAAACCGGCGCCCCGGTGAGCAGCAGCGCCGCCGCGCCGATGACGGTCTCATCGACGGCGCCGGCGGCTGACTCGAGATCGAGCGGGGGCACGTCGACCGTGAGCGGGCCGTCCACCGGCAGGACGCGGCCGCCGAGCGCGCGATGGAGCTCCGCATAGGACACCGGGCCCTTGGCGATCTGGGCATAGGGCACGCAGCAATAGCGGGTGACCGCGATGTCCCGGCCCAGCCCGTCCCGCTGATCGGACCACTCCTGGACGGCCATGCCGAGATGTGCGCTCAGGCCGCCGCCGACCCAGCTGAACGTCACCTGCGGCAGGTCGGCCAGGGTTCCCAGCGCGTACCGGGACATGATCTCGCCGAAGTCGTCGCGGCTGAACAGTCCCTGACTGCAGGCCAGGATCTCGTCCCCGTCCCGGGTGCCCGGCCGCTTCCCCCACAGCGCCCACTCGGCGGTGACTCGCACGGTCAACGGAACCTCGCCAGACACGTCGTCACCCGAAGAAGATGAGATAGACCCAGATCACGGCTGCCAGGGCAACCCCGATAACGACCGCGGCACGCAGAAAGATCGACCACCCGCGCCATACTCGCCATACTCGCCCTACGAGGCGGCCCAATCCGGGCCGCGGTGGCCACCTGGATCGGGCGTTCTCGTGCTCGCCTACGTGGTGTCGCAGATAGTCCTGCGTGGGTGGCGGCTCGGGGGTGGATGACCTGCCGGGCGCCGGGGCGGACAGCTCCGCGCGCACACGCCGCATGAGACCCGGGCCGAGCCGCGCGTGGCGCAGGATGGCCTGCATCAGGACGGCTTCCGCACCCGGCCCGTACAGACTCGCGGCCGCGGCGATCAGCGACGCCGACTGCGGTACGGGTGGATAGCCGACGACCTCCTCGAACGCCTTGGGACTCAAGGACTGTCCGTAGGCCGCGACCAGCAGGGCCCGGAGCGCGGCGTACCGGGCCGCTCCGTCTTCCGGATAGAGGCTTTCGATCATGACCGTGAGGTAGTCGTGGTCGCGCAGCGCCGAGGCGATCCCGGGATCCTCGGCGCCCGCGGCGCCACCGCGGGCGGTGATCTCTCGGCAGACGACGCTTACGATCTCCAGTTCGAACGGTTCTCGCGCGGCGGCTTCGACCAACTCCACGGTCTGCCATCTCTGGAGCGCCTCTCTCCGGCGAGCCTCGTTGAGATGCGACGCGTGCTTCAGGGTGGCGGCGAGATCGTCATGGGACGGCGTGGGGACTTCCCAGGATGTGTGCACCTGCGTTCGGTTGGTGTCGTCGAGCAGCGCGGGTGCCAGGGACGGAGCATCCCGGAAGGACATCGGTTCGAGATATCCGGCGAGCCTGCTGACGAGCTCTCCGGGCGAGTGACCGGCCAGCAGGTCGTAATAGCGCTTGGCGCTCTCGTCGCAGTCGTAGGGGACGCTCTGAGCTCCCCAGGTGACCGAGTAGGCCCCGTCCCTGGCATGCTTGGCGAACGAGAGCTTGATCCGGTGCCTGGCCGAGCTGTCGGTCCAGGTCGAGGCGGTCAGCTTGGTCCGCAGGCCGTACGGCAGAAGCGCGGCCACCGTGTCCAGAAACCGCAGCCGGTCGAGCATCGGGACGGACTCGCCCCGGACGAGGCAGACCTGTCGGTCGGTCAGCAGGAGCGCCGCCGCGTCCATCGCCGTCTCGTCGACCATCCCCGCGATCTTCTCGGGATCGAGCACGGGGACTTCCGCCGCGAACAGGCCGTCCACCGGTCGCGTACAGTCGCGAAACGCGTGATAGAGCGCCTCGTAGGTGACCGGCCCGTCGGCGACCTGGGCATAGGGGACGCAGAAGTAGCGGGTGACCGCGATGTCCCGGCCCAGCCCGTCCTGCTGGCCGGACCAGTCCTGGACGGCCAGGCCGATATGAGCCCGGTCGCCCCCGCCGACCCAGCTGATCGTCGCCTGCGGCAGGTCCGCGAGTGTTCCCGGCGCGTACCGGGTCACGATCTCGCCGAAGTCGTCGCGGCTGAGTCGTCCCCGGCTGCAGTCCCGGATCCCGTAGTCGTCCCGCGTGCCGGGCGGCTTTCCCCAGACCGCCCACTCGGCGACGATTCTGACCTTGCGGCTCATCCGTCCACCTCCCCATTGGAGGACAGCCGCTGGCCGAGCCAGAGCATCGGCTCCATCACGTTGATCGGATGCGCCGGGCCGCGGATCCTGAACCTGTTGCCGGACACGGGGCCGGCGCTCCCGTGACCGCCCGGCCCGCCGGACGCCTCCGGAATGAGGTTCTGGAAATCGTCCGGATCGAAGACACCCTTCATGGGATCCAGATAGAAACCGATCGACGAGGTCACGAAGAACTTGATTCGGTCAGGCCGGAAAAATTGTTTCAGCGCAGGCAATACCATTTTCGCGTTACCGCTGGCCGATACGGCGCACAATTCCCGGAACAGTTCCTCCGCGTCGTCGTCGTCGACCCGGGGAAACCCGTAGGGATCTTCGGGATCGGGTGCGAGCAATCTCAGCTTCTCGACCGTTTCCAGCACTCTGAGCTCGTCGAATTTGGTCACGCAGACCGCCAGATGATGCGGCAGCATGCCGTCGTCGAACTCGTCCGTGGCGAGCATTCGCCCGGCGAGATCGGCCAGGACACCGTGCAGATAGGCGAACGCGTCGCCGTCCGTGAACTCTCTGATCGGGTCGAAGAGGTAGACGATGCCTCTGCTGAGGGCCAGGTTGTCGAGCAGTTCCTCCCGCTCGGGGCCGTAACCGGCGCGCTCGGCGCGGAAGAAGCCGCCCGGCGCGTCCAGCACATCGAGGCCGATCTTCTGGGCACGGGCGGTTTTCCGCCTGCGACCCCAGATTCTCCGCCGCGGTTCGGGTTGCCTGCTCAGGAACCAGCGGTAGTGGCCCAACGCCCCGGTCGCCACGGGGAACCGCTGGTGCTGGGACAGTTCCGCGGTCATCTCGATGAGGAAGTCGCGGGAGGGGCCGTCACCGCCGATGACTCTCCAAGGGCCCTCCTTCAGGATGAGCGCGATGTTGAGGGCGGCGAGGAACGTGGTCTTGCCGCTACCCGGAGCGCCCCATATCGCGATGTTGTTATCAGGATGCACCGGTTGTCCCAAGTCAGCGCGCACAGAGGGCCTCATTCCATCCGTTCACCGATATCTCGCCGTTCGCTGAGGTCTGGCCGCTCGAGGTCGCGATCACGGCGTCTCGATCAGCGGGAAGGGGATTCGCTGGATCCGCGGCGCCACCAGGCCGAGGTCGGCGCCGAGATTTCGGACGTCCACCGCATCGAGGTGGGCCAGTGCGTCCCTGCCCAGATGGGACCAGACGGGGCCGGCCCGCTCCGCGGGCTGGTCGCAGATCGCCCCGAATGTCAGATCCGGGTGCTGCGCGAGTCGCCGCAGCTCCTGTTCCCAGTCGTGCCGGTGCGGACAGGGCAGGATCTCGGACCGGTGCGCCCGGGGAGGATGCGGCGGCCGGTTCCCGACGGTGAGCAGCACCGTCCGTTCCGGGCCGCCGGCGCCGAGCCGGCGCGCCACTTCGGCGAGCATGTCCTCGAGTTGCGCCGCGTAGGGATAGCCGTGCTTCACGGTTCCCCGCTCGTGGCGTTCCTCCAGGTGCTTCAGGGAGGTCTGGGCGTGCTCCGGAGAGACCCGCCAATCCACGACGTTGACCGGTTCTTCCGGGGCCCCCCGCTCGAACGAATGCGTGGCGTAGGTGACCAGCGAGACCTTCAGCCGGCCCGAGAGCTCGCCGGACATCGCTGTGATCATCTGCCCGATCCGCCTGAGCCGCTCGCGGAACTGACCGTCGGCCGCGCCGACCTCCGCCGCGCAGATGAGATGCGCCGACTGCGGAGCGGGATCGAACCGGGGCGGCACCAAGGCGACCAGTTCGGCCCAGTCACGGTCGTCCCGCACGAGGCCGGGCAGGCCGTGGAAGCGGACCCGGCCGGGCCGCTCCAGCTCCGCGACGATCTCATGACGTCCGGGCGGGAGCCTCGCCGTGTGGATCGACACCAGGCTCGGTCGCCGATCCTGCCAGGCCACGACCGCGAACACCGTGCCCCGCTCGTCGCTCGGCTCGCAGCGGACGTCGAACTCGACCAGATCACCACACCGCGCCTCGATCGCGAACAGTGGACGGCAGGAGAACTCGAGCCGGCTCGTCGCCGCGTACCACCTCAGCACGACCAGGTCGTACGGCCTGCGCAGCGGCTCGTCCGTGATGACCTCGCGGAGAAGCGCGTCGACCCGCACGTCGGCCGAGGTGAAGGCGGGGGTCCCCGGATGAGCGGCGCGCAGCCATTCCATGGCCCGATCGGTCTTCGCGCCGCCGGGGAACGAGCAGACCAGGATCACCGGAGCGTCCGTGGGCGTTGTCACGGCGTTGAGAACGGCGAGCCTGGCCGAGGATTCGTCGGTGCCGTCCCATTCCGCCTCACCGGCCAGGTCCGACCAGCGCGTCATCGGCCTGCCCCGGCCACGCGGCGTGCCGGTGCCGTCGCGGTGCAGGTCGAAGGTGGCGATGCCCTCGGCGGCGACGTCGACCACGGTCAGGGACCCGAAGTCGGTGAGGTCGGCCATCGCCCCGGCGAGGGCTTTGCGGAGCAGGTCCTCACCAGACTCAATCAACTACGGCTCCCGCTATGCGTCTCAATGAAATCGTCATCGATTCCCGTGCGACGACCCCCGCCATCGATTGGAGCTCCAGAACGGGTTTCGGGACATGTCTATAACAATTGGTTCGCTGCCACATGTTCGCCACCATGCTGAATGACCATATCTCGCTACGTGGGTAGTTTGGTCCCGCTACGTACCCGAGCCTGCGTCCCGAATGATTAGGATGTGTGCGGCCTGAGGAGACGGGCGATTCCGGAGAGGGAATATATGAGGAAGTTTCTGATTGCCCTGTCCGGCGCTCGGCCAGAGATACTCGAGCGCTGTCCCAGCGAACGCGGCAAATTCGAGGGCATAGGCGGGGCGGTTCTCACCACCAGCGTGCTGGCCACCATCTCGATGGCGTTCGCGCTGAACAGCGCTCTCGGCGTCAGCGTCTTCATCGCCATCCCGGCCAGCCTCATCTGGGGCATGGCCATCCTGAGCCTCGATCGATGGCTGGTCGGCTCCATCCAGACCGACGGACCGCGCCGGTGGCGGCTGGCGGTACCCCGGATCCTCATGGCCGTACTGCTCGGCGCGGTCATCTCCACCCCGCTGGTCCTGCAGATCTTCAAGGCCGAGATCGACGCCCAGATCGTCCAAATCAAGCAGGATCGCGCCAACGCGTTCCTCGCGGAACAGAAGAAGGGCACCGTCGGCCAGGAGATCGCCCGGCTCAGGCAGGCAGTGGCGGACCAGCAGAAAGTGATCACCGCTGAGGGGGACGTGCCGCAGGACCCGGCCCGGGACCCGAAGATCAAGTCGCTGACCGCGGAACGTGACGCCCAGCAGGTCCAGGCCAAGAAGCACTACGACGAGTGGCAGTGCCAGCTCTACGGCGGGCCCACCTGCCCCCGCAAGGGCGAAGGCGTCCTCGCCCAGGCCAGCAAGAGCGCCTACGACAAGGCCAAGGCCCGAGTCGACAAGATCAATGGACAGATCGAGCGCCGGAAGAAGGAGCTCACGGCCACCGACGAGAACGCCCGGCAGGTCCGGCTCGACGCGGCGAAGGCCGACCTGCCCAAGTTCCAGGCGCAACTCGACGCCGCCGTGCGACGGCAGAGCGACCTGGAGGAGTCGTTCGACGCCGAGAACAAGGCCATCAACGGGCTGCTGATCAGGCTGCGGGCGCTCAACGAGGTATCCGGTGAGGATTTCACCCTCAACGTAGCCCGGCTGCTTCTCTTCCTGCTCTTCCTGCTGATCGAGTGCCTGCCGGTGGCGGTCAAGCTGATGCAGAAGCCCGGTAACTACGAGAGAGTCCTCGCGCTCGTGGCCCGGCAGGAGTTCCGGGACGTACGAGACAGCTTCGCCCCGCGACCGCGACCGGACGCTCCTCGCGGGGCCTCGGCCATACAGGACATCTGGCACCGACAGGCCACCCCGGAACCCGAAGCCGAGCACGCGGGCACCACTCCGGCGCCGCCGCCCGGACCGCACACGCTGGTCCAGCCGGCCATGTTCGACCCGGCGGACTCGAGTCACGAGTACGGATCCCTGGAGGACGAGGCGCTGCGTGAGATGCCGGACCTCCGCATGACCCGCACCGCGGAGGCGCCCAGATCGGCCGGCGACCGCTCCCGCGGATTCGAACTCTTCCCCGACGACGACTACTGAGCCGCCGGTGGCTTCCGAGGCGGGCGGGCGCCTGGTGAACGACCGCTACCGGCTGTCGTCCAAGCTCGGCAGGGGCGGAATGGGCACCGTCTGGCTGGCCGACGACATGGTGCTCGGGCGTCGCGTCGCGCTCAAGGAGCTCGTGTTGGCCCAGCACGGGGAAGGCCTGTCCGTACGCCGGGAGAGGGTTCTGCGGGAGGCCCGCGCCGCGGCGAGCATCCAGGACCCCGGCATCGTCGACATCTACGACGTCTTCGAAGAGAACGGCCGTCCCTGGATCGTCATGGCCTACATCAAGGGCCGCTCGCTGTTCGACCTGATCGAGGAGGACAGGCTCGCCGAGCGCGAGCTGGCCCGGATCGGCCTGCCCGTGCTGGGCGCGCTGACCGCCGCGCACCACGCGAAAGTCCTCCATCGTGACGTCAAGCCCGCCAATATCGTGATCAGTGAAACGGGCAGGGTGTTCCTGGTGGATTTCGGCATCGCTCAGATCGGCGGGCTGAGCAGCCTCACCACCCACAACGGCTTCACCGGCACGCTGGAATTCATGGCGCCGGAACGGATCGACGGCCGCTCCTTGGGCCCACCCTCCGACCTGTGGTCCCTCGGCGTCACCTTCTTCTTCGCGCTTGAGGGGTACTCCCCCTTTCTCCACGAGAGTGCCCTGGCGACCATGAAGGCCATCACGGAGCGCCCTCCCCCGCCCGCCACTCACCCTGGGCGGCTGTCCGACGCGGTCAGACGACTGCTGCACAAAGACCCGGCTCTGCGGATGGACGCGCAGGAGCTCCACGTCGTCCTGAAATCGATCGTCGCCGGCCCATCGGCCAGGCAGGAGAGACACGGGCAGTCCAGGACCGAGAAGGTGCCGCCGCCCGCGCCGTCGAAACCCAGCGGGCCGACGCCGCACCGCCCTGCGAAATCCGGTTCGAGGGAGTCACCGGACGTCAGCAGGCCCAACCCATCACGAACAGCGCGGCCGGACATCGGCAGACACGACCCGCCGCACGCAGCGCGGCCGGACATCAGCACGCCCAACCCGCCGCACGCGGCACGGCCCGACACCGGCAGGCTTGACCCTCCACAAGCGGCACGGCCCGGCACCGGCAGGCTTGACCCTCCACGAGCGGCACGGCCGGACATCGGCAGGCTCGACCCGGCAGAGGCGGCGCGGTTGGTCGCCGACATGGCGGCGGAGGCCGCCGCGCGGCTTTTCGCCACAATGGCTCCGGAGGCCGCCGGTGACGTGCTGACATTGGCAGAGCCTCAGGTCACGGCGGCGATCCTGGTGGCGCTGCCCGGAAACAAGGCCGCCTCGATCCTCACGGCGGTCCCGGTACGGACGGTCGGTGGGCTGCTGGACGCGATGGCGGCCAGTCCACGGGAGACGGCAGCGGTGCTGCAGATGCTGTCCGCGGTCAAGGCCGGGCGGGCGGTGGACTACATGCGTCTCGGTGACGCGTCCGCGCTGCTGCGCGCCATGTCGCCGGACGAGGCCGCGCGGATCCTCGCACACACCGATGTCCGCACCGCCGCCGGCATCGTCACCGCGCTCGCCGAGTCCGCCACCGCTGTCCGGCTGATCGAAGCGATGTCGGTGACGCGGGCGTGCGCGGTGCTCGGCTACGTGCGCCCCACCACCACCGCGGGCCTGCTGCGGGCGTCCTCCGACGGCCTGGCTGACCAGCTGCTCGACGGCCTCAGCCGGCCGGCCCGCACCCAGGTGCTCCGCCTCTTGAACGGATCCTGAGGCCCTGAGAACCCTGGCGATCTCAGAACCCTGGCGATCTCAGAACTTGGCGACCTGAGGACCTGGCGACCTGATGGCCGTCGCACCGGCGAGGGAGGGTCAGTCCACGTCGACCCAGTCGAGAGTGCGCGTGACGGCCTTCTTCCAGTCGGCATAGCCACGCGACCGCTGCTCGTCGGACCACTGCGGCTGCCAGCGCGAGCTCTCGTGCCAGTTACGCCGAAGCTCCTCGGTCGACGTCCAGAAACCGACGGCCAGCCCTGCCGCGTAGGCGGCGCCGAGCGCGGTGGTCTCGGCGAGGACCGGCTTGGACACCGGCACACCGAGGATGTCGGCCTGGAGCTGCATGCACAGGTCGTTGGCGGTCACTCC
This sequence comes from Microtetraspora sp., assembly GCA_044868295.1. Taxonomy (GTDB): domain Bacteria; phylum Actinomycetota; class Actinomycetes; order Streptosporangiales; family Streptosporangiaceae; genus JBIOWF01. The sequence goes on along the minus strand of JBIOWF010000167.1, from coordinate 15,466 downwards.
GCCGTCCACTCTGAGCACGTCGAGGACGACGCCGGAATCCTGCTGCATCGCCTCGACCACGTCCCGGGTCTGGTAGCAGATCGACTCCAGCGTGGCCCGGGCGAGGTGCGCGTTCGTGTTGTAGCGGGACAGGCCGACGATGGCGCCACGGGCGTCCGACCGCCAATACGGCGCGAACAGGCCGGAGAAGGCGGGCACGAAGTAGACGCCGCCGTTGTCCTCCACCTGCCGGGCGAGCGCCTCGCTCTGCGCCGCGCCGGAGATGATGCCGAGCTGGTCGCGCAGCCACTGCACCGCCGACCCGGTGACGGCGATCGAGCCCTCCAGCGCGTACACCGGCTTGTCCGTGCCGAACTGGTAGCAGACCGTGGTGAGCAGCCCGTGCCGCGAGCGGACCGGCTCCGGGCCCGTGTTGAGCAGCAGGAAGTTGCCCGTGCCGTAGGTGTTCTTGGCCTCGCCTGGAGCGAAGCACACCTGCCCGACGGTCGCCGCCTGCTGGTCTCCGAGGTCGCCCGACAGGGGGACTTCGCCGCCGAGCGGCCCGCTCCGCCGGGTCACGCCGTACAGGCCCGGGTGGGACGAGGGCTGGATCCGCGGCATCATCCGGCGCGGAACGCCGAAGAACGACAACAACTCGTCGTCCCAGTCCAGCGTCTCCAGATCCATGAGCATGGTGCGGCTCGCGTTGGTCGGATCGGTGACATGCGCTCCCCCGTCGACGCCGCCGGTGAGGTTCCACAGCAGCCACGTGTCGGTGTTGCCGAAGATCGCCTCCCCGGCCTCGGCCGCCTCGCGCACTCCCTCGACGTTCTCCAGGATCCACTGGATCTTTCCTCCGGAGAAGTACGTCGCCGGGGGCAGACCGGCCCTGCCGCGGATGACGTCGCCCCGGCCGTCCCGGTCCAGCGTGGAGGCGATGCGGTCGGTCCTGGTGTCCTGCCACACGATGGCGTTGTAGTACGGCCGGCCGGTGACCCGGTTCCACACCACCGTGGTCTCCCGCTGGTTGGTGACCCCCAGCGCGGCCAGATCGGAGGCGACGAGATTCGCCTTGCGCATCGCGGTCTCGATCACCGCGCGGGTGCGCTCCCAGATCTCGGTGGGGTTGTGCTCGACCCAGCCGGCCTCGGGCAGGATCTGCTCATGCTCCAACTGGTGCCGGGCGATCTCGTTGCCACCATGATCGAAGATCATGAAGCGGGTGCTCGTCGTACCCTGGTCGACGGCGCCGACGAAGTCGAGCATATCGCTCCTCCTTGGACAGGTGTGAGGCGACGGGTCACGGTAGTCGTTGACGCGGAGCGGTATCGGCCGGATCCCCGACCGGATGCCGCCACTGTCGAACACTAGCCAGCGCCGCACCACCAATCCATGCCGGGCACTCGGCGTGTGCTTCCGCAGGGGCCCGGCCGCTTGGGGCGCAGGGTCTCCGGCCGTCCTGACCGGGCCCTCTGATCAAGCTGAAAGAGTGGCTGTAGAGTCAGAAACGATGACCAAGCATGAGATAGCCGAAGAGTGGGATGAGATCCCCTAGGACGCCGACGAGCTGCTGGTGGTCGAAGGTGCGTTTCGCTCGTATCGATGCTCCTGCGGGCTTCCCCTGCCCGACCGGGTCGCGGCGGAACTCCACGCCATGGAAGCCAACCAGTGCTCGGCATGCCTCGGATCGGCGAGCGAGGAGATCGTCCCGGGATTCGTACGGCGCTGCCCGGCCTGCGCCGGGACCGGTCGCCGCGGGCCGCAACTCGTCTGGCAGCTCGCGTACAGCCAGGCCGAGGAGACGATCACCATCGGTCTTGTCCGGACGCTGATCAACCAGTTCAGCGGCCCGTTCCGGCTGTCCGAGATGGCGGACACGGTCCGCGCGACGCTGGCTCTGCCGGCCGGCCGGCTTCCCGTGGGTCCGCGCGTGCGCGACCTCCTCCGCCAACTGGAGGCCACCGGCGACCTCGTCATGATCTCGGCACCGGACCGGCTGCTGCACGGCACCTCCGTGGTCCTCTACCGGGACCCCCAGTGGGTCCGCCCGACCACGGCTGTCCCGCACGAATAGCGCTCGATCCCCACCCCAGCCGGACACAAGCCGGGCTTCCGCCTGCCCAGGGCCCCGTCCGAGCAGAACCCTCTTGATCACCCCTCGAACCTCTTCCGTAGGCGCACCACTTAATAACCAAACGCTATTGCCGGCCATATCCCGGTTGTCGCGAACAATGCTCATACGTTCTGGAACGGCTTGGAACGGCTTGGAACGCCCTAATGGTTGAGGGGTCCGGACGCGAACGTCTCGCGTCCGGAACTGACAGCTGGACAAGGGGAAACGTATGAACATCAAAAACAAGCTCGGGCAGGCTGCCGGAATTGCGGTCGCCGCTATCGGGATCGCCGGGCTGAGCCTGCCCGGCATCGCGTCGGCGAGCGCGGCCGAACCCTCACCGGGCCCCGCCGTGTCCCGTGATTCCGGGGCTGGTTCAAAGGCCGCCGTCGCCCCGATCACCTGCGCCTTCCGGACCTTCAACACCGGAAACTACGTCACGGCGGTCGGCGCCGGTGGGCGCACGACGGACGTGATCCACACCGACGCGACAAGAATCGGATCATGGGAGAAATTCACGCTCATCGATTCGGGAGACGGAAGCCCCAACATCCACTACGGAATCAGGACCAGCAACGGCCACTACCTCACTGCCGTGGGCGGCGGCGGCCGCATTACCGACGTGATTCATTCAGACGCGACGAACCTGCTGGCCTGGGAGAAATTCTCGTTCGTTTCTCAGGGCAACGGCGTGTACGCCATCCGGACGATCGACGGGCACTATCTCACCGCCGTGGGCGGCGGCGGCCGGACCACCGACACCATCCATTCGGACGCGACGGTGGTACGCGCCTGGGAGAAGTTCCGGGTCACCTGCGGCATCTGATCGCCATTCGGCCCATGGCTCGTCGTAGGAGCCCTCTGCCCGAGTGTCGCCATCGTTGAGCCCGACATCGGCGTCGTCGAGGACGCCGATGTCATGGCGCGGAAAGCCACTGCGGAAAGACACACTGTCGGAAGTGAAAGCGGAAGCGTTGGCATGGTCGCCCCCTTCCCTCGAGAGTGCGGGATCCTGTACGGCGTGGCAGGAGGTTCGGTAGGGTCCGAACAGTGAAGATCGCTCCCGGGGTTGCCGTGGTCATGGCCTGCCTTGCCGCACTGACGGCGTGTACGACGTCGGAACCGGAGAAACCGACTCTCGCTTCAGCGACGAAGAGCCTCATCGCCGACGCCAACGCGTTGCTGGCGTCCGCCGAAATGAAGGAGTCCGGCCAGGTCCAGCCGACCGAGAAGGCAGAACAGGACAAACCCGGCTCCTGCCTCCCCGGCGAGATCCAACGCTTCTATCGTGCCCAGGGCAACTTCCTTCGCCCTGGCCAGCAGTCTCCGGGTGTTGCCGCCCTCTCCGCACGAGCCGCCCTCCAGAGAATCGGCTACGACAAGATCATCGATGACCTGGACATCCGCGTTGAAAATCTCTCCGTCGTGGTCTTGCGCAAGCCGGAGTCGGGTGTGACCTTCGTTGTCGCATCACAGATCGCCGAGCCGAACATTGTGGTCGTGGGGAAGACGGACTGTTTCAAGCCCGGTGCATAGAGATCGTCAGGATGCGTCTGGCACCTGGGCCGCTTCTTTTCGAAGCTGCTCGGCACGTCTACGAAGGTTGCGTGCGGTAGCCGTACAGGCCTCTTTGAGCTCGTCGACGCCGCGACCGAGTTGATGCGCCTGACTGGTGTATCGATCGGCCGCGGGCCCCGTCCAGAATCCCTTGCTCGCGCCGGGGCTCGCGGGGATGCCGGCGAAGACGGTGTCGAGCCTCTCGGAGTAGGTGTCGAAGCTCACCGCCAGCGCTTCCTTCTCCTCGGCCTGTTGAAGAAGCTGCCGCTGGGTAAGTCCCACAATTGTCATCCCCCTCGGTTTTCGAGCGCCTTCACCAACGCGGGATAGAGACGCCCCCGGAATGCCTGTAGGAGCTGGTCCTTGTCCTCATCGGTAAGGGGCTTCTGGTTGTGGAGCTGAAGTGAGCGGATAACCGAGGCCACTTCGGTGGTCACTATTGCGTCGGCGACGGCTGTGGCGGTGTCCGGGGTGTTCTTGTCGAGATAGTCCTTGAGCAGATCGGCGACGCCGTCCTTGGGGCCGTTGGCTTCGAAGCCGATTGCGGTGGCGACGGCGGGGCCTACGCGGAGGCTGTTGATGGCGTAATCCGCGGGGAGCAGAACGGCGTCGCTGACGAGGTCGATGAACTCGTCGTCGTTGAACTCGGCGTAGGTCGACCCGCCGAGCAGAAGGTTGGCCAGCCCGCCGGCCTTGGCGCTGAGCCGGGTGTATTCGGCGCGGACCTCCGGGTCGGAGCTGAACGGGTGTGCCTTGCCGATGTCGAGCCCCTGGGCGTACTGCTGGAACTGCTTCTGCAGGATCTTCACCGCCGCCGGGTCCTGCATGAGGGCGCCGAAGAAGCGGGCGGCCACGTTCGGGTCCTGCCTGTTCCACGGGAAGGCGGGATTCATTCCCAAGCTCGGGGAGGTCGCCCTGGCCTGGCCGAGCGTGAACTGTTCGAGATAGGGGGCGAGATTCGTGGCGAGCACCACGTTGATCGGCGAGTGCTGCAGCGTGGCGAAGTGTCCGGAGACCTTCTCCGAGCCCTCATAGCCGAGCCCGTTGACCAGGTTGAACCAGGCCATCTCGCGAGTGACGGGGTCGCCCGCGTCCTTGTTCAGCGTTTTGCCCAGCACGTCGGCGAGCAGCTTCTCGAACTCGGGCGTGCTGGTCCCCTTGACCAGCTCGGGCCGCAGCAGCAGTCCGGCGGCCTTCGGCTCACTGGCCAGCAGCTTCTGCAACGCCTCGGGGTTGGCGTCGTACGCTTCGACCAGCCAGTGCGTGTTCCAGTCGGCGTCCGGTGAGGTCGGCTGGAAACCCGCCCAAGGCGATTGCAGCAACCGCATCGCCGCCTGGTTGAGGAAGTCATCGGATTGGCGGGCGAGGACGAGCATGGCGGACAAGGTCGCGGGGTTCGCCTGCTCCAGCAGTTCCCTTCGCCAGCGCCCGTCGAGCCACCCGGCTTTGTCGGCGCCGGCGAAGGCCGCCGCCAACGGGCCGAGGGAGTCCTTCGCTTTGGCCAGCGCCTTGGGCGAGAGTCCGCGATGCGGGCCGGTGGCGTTGACCGACATCCACTGACTGAACAGGTTGCGGAAACCGGCCGGGCCGCCGATCGCGGCCAGCAGACCCGCCGCGTAGGCCGCATCGGCGGTGCCGGCTTTGGCCTCCGCCAGGGCTGTCTCCACCTTCGTCCAGCTCTCCGGGGAGCCGTCGGCCATGTGTGCCGTGAACGCCTCGGCTATCGCCGCTCCCGTCATCCGGCCCGCTGCCGTGGCCTGCGCTTCGGTGGCGAAGGGCAGCTTCGCGGTCAGCATGCCGCCCATGGTCGTGGGGTGCAGCTGGGTGATCGTGCCGATCCGCCATTTCAGATCCCGCTGGGAGTCGTTGAAGAACGCCCAGGCCCTGTGCGTCGCGGCCGTGCCGGCCGTTCCGGCCCAGTCCGCGCCGGCCGCCGCGATGGAATCCTCCATACGCGGGCGGACCCCGGCGAGAATGCCTTTGGCGGTCTCCATCTGCCGGATGAGCTGATACGCCTTGCCTGGATCGATCCCAACGAACTCCCCCAATATGACCCCTCCCCCGCATTTCGGCCACAGAGGAGTCAAACACACCCGAGCCCACCCGTAAAACGCCGCATGGAAGCTGAATACGCAGTCGAGCGTAATCATCAGACTCGGGATCGGCCCCATCGCTCCGCACCAGGTGTTCCAAGCGAATTCAGCTCGCATGCGGCACCGGCACCGGGGCGGTCAGCTCCCTGGGCTGTAGATGACCTTGTCGGGAGTGATGCGGACGGTGATCCGCTGCTCTCCTGGCTGCCGGAACGGGTAGGTCTGCACGCCGAGATACTTCTTCGCCAGGTCGTCGATGCGCGCGTCGGCGCCCTCGGTCTCCAGCTTGGCCTTACCCGAGACGCTCACGTAGTGGAAGGCGTCATCCGGGTCGAGCACGCTCACCGACACCCGGGGATCCGCGCGCAGGTGCCGCTCCTTGGCCCGGCCGACGGCTGTGTTGAAGATGACGTCATCTCCGTCGACGTCGACCCACACCACCGTGCTGTGCAACGACCCATCGGAGCGGAGCGTGGTGACCCATGCGAAGAGGGCCTGGCGAAGCAGTGCCTTCGCATCTTCGTGGAGTGTGCCCATTAGATCCTCTAGAGACTCGCCCGGCGTGGATGAAGATCATGAATATGGCCGCCTACTACCTCATTCGTCGCCCGCGCCGTCCCTGGCGCAACGGGGAGTTGGCCCAATAAGCCGCAAAGGTGGCACATGGAGCGGTAGGCGTTTGGCTCCTCTGCGGTGATCACCGGCCGTCCTCCACAACGAACCAGGCCCAGGACTCGGCCCCCGCCGACAACCGAAGGTAACCGAGAGTTACATATCGAAATCACTACGTAGCAATCACAGGTCGGCGATACCGACCGGTAGCCGTGCGGCTACCAATCATGTTTCTCCAGCCATCGCAAGTCGTGCATATGCCGCGTGGACCGATAGGTCCACTGATTTCTTGTGGCGATCATTCGCGCACGCTCCGCATCGGACGCGTCATGGACAGGTAAGCACCGTCATGGGGAGGCCACGGATGGGTTCTGACAGGCGAGCGCTGAGCGGCACAACGGTCCTTTTCGCCCTGCTGGTGAGCACGGTCCTGGTCACCGGTTCGATCATCTTCATGTTCCTGTGGAACGTGGTGCCCCCACATGGCGTCCGGCTGGGGGCGGTCATGAAGGCCTGTTACGCCAGGGAGTCGGTGCTCGGCCGGCCCGGCCCGGCCGACTTGACCCCCGAGAGCATTGCTCAGCTTGACGACGCCTTCGACCGTATCGAGCGATGTGTGCAATCGATCTCCCTTGAGCAGGCCTCCTGGACGGTGTACGGCACCGGGGTTCTGTTCGGCGTGGCGGGGCTGATCTACTGGGTCTGCCCGCGATGGCTCATCCGCAGGCGCCGACTGACCCCGATCCTCCATGAGGACTGCCCTGAGCTGCTGGACTACCTGGTCGGGCTGGCCCGGACGGCAGGGCTGGACGGCGCGCCGGTGTTCCTGATCGCCCCGTACGCGTCGACGTCCGGCGGGCTGGCCTTCGGCCGGTTTCGGCGCCGCTACGTGCGACTCGACGCGGGGTTGGTGCCGTACTACATCACCGACCGGGCGAAGTTCCGGGCCGTGGTGATGCACGAGCTGGCGCACCTCCGGAACCGGGACGTGGACACCACCTATCTGACCATGTCGATCTGGTGGTCGTTCATCGCCGTCGCGCTGGTGCCGATGGTAGTAGTGACTCTCCATCCCCGACTGTTCATCACCCCGCTGCGGTGGCACCCTCCCGGCATCTCCAACACGCTCGCCCTCGGGCTGGCCGTACTGGTGCTGACCGGTCTCATTTATCTGACCCGCAATGCGATCCTGCGGGTACGGGAGATCCACGCCGACGCCCACGCCGCCGACGACGATGAATCCCGTGGCGCGCTGCGCGCCGTGGTGAGTGAACTGAGAACACCGGGCCGGTGGCGTGCCATGACCGGAACCCACCCCCACCCGAGGCGCCGGACGCAGGCGATCGACGACCCTGCGACCGTGCTGTCGCCGAGGCTGTGGGAGCTGTTCGCCGCGGGGCTGGCCACCGCGATGATCGCCGCGAACCTGCGCTACGTCTTCACGCAGGCGATGCAGACACTGACCATCTTCAGTCTTGTGAGCGCCGGGATCGTCTGTGTGCCCGGCCTGGTGGCGCCGCTGGTGGTGACCGTGTGGCGGGCCACCGCCGGCACGCCGGCCCATCGCCTCTCACCGCGTGCGTTGCTGCCGATGCCGGTGGTGCTGGTCGCGGGGTTCCTGCTCGGAGAACAACTGTCATTGTTCTCCACCTTCACCCAGTGGACGGGGTTGGTCTCGGCTACCTCTGGAAGCAGTTGATCGCGGCGTTCCTGCTGCTCTGCGGCGCCGCGACGCTGAGCGTCTGGACGGCGTCGGTGGCGCAGGGGGTGCTTGGGGTGCAGGGCGTGCCGGGCCCGGCCGGACGCGGCCAGCGGTGGGCGCTGCCCGCCGTTGGCGCGGCCGGTGTCGCCGCGTTCGCCCCCTGGTTCGGGGTATGGAGCGCCGGACGCTACACGGTAGGGCTGACGGGGTGGTTCACCATCGCCGGCACGTCCTTGCCGCCAGGCTCTCCTGATTGGTACGCGGCCACCGTGCAATGGGTCCAGTTGACGTCTCCGCCGCTCGGCTACCTGATCCATAACCCGCTGACCCTGCCGGCTCTGGCCCTCCTGTGGCTCGTGCCGATCATCGTGGCGGCCCACGGGCGAGGATCCCGCCCCGGCCGCGAAGGACATCCGTACCGGATCGGCGGTGCGCTGCTTGCCGGGTTTCTCGGCGCCGCGGTGTTCGCCCTGGCCGGTGTCGTCCTGACCTACATGCTGAAGGCGGCGCTGCCGATCGCCATACGAGGTAGCGAGAGCTTCCCGCAAGCGGCTTACAGCATGTTCATCGCCATGACGGTGCTGGCCCAGGCCGTGGTCGCCGCGGCCGTCGCCGCGTGTGCGGGCCGGCGCCGACCTGTGCTGATCCCGCTCGCGGTCTTCGTCACCGGGCTGCTGGCCGTGGGCGTCACGCAGCTGGGCCTGTTCACCCTCGGCCGCTGCGTCGACCTGTACGACCGCAGGCCGAAGGCGTGCTTCCGCGCGCCCGACACGGCGTTCCTGACCGAGAACCTGCACATCGTCATGGTCAAGGGCGTGGTCGTCGCCGTACCGGCCGCGGTGCTCGGAGCCGCCATCGGAGCACTGATCCGACGCCTGCGCGGGGCGGCACCCGGTGCGCCCGAGCCGCGTCTCCGCGGCCGGGGACGGGCCGCTCGGACCATCCCCGCGGCCGCCCTGACGGTCGTCGTCGCGGCCGTGATCATCGCTGCCCTCGCCGAGGCGCCGGACGCCTACCCGCTCTGGATCGAGCAAATCCACTCCGGCACCACCAGGTGATGCCGACTGCGGCGAAGGTTTCATCTAATTGGCCGCAATTCATGTTTCCGCGCACTTCATCCTGCCCGATTTCACGAATGAGAACAATGCGATGCCTGAGCGATGTGGGCTTGACAGGAACGGCCGACAAAATGCGAGTGCCGATGTAGACATTCACCTTGATCCGCGATCTCATATCTCCGCCAGTCCTTCACGAATCCTTCATGGGACGAGGAGAACATATGGGAAATTCGCGAAGAATAGCGGGAATTGCTGTCGCGTTTACCGCGATAATCAGCCTGGGCGCCGTTGAGGCGCGACCGTCCACGGCGGCGGCCGCGCCACAACGCGGTCTGCAGATCACCCGCTTCCTCGGCGAGCAGCAGCTGCCGCACAAATTGCAGTTCGCCGGGACGACCGTCGGCGGCCTGTCCGGCATCGACCGTGATCCGCGCACCGGCACCTGGTACTTCATCTCCGACGATCGATGGCGCTACAACCCGGCCCGCTTCTACACCGGCCGCCTGGACATCGACCCGGCGACCGGAGCGTTCACCGGGATGAACATCACCGGGGTCACCACTCTCCGGCGCCCTGACGGGAGCCCCTACCCGGCATTCGGCCAACCCGAGTCGGCCGATCCCGAGACGATCCGCTTCGACCGGTGGAGCCGCCGGATTCTGTGGGGAAACGAGGGCGATCGGCCGGATGAGAACAACCCCACCATCCCGCTGTCGGACTCGTCCGTCCGCTGGACCGACGACAACGGCCGCCAGCTCGGTGAGCTGCCGATTCCCGAGAATCTCCGGCTGACCGCCACCACCCGGGGGCCCCGGCGCAACTTCGGCTTCGAAGGGCTGACCTTCACACCGCACACGATCGCGGCCATCACCGAAGGCCCACGGTATGAAGATGGGGAGCCGCCGACCGTCGAGCACGGCGCACCGGCCCGCATCACCGTGTGGAGCCGTACCGGCCGGCTGCGCGGGCAGTTCGCCTATCCGATCGATCCCCTGCCGGCATCGCCGATCCCGCCGACCGGCCACTCCGACAGCGGTGTCTCGGAGATCCTGGCGATCGACGACTACCGGTACCTCGCGCTCGAACGCTCCTGGATCGAGGGCGTCGACTACCGGGCCAAGATCTATGAGATCGATCTGCGCCGTGCCACCAACGTGCTGGGCAGGGACAGCCTGGCAACCGGCCTGCCGTATCGGCCGGTCACCAAGCGCCTGCTCTTCGATCTCAGTTCGTTCCGGCAGCCGGTGCAGAACCTGGAGAGCCTGGCCTGGGGACCGCGTCTGAGGACCGGCGAGTGCACGCTGGTGGTCGGCTCCGATGACAACTTCGACACCCGGGAGGTCACGCAGTTCCTGGCCTTCGCCGCCCGGGGCTGCTGACAGCTCGAGCACTTCGGGCGTTTTGATCGCCGGCAACACTCCACCAGATGGCGCCGAACACGGTCGGCTCCGTCATGTCGGACGCTCGGCGGCGTTGAGGGCGGCCGCGACCACGGCGAAGGTCTGGTCGGTCAGATCCGCGAGATCCTCGACGCCGTCGCTGTCGGCCCATCGGCTCAGCGCGGTGTCGAAGGCGGCGAGCGCGACCGCGGCGGCCAGCGCCGGGCGCATGTCACGCGTCGGATCAAGGCCGGATCGGCGGGCCAGTTCCGCGGCGAGATCCGCACGCCACTCCTCCTGCCGTTCCAGGAAGCGAGCCAGTAGAGCGGAGGTGCCCAGTACCAGTTTGGTCAGGCGCAGCGACTTCTCCGGATATTCCTCGTGGGCCGTCACGAAGCAATCCAGAGCGCGCCGCAGCGCCACCGCGGGCGGTTCCTCCGCCGGGCGCGCTGCCAGGCCGGCGCGGAGCTGCCCCCCCACGTGACCGAGGAACTGAACGATCACGTCTTCCTTCGACTGGAAGTAGCGAAAGAAGGTGCGCCGGGACACACCGGCCGCCTCCGCGATCTGCTCGATGGTGGTGGCCTCGAACCCTTGCCACGCCAGCAGTCTCAGCGCGGCTTCGGCCAGTTCGTCGTGAACGAGCCGACGCTTGCGTTCGGCCAGGCTGACGCCGACGAGGGAAGAGGTGGGACTGGTCGCGCCGCACATGCTGCCCAAGTGTAGAGCGATTCATCCAACGAACGGCACGATGGGCATCGATTGACACTCAGTGCCACGGGCGGCATGATACGCCGCATGGGCGTTGTCGCCGTCAGCTCAAGCCTGCACCGCAATGGCCGTGTCCATTTCGACGACCTCACCGGCGCTCGCGCGTACTCGCCTTCCGCGTTCTACTCCCAGTCCAAGTTCGCCAACGTCCTGTTCGGGCTGGAGCTCCACCGGCGCCTGCGCGCGGCTGACTCCCCCATCCGCAGCCTGCTCGCCCATCCCGGTTACACGGCCACCAACCTGCAGACGAGCGGGCCGACCGGACTGGTCAACCTCCTGGGCAGAATCGGCAACCTACTCGTCGCCCAGACTCCCGCCATGGGGGCGCTCCCGCAGTTGTACGCCGCCACCGGACCGTCCGCGGAGGGGGGCCGGTTCATCGGCCCCGACGGGCCGTTCGAGACCCGCGGCCATCCGAAGGTCGTCCAGCCCGCGGCCACCGCCCAAGACCCGGAGACCGCACGACGGCTGTGGGAGCTCTCCGAGAAACTGACCGGCGTCCACTACCCTCTGCCGACCGGCTCCTCAGCGTAGGGACGCGTCGACCAGGGCTCGGGCCTCCTCTTGGACCTGATGGAGGTGGTCGCGGCCGTGGAAGGATTCGGCGTAGATCTTGTACACGTCCTCCGTGCCGGACGGGCGGGCGGCGAACCAGGCGTTCTCGGTGCACACCTTGAGCCCGCCGAGGGCGGCGCCGTTGCCGGGCGCGGCCGTGAGCACCTGGGTGATCGGCTCACCCGCGAGGGCGTCCGCGGTCACCTGGTCGGCGGAGAGCTTGGCCAGGACCGCCTTCTGCTCGCGGGTCGCGGGCGCGTCCACGCGGGCGTAGGCCGGGTCGCCGAACCGGGACACGAGTCCGTCGTAGAGCTCGCTTGGGGAGCGTCCCGTGACGGCGAGGATCTCGGCTGCGAGCAGGGCCATGATGAGGCCGTCCTTGTCGGTGGTCCACACCGATCCGTCGCGGCGCAGGAAGGACGCGCCCGCGCTCTCCTCGCCGCCGAACCCCAGTGACCCGTCGAGCAATCCGGGCACGAACCACTTGAATCCCACCGGCACCTCGACGAGCCGCCGGCCCAGATCCGCGGCGACCCGGTCGATCATGCTGCTGCTGACCAGGGTCTTGCCGACCCCGGCGTCCGGCCGCCAGCCCGGCCGGTTGCCGTACAGGTAGGAGATCGCCACGGCGAGGAAGTGGTTGGGGTTCAGCAGCCCTCCGTCGGGAGTGACGATGCCGTGCCGGTCGGCGTCCGCGTCGTTGCCGGTCGACACGTCGAAGGCGTCCCGGTTGGCGATCAAGGACGCCATCGCGTACGGCGAGGAGCAGTCCATCCTGATCTTGCCGTCCCAGTCGAGGGTCATGAACCGCCACGTCGGATCGACCAGCGGGTTCACCACGGTCAGATCCAGCCGATGGCGCTCGGCGATCTCCCCCCAATAGGCCACGCTGGCGCCGCCGAGCGGGTCCGCCCCGATCCGCACGCCCGCGTCCCGGACGGCGTCGAGGTTGAGCGCCGACCCGAGGTCGTCCACGTAGGTCCCCAGGAAGTCGTACCGGCCCGTGGTGTCGGCCGCCAGCGCCCGTGCGTACGGAATGCGCCTGACCTCCTTCAACCCACCGGCGATCAGCGCGTTGGCCCGGTCCTGGATCCAGGACGTTGCGTCGGTGTCCGCCGGGCCGCCGTGGGGCGGGTTGTATTTGAAGCCGCCGTCGGCGGGCGGGTTGTGCGACGGGGTCACGACGACGCCGTCCGCGAGGCCTGCCGTACGACCACGGTTGTATGTGAGGATCGCGTGGGAGACGGCGGGGGTGGGCGTGTAGCCGTCGCGGCCGTCGATCAGCACCGAGACCCCGTTGGCCGCGAAGACCTCCAGCGCGGAGACCCTGGCCGGCTCGGACAGCGCGTGCGTGTCGATGCCCAGGAACAGCGGCCCGTCCACCCCGTTGCTCGCCCTGAACTCGCAGATCGCCTGGCTCGTCGCCAGGATGTGGTCCTCGTTGAAGGCCGTGTTCAGCGCAGATCCGCGGTGGCCCGACGTCCCGAACGCCACCCTTTGATCGGCGAGCTCCGGATCGGGGTGCAGCGCGTAGTACGCCGTGAGCAGTCGCGGCACGTCGACAAGGTCGGACGGCTGAGCGGGCAGTCCAGCGCGTTCATGGACCATGGGCTCCTCACGCTCCTACAGTTCGCCGGGACGGGCATGTACCGCCAGTCTGACGCATCATGGGGGACGACCTGAGAGGGTGGGGGCCATGACCACACCGACACCACGGCGCCTGATCGCCATGCGGCATGCCAAGTCCGCCTGGCCGGATGTGGACGACATCGACCGGCCGCTCGCGGGGCGGGGCCGCCGCGACGCCCCGGCCGCCGGACTCTGGCTTCGCGAGGCCGGCTGCCTGCCCGATCGCGTCATCTGCTCGCCGGCCCGCCGTACCCGTGAAACATGGGAGCTCGTGGCGGAAGGACTTGACGCCGAACCGCCGGTGTCCTACGACGAGCGCCTGTATGACGCGAGCGTGGCCGCGCTGCTCGGCGTCGTGCGCGAGGTGCCCGCCGCGGTGCGCACGCTGTTGTTGATCGGGCACAACCCCGGCATGCAGGAGCTCACGCTGTCACTCGCCGGTGAGGCGGCCGGCGACGCGCTCCATCGGGCCCAGGAGAAGTTCCCGACCTCCGCGATCGCCGTGCTCACGCTTGCCGGCCCCTGGTCGGCCCTGACTCCGGGGTCCGCTTCGCTGGCCGATCTCGTTATCCCACGCCGACGAAAGCCCTGAGTACGGCCGGGCCATCCGTGCGTGCGGCGCACCGGCAAGCTCCGGCCTTTCGGAGACCACCGGCCCTGGTCAGGCGAGGTAACGACCGAACCAGTCGAGAGCCCGCTGGTAGGCCTGGGCGGCGGCCGCGGCGTTGTAGCGCGGGCCGGTGTCATTGAAGAAAGCGTGGTCGACGCCGGGGAACGTCACGATCTCGTACTCCAGCCCCGCTGCCTTCAGGCTCGCCTCCGCCCGGGCACGGGTGGCGTTGACCCGGTCGTCCAGCTCAGCGTAGATCGCGAGGACGGCGGCCGTGGAACCGGAGAAGTCGGCGTTCTCGGGGAGCGGGCCGTAGAACGGGATGGCGGCCTTCAGGCGCGGCTCGTCCGAGGAGAGCAGCAGCCAGACCATGCCTCCGCCGAAGCAGAAGCCCATCGCGCCGAGCTTCTCGCCGGGAGCTCGCCGTTCCAGCTCGTCCAGGGCGGCCTTCATGTCCGCGGCGAAGCGATCGGGCGAGATGCCGCTCAGGGTGGCCATCACCTGCGCCGGGTCGCGGAATGACGCGGTTCCGCCCTCTCGGGAGAGCAGGTCGACGGCGAGCGCGGCGTAGCCGCCGGCGGCCAGGCGCCCGGCCACCGACCGGATGTGGTCGGTGAGCCCGCGGTTCTCGTGGATGACCAGCACCGCGCCCTTCGGATCCGGAGCCGCCGCCCAGGCGCCCCGGAGCGTGATCCCGGTTTCCGGACCGGGGAAAGCGATCTCCTCGGTGGCGAGGGGCGACGGACCGGCCGGAGAGGCGGGAGAGCCCTGAGCCGGTGGCGTGGTGGTGGCGGAGGTCGCGGCGCTCTCCCGGCCGGCTCCACAGGCCGTGAGCATGGCTGTGGCGGCCGGCAGCGTCAGACCGAGAAGGGACAGACGGCGCAGTGCCTCGCGACGCGGGATGAGCCCGTCGGCATGATCGACCGCGACCTCTTCCGCGAGATATCGCTGGAAGGGCGTCATCTCTACACACTAGGCAGGCTCACCACAAGCCAACGTAAATCCACCTCGGCGAACCAGGGGAGATCTTGCCGTGCGGATCGGCGCACCACGACCCACTGCTCGTCTCCCCCGGGCCGGGGTCAATCGGCGATGTAGCTGATCGACCGCACGTCGTACCCGCGAGTCTTCGAACCCCGGACGTGCATCAGCATCGCGCCGCCTTCATAGGAGTATGCGCAGCTGAAGCCCTTCGGCTCCGCCGTACAGCCCTGGAAGAAGTGGGTCACGCCCGCCGGGTCGTACTTCGTGCCGAACAGGGTCTTGACGGCCGTCGTGGTCGCGGCCTCCAAGCCGCGATTGCGGTCGCCCATCTGCCACGCCTTGAAGAGGTACTTCGCCGCGTAGGACGGCTTGGTGAGGTGGCGCGACTCGTAGACCTTTACCACCTTCGCCCCTGAAACGATCA
>JBIOWF010000166.1:0-3702 GCA_044868295.1 Microtetraspora sp. | reverse complement strand
AAAGCATCACCTTCGAAGTAACCGACGGTACCCAGCCGATCACATCAGCCGTATCGGTGTTCCAGCTACCGCATGCAGTCCGACCAGTCAGCTCGGCTCAGCTGCAGACTCTGCCAGGGTGGTCTTTCCCTTGGCGGGCCCGGTTCGCCCGCCCGCCATCACCGACCCGTCCACATATGCGAGTTCAGGCCAAGCGATCCTGAACTTGTCGGATCTGCGCGATCCGACGATCCAATGCGCTGACATGGATCGATTCGGGGCCGTATTCGTTCGCAAGGAGTGGACGTAGTCCTTCCAGATGGTGAAGGCCTTCGTGGGGACGGCCTGTGGCCGACAGCATCATGCCGAGTTGGTATACGGCGTCCCGATATAGCGGATCCTGCTGGTCGGCATCGGAGAGATATGCGGTCAGGTGGGCAATGGCAGGCTCTACCGCACCGATCTCGGCGTGGCTGACGCCGGCGTAGTAGCGCAGCAACGCGGCGTCGTCGCGCCCGGCCAGTTTGGGTAGGACCTCGTCAAGGACAGCCGCGGCGCGGCTGAACTCGTCGGCGACATACAGGGTCGTGCCTAGCTCGATCTTCACTTCGAGTGCGAGGGCCGGGTCGTGATCAGCCCGTTCAACGGCCTCTTCCAAGATGTCAATGGCCTGCTGGAGCTGCGAGTCCTCGACCAGCCGCGCAACTCGCTCGTGCATCTCCAGCGCTTCATCGACACTTAGCGGCGCTGAGGACGTCTTTGCTCCTCGGCTGGGTGCTGTCGCGACGGCCCTCGGGCTGGGGGCGAGTGGTCGTAGGAAGGGGCGGCGCGGGTCGCGCTCGCCGGTCGAGGCCGACGAACCGGAGGTGATCAGCGGTAGCAGCGCATCGTAGACGGCTTCCGCGTCTGGGCGGTCGGCCGGCTGCTTCGCCAGCATGGCGATGACGAGCTTGTCGAGACCGGCTGGAACGTCCGCCCGGAGTTGTCGCATCGACGGAGCAGGCGAATTGACATGATGGTCCTTATAGGACCGACTCGCCGTCTCGATGAAGGGGACGCGGCCGGTCACCATCTCATGGAGCACACAGCCGAGCGCATACACATCGCAGGCCGGACCGACCGGGTTGCCGAGCACTTGCTCACGGGACATGTACGGCGGGCTGCCGACGGTCTTGCCGATCTGCGTCAACTTCGGAAGCGCCCTGGCCCCCTGAAGAATGGCCACACCAAAATCGAGGATCTTCACATGCCCGCTTGGGCTGACCATCAGGTTGGACGGCTTGATGTCACGGTGGACGACGTTGACGCGGTGAACATCGACAAGGGTCGCCGCCACTTGAGCTGCTGTCGCCGCGGCCCACGATATGGGCATCGGGTGCACGGCGTAGTCGTGGTCTTTGATCAGATCGGCGAGCGTGGAGCCGTAAAGGAGCTGCATGACGAGATAAATGCGGCCGGTGGATCCTTCGACGCCGAAGTCATAGACGGCGGGAATCCCAGATAGCTCCAGGCAGGCGGTGGTCCGGATCTCGCGGAGGAACCGTTCACGGTCCAGCGTGGCCGCCTCGTCGAGAGCGTGACGCTCCGCGGAAGACAGCTCAGAAGCGGCTGCCGCCTGGTGCATCAGCTTGATCGCCACGCGGCGGTCAAGCTGCTCGTCGTATCCACTCCACACGGCCCCCATGCCGCCTGAACCGATCGGTCCGTCCACGCGGTACCGGCCCGCGAACACCCAGGCATCCGCCGGCGCAGAGTCGTTCACGCCCATCCTCCATCCGGATCATCAATCTCCGGAGGTAACTGTCTCACGATTTCCGGTCCCGCCAGAGACCTGATTGCGAAGCTTGCGCAAAGCCTCAGCACGTGCCGGACTCAAGATTAGGTTGTACGCACGCCGCCGCGCCTCATCCTTTACGGCCGCTTGGAACTCGGGGTCGTCGAAATACTTGCCGACAAAGGTCGAGTTACGATCATGATTACGCGCCACGATGTTGTCCAGCTCGGGGTCCGCGACCTGTCCGAACTTGTCGATATCGTTGCTGAGCGCGACGGCCTGCAGCTTCTCATCCTCGGCGAGCGAAATGATCTGCTGGACCAGCAGGATCTGGTCAGAGGTGCTCAGGTCGAAGCCGAAGCGGTCGTTGAGTTCCTCGATGACCTCACTGAGTGGTTGTTCCTCGACCTCTCGCGCGGCACCGCCGTCCGGCGAGAAGCCGGGGATCAGGTGTGCGCCAGACGGCTGCAGGGCGAGGTCGTGCGCACCGATCTTGTCGATACGTAGGTGGCTCAGTGTGGTCTCGCCGATGTCGACACCGGCGCCCGGCTCGCGGGGTAGCCGGCGCAGGAGGAAGCGCGTGTAGAGGTAAAGCCGCTCCAGGTCGGGATCAGCGTACCCCACGACCTGGGCCAGGAACCCGTACGCGCGAACGTAATCGGAGACCGAGGAACGGAACTCCTCGGCCCGTTCGCGGTCGCGGGCCGCCAGCTCAGCGAACCGGTCGACAGCCGGCTGAAGGAACCGGTACAGCGCAGCGTGCGCCTTCTCCAACTGGCCCTCGGTCGTAGCGGACTTCTCGGCGGCCAGCAGCGCCGTGGCGAACGCGTCCATCTCCGAGCCGACCAGCAGTTGATGGTCCATGACCTCGCGCTGCTTTTCGTAGAGCAGGTTCGGGTCGGTCGGTTCGGTGATCGTCGTCTCGAAGTAGGGCTTGAACGCTTCCTGGATGTCTTCGGCCTCGTTCGCGAAGTCCAGAACGAATACGTCGTCCTGTGACTTGTATTTGTGAGTCCGGTTCAGCCGCGACAGGGTCTGCACGGCGGCGAGGCCGACAAGCGGCTTGTCGACGTACATCGCGGCCAGCAGCGGCTGGTCGAAGCCTGTCTGATACTTCTCCGCCACGACGAGAATGCGATACTCGGTCTGGTTCCGGGCCACCGCCTGCGGGTCATCGATTTTCGTGTACGCGAACGCGCCCGGCAGGGCCCTTTCGGAGATCCCGTTGAGTTTCGGCTCGGTGTAATCGATCCCGTCAAGCGTGAGCGTGCCGGAGAACGCCACCAGTGCGGCACAGTCAGTGATGTTGCGCATCTCAAGGTGCTTGCGGATTGCCTGGTACAGCTTCAGCGCGTGCTCGCGGGAACGGGTCACGACCATCGCCTTGGCCCGGCCGCCGAGGCGATTCGCCACCTCGTTGCGGAAGTGCTCGACGATGATCTGGGCGCGCTGACCCTGCGACTCCGGATACAGCTCCGCCGCGCGTATCAACGCGGCCTTGGCCTTTCGCGGGTCGACCTCAGGATCCGCCGCCTCGGCCTCCTCCACAGCGGCATTGGCCAGGCGCCACCGCGCCTTGTAGGTGATGTAGTTGCGCAGCACGTCCAGGATGAAGCCTTCATCGATCGCCTGGCGCATCGAGTAGACGTGGAAGGGCTCCATCTGCCCCGTCTCAGGGTTACGGGTGCCGAACAGCTCCAGCGTCTTCTGCTTGGGTGTCGCGGTGAACCCGAAATACGACAGGTTCGCGTGCTTCCCTCGTGCCAGCGCCGCGGCGGTCAGAAGGTCGCCGTCGTCGTCGATGTCGTCGGAGCCGTGACGACCGAGCGCCTTCTTCAGCGCGTTGGCGGTCTCGCCGGACTGGGACGAATGCGCCTCGTCAATAATGATCGCGTACCGGCGGCTGCCCAGGTTACTGACCTTGTCCAGCACGAACGGGAACTTCTGCA
>JBIOWF010000165.1:0-22127 GCA_044868295.1 Microtetraspora sp. | reverse complement strand
GACCAGCCGATCCGCCGTGCCTGAAACTCTATGAACAGAATTGCGTATCCTCAGCGGACCCTGATCGTTAGAAATATCTGAACAAGCCGGTGCTTCGGTGTCAACGCTGACGAGTAGTACACGGTTTCGGTTTACGCTGTGCCCAAATCGTGATCAAACCGGATCATCCGAGCATGTCACGAGGCCCGACGGCCGGTCCGTGGTCGAACCGCGCGGCCGGTCCCCCCGGTCCCGGCGAGGCGGGTACGGCCACGCGCATGCCCCGCAGCCGGGCCGCCCGGTGGCCGAGCCGCAGGGCGACTCTCTCGCGCAACTCCGGGATGTATCCGTAGAGACGGTCTCCCGGGCACGTCGTGGAGTTGAGATCACGATGGCCGACGATCGCCACGTTGGGGTCGAGACCATACACGCCGCACAGCCAGGCGATCAAGCGTGCCAGCGCGGCCGTCTGCTGCTCGGTCGGCAGGGCCGTCATGAACGTGCCCGCGGTCTCGATCCCGATCGTGTGCCGGTTGTGGTCGGCCGTGTGGGCGCCCACAGTGTGGTCCCGTTGCGCGATCGCGGGCATCGTGCGGTTGCGGCCCTCCATGATGTGGCCGCCGCGGCCTATGGTGAACTGCTCGCCGATGTCGTCCCAGCCGTTGCGCCGCATATGGTGGCGCTGGATGGCCTGGGACAGCCGGAACGCCGCGTCGAGGCTGAGGTCGCCGCCGTTGGGCGACGCGGTGTGGTGGATGACGATCCGGTTGGGCGCGCGGTCGAGCACCTTGGCTCCGACCTTCGGCAGGATCGCCTTCCATTCGTGGCGCAGATAGACGCGCGGCTGGGGCGGTGGCCCCGCCGCCGCGGCATCGTGCGGGCCGAGCAGGACGGCCCCGGCGAGGCCGCCCCCCAGCGACAGGAACATCCGGCGCGTGACCGCCCGATCGACCGGCCCGTCGACTGATCCGTCCAGCGTGGTTGCTGACATGTCCGCCCTCCCCGAGCGAGCGTGGATCCTCGGGGTCCCCACGTCCGGCTGGGAGGAGCTAGTGCCCCGACCGCCAAACCTTGGCGGTCACGGCACTGGCGCCGCGGCACTAGATCAATGCTGCCCCCTCCTGGGCGCGCTTACTCCTGGTGAGCGGAGACGGCCGGTGCCTAGGGGATCGCGGTGAGGAAACGCTGACGGTCCTCGGCGGGCAGGTGGTCGACGAACAGGATCCCGTCGAGGTGGTCGACCTCGTGCTGCAGGACCCGGGCGAGCATGCCGATCGCACGGACGGTGACCGGTTTGCCGGACGCGTCGCGGCCACGGGCGACGGCCGAGAACGACCGCTCCAGCGGGCACCACCTGCCCGGAGCCGACAGGCAGGCCTCGTCGGCCAGGATCCGCCGCCCGGAGAGCTCCAGCCGCGGGTTGACGATGTGGCCGGCCCTGCCGTCCAGCTCGAAGGCGACGACCCGGAGCGGGACGCCGATCTGCGGGGCGGCCAGCCCGGCCCGGCCCGGTCCGGCCCGCATGGTCGCCATGAGCGATCTGACGAGGTCACGGAGGGAACGGTCGAAGTTGACGACGGGCTCGGCTACGCTGCGTAGCAATGGATCGGTGAACATACGGATCTGCCGGACAGTCATGCACGCTCCCCGCGGCGACGGCGACACGAGTACGAAATTCCCAACTTGGTACGTCGCCAACCTTTGTTAAAACCATGTTGCGGGGGTGATCCGTATGGATTACATGTTTCGTGGGTGCGGCACATGTAACCCTCGCACCGTCACAGATAGTCAAAGTGCGTAACGCGCCCCTCCTACGTTCGGTACCAGCCCCCAGCCGGCCCCGAACAACGCAGGAGGAACGATGACGGTGACCGAGATGGCGCAGACCGCGCCGAGGAAGGGTCGCTGGATCAGCGAGTGGCACCCCGACGACCCGGCGTTCTGGGAGAACGACGGCAAGAAGGTCGCCCGTCGCAACCTCGTCTTCTCGATCTTCGCTGAGCACCTGGGCTTCACGCTGTGGACCGTGTGGAGCATCGTGGCCGTCAAGCTCGGCGCCTACAAGTTCTCGACCGACCAGCTGTTCTGGATCGTCGCGCTGCCCAACCTGGTGGGATCCACCCTGCGCATCCCCTACACCTTCGCGCCCGCGAAGTTCGGCGGCCGGAACTTCACCGTCGTCAGCGCGTTCCTGCTGCTGATCCCCGCCGTCCTGCTGGCGATCGCGGTGAGCAACCCCGCCACGCCGTACTGGGTCTTCCTCGCCATCGCGGTCACCTCGGGCTTCGGCGGCGGGAACTTCGCCTCCAGCATGGCCAACATCACCTACTTCTACCCTCAGTCGAAGCAGGGCTCGGCCCTCGGCCTCAACGCGGCCGGCGGCAACATCGGCGTCAGCTCCGTGCAGCTCCTGATGCCGCTGGTGATCGCCGGGTTCGGCCTCGCCGCGGCGGGCCTCTTCTGGGTGCCGTTCATCCTGGCCGCCGCCATCGGCGCGTACTTCTTCATGGACAACCTGACCTCGGCCAAGGCCCAGCCGAGGGAGATGGCGAAGGCGGCCGGCAAGGGACAGACCTGGATCATGTCCGTCCTGTACATCGGCACCTTCGGCTCGTTCATCGGCTACTCGACGGCCTTCCCGCTCCTCATCAAGTCGCAGTTCCCCGAGCAGGCCTCGCTGGTCACGCTGGCCTTCCTCGGCCCGCTGGTCGGCTCCGTCATCCGTCCGGTCGGTGGCTGGCTGGCGGACCGGCTCGGCGGCGCCTCGGTGACCTTCTGGAACTTCGCCGCCATGGCCGGCGCGGTGTTCCTCGTCTGGCAGGGCCTGTCGCAGCACAACTTCGTCCTCTTCTTCGCCTCGTACATGCTGCTGGTCGCGACTGCGGGTGTCGGCAACGGCTCCACCTACCGCATGATCCCCGCGATCTTCCGGGCCAAGGCCACCGAAGGGGTCGAGCCGGGCACCCCGGCCTTCGAGGAGGCCCTGCGGATCGGCAAGCGCGACTCCTCTGCCGCGATCGGGTTCATCTCCGCGATCGGCGCCTTCGGCGGCTTCTTCATCAACCGCGGCTTCGGCTCCTCGATCGCGGCCACCGGTGGAGCCGGTGCGGCGATCGCCGCCTTCGCCACCTTCTACGCGATCTGCTTCGCCCTCACCTGGTTCTGCTACCTCCGCACGGTGGGCGTCGGCGTCGCGCCGAGCCTGGCGGCGGCCCGCGTCTGAGCGCTGCACCACACGACATGAGCGGGCGCCACCTCTGCATGGCGCCCGCTCCTTTGTCGCGAGGCACCTCACACGTGGCGACAGCACATGTGAGTTTCGGAGACGACGCGGTCTCTCACATCTCGCGGATCGCGAGAGTTAGCGCGGTTAGCGGCTTGTAGCACAGCGGTAACAGAGGGGACCCAGCGGTGAAACCGCCGATGCGCACTATCGGATCCATGCCGATCTCACTTTCCACTCGAGAGCCTGTGATGTCACAGGTTCCGGTGGGCGCGGCCACACACTGCCCGTACTGCGCGTTGCAGTGCGGCATGTTCGTGGCCGACAGCCGCGCCGCGGGCGTGACGGAGATCGGCGTCACCCCGCGCGAGGACATCCCCGCGAACGCGGGTGGCCTGTGCCAGAAAGGCTGGACGTCCGCCGAACTGCTGACATCGCCGGACCGGCTCACCACGCCGCTGCTGCACGGCCGGCCCGTGAGCTGGGACGAGGCGCTGGACTTCGTCGCCGACCGGATCAGGGCCGTGCAGGCGGAGCACGGCCCGGACGGCGTGGCCGTGTTCGGCGGTGGCGGACTGACCAACGAGAAGGCATACCAGCTCGGAAAGTTCGCCCGCGTGGCGCTGCGGACCAGCCAGATCGACTACAACGGCCGGTTCTGCATGTCCTCGGCGGCGGCCGCCGCCAACCGGGCGTTCGGGATGGACCGCGGGCTGCCGTTCCCCATCACGGACATCGGCCTGGCCGACGCGGTCCTGTTCGCCGGCGGCAACGTCGCGGAGACCATGCCCCCTTTCGTGCGGCACCTGACGAGGATGCGGGACCACGGGGGGCGGCTGATCGTCATCGATCCGCGGACCACCCAGACGGCGAAGCTCGCCGACCTCCACCTGCAGGTGACGCCCGGCACCGACCTCGCCCTCGCACTCGGCCTGCTGCATCTCGCGATCGCCGAGGGATACGCGGACCTGGCCTACATCGGCGACCGCACCAGCGGCTTCGACGCGGTCCGTACGTCCGTGTCGGCCTGGTGGCCCGAGCGGGTGGAGCGGATCACCGGCGTTCCGGTGGCGCGGATGCGCGAGGCGGTCCGGATCCTGGGCGAGGCGTCCCGGGCCGTGATCCTTACCGGAAGGGGCGCCGAGCAGCACTCCAAGGGCACCGACACGGTCACCGCCTTCATCAACCTGGCCCTCACCCTCGGCCTGCCCGGTCGTGAGGGCTCCGGCTACGGCTGCGTCACCGGCCAGGGCAACGGCCAGGGCGGCCGCGAGCACGGCCAGAAGGCCGACCAGCTGCCCGGTTACCGGAAGATCGACGACCCGGCCGCGCGGGCGCACGTCGCGGCCGTCTGGGGGGTCGACCCCGGCGACCTGCCCGGAGCCGGCCGGTCCGCGTACGAGCTGCTCGACGCGCTGGGCACCCCTGAAGGGCCGAAGGCGCTGCTGCTGTTCGGCTCCAACCCGGTGATCTCCGCGCCGCGTTCGGCGCACGTCGCCGAGCGGCTGGCCGCGCTCGACCTGCTCGTGGTCTCCGACTTCGTGCCGTCGGAGACCGCCGCCCTCGCCGACGTCGTGCTGCCCACCACCCAGTGGGCCGAGGAGGCCGGCACGATGACCAACCTTGAGGGCCGCGTCCTGCTCCGCCGCCAGGCCGTCACCCCGCCGGCGGGGGTGCGCAGCGACCTTTCGATCCTGTACGGCCTGGCCGACCGGCTGGGCTGCGGCGACAAGTTCCCCACAGACCCGCGAACGGTCTTCGACGAGCTCCGGCAGGCGTCGAGCGGCGGCATCGCCGACTACGCGGGCATCACCTACGAGCGGATCGCGGCCGAGACCGGCGTCTTCTGGCCCTGCCCCGCCGCCGCGCCCGGGGAGGAGCCGCACCCGGGCACGCCACGGCCCTTTCTGGACCGGTTCGCCACACCGGACGGCCGTGCCCGTCTCGTGCCGGTCGAGCACCGCCCGGCGGGTGAGGACGTCGACGACGACTTCCCCTTCTACCTGACGACCGGCCGGGTGCTGGCGCACTACCAGTCGGGTGCGCAGACACGCCGGATCCGCGCGCTGAACCTGGCGTCCCCCGAGGTGTTCGTGGAGCTCCACCCGGATCTGGCCGAGCGCCTGGAGATCGCGCCGGGCGAGCCGGTCCGCGTGGTGAGCCGCCGTGGCGCCGCCGAAGGCGTGGCCAAGGTGAACGGGTCGATCCGGCCCGACACGGTCTTCATGCCGTTCCACTGGGAGGGCGTCAACACGCTCACCAATCCCGCCCTCGACCCCATGTCCCGGATGCCCGAGTTCAAGATCTGCGCAGTGAGACTGGAGCGTGTCGCGTGAGGCTCGTGGTGGTGGGCAACGGGATGGCGGGCGCCCGCCTGGTCGGCGAGGTCCGCGCCCGGAGCAAGGACGTGCAGATCACGGTGTTCGGCGCCGAGGCCTGGCAGCCCTACAACCGGGTGCTGCTGTCGAACGTGCTGGCCGGAACCTCCAGCCCCGACCAGGTCCGGCTGCTCGACCCGCTGTGGTACGCGGAGCACGACGTGACGGCCCGGCTCGGGGTCTCGGTCACCGCGATCGACCGGGACGGCATGACGGTCGTCGCCTCCGACGGGTCGCGGGTGCCGTACGACGTGCTGGTGCTGGCGACGGGAAGCGAGCCGGTGGTGCCGCCGATTCCCGGGGCGGAGCGCGCGACGGCGTTCCGGACCCTGGACGACTGCGACCGGATCCGGGAGGCGGCCGCGTCCGCCCGGACGGCGGTGGTCGTCGGAGGCGGGCTGCTGGGCATCGAGGCGGCGCGCGGCCTGGCCGGGCGGGGCCTCCCGGTGACGCTGCTGCACCTGGCCGGGCATCTCATGGAGCGTCAGCTCGACGAGGAGGCCGGCCTGGTCCTCGGGGAGACCCTCGGCGCCCTCGGCATCGAGATCCGCACGGGCGTGACGGTGAGCGCCGTGTCCGAGGCGGGAGTGGAGCTGTCCACGGGCGAGGTGATGGACGGCGATCTGGTGGTGCTCGCGTGCGGGGTCCGGCCGGTCGTCGGCCTCGCCCGGGACGCCGGAATCGAGGTGGAGCGCGGTGTCGTCGTCGACGACGAGATGCGCACGGACGACCCGTCGATCTTCGCGATCGGGGAGTGCGCCCAGCACGACGGCACGGTGTACGGCCTGGTCGCACCCGCCTGGGAGCAGGCGTCCGTCCTGGCCGATCTGATCACGGGAACCGACGAGGGGGCCCGCTACCGCGGCTCCCGGCTGGTGACCCGGCTGAAGGCCAAGAGCGTGGAGCTCGCGGCGATGGGGGAGACGCACCTGACCGAGGACGACGCGGAGATCGTCCGTTTCACCCACCGGCACAACGGCACGTACCGCAAGCTCGTCATCCGCGACGGCCGGCTGGTGGGCGCGATCCTGCTGGGCGAGACGTCCGCCGTGGGCACGCTGACCCAGCTCTACGACAGGGGAGGGCCGCTTCCCGGCGACCGGGCCGGCCTGCTGTTCCCGGGCCTGGCCGGCGGCGGGGTCGCCGTGGCGGAGAGCCCGGTGCGGATGCCGGACTCCGCGAAGGTCTGCCAGTGCAACAACGTGACGAAAGGCCAGATCAGGGCGTGCTGGGAGTCCGGCGCCCGGGATCTGGAGTCAGTGGCCGCCGCGACGAGGGCCACGACCGGGTGCGGCGGCTGCCGCGATGCGGTGGAGGGAATCGTCGGTTGGTTGTGTGAGCAGGAGGGCGTAAGCGCATGAATCCCACCAAGGTAGTCGTCGTAGGACACGGCCCGACGGCGCACCGGCTGGTCGAGACCCTGCGCGACAGAGGTTTCGACGGAACCGTGACCATTTTGGGGGAGGAGCCCCGACCGGCCTACGATCGGGTCGCGCTGACCTCCTACCTGACCGGCAAGACCGTCGAGGACCTCACCTATCCGGTGCCGGACGGCGTCACGCTGAAGCTCGGCGGCAGGGTCGTCGAGATCGACCGTGAGAGCCGCACCGTGGTGACGGACGCCGGTGCGGCCGAGCCGTACGACGTGCTGGTGCTCGCCACCGGCTCGGCGGCGTTCGTGCCTCCGGTGCCGGGGAAGGACCTGCCGGGCTGCTTCGTCTACCGGACCATCGACGACCTGGACGCGATCAGGGAGGCGTCGCTGGGCGCCTCCGCGGGCATCGTCATCGGCGGCGGCCTGCTCGGCCTGGAGGCCGCGGACGCCCTGCGCGGGCTCGGCCTGAAGACGCACGTCATCGAGATGAGCAACTGGCTGATGCCCCGGCAGGTCGACGAGGGCGGCGGGGCCGTGCTCAGGAACCACATCGAGGCGCTCGGCCTGACCATCCACGCGGGCGCCGGGGTGAAGACGATCGAGGCGGGCCCGGACGGCCGGGTGGACCGGCTGGTCAGGCCGGACGGCGAGGCCATCGAGGCCCAGGTCGTGGTGTTCTCCGCCGGCATCCGCCCGCGCGACGAGCTCGCCCGGCAGTCCGGCCTCGCGGTCGGCGGGCGCGGCGGCATCGTCGTGGACGCCGGCATGCGGACCTCCGACGAGCGCATCTACGCGGTCGGCGAGTGCGCCCTGGCCGGGGGCGTGGTCTACGGGCTCGTCGGGCCGTGCTTCACCCAGGCCGAGGTGGCCGCCGACCGGATCCTCGGCGGGTCGGCCGTCTTCGAGGGCGCGGACATGTCCACCAAGCTGAAGCTCCTCGGCGTCGAGGTCGCGCAGTTCGGCGAGATGTCCGGGGCACTCGACGTCACCTACATGGACCCGGTCGGCGGCGTCTACAAGAAGCTGTTCATCAGCGACGACGCGAAGACGCTGCTCGGCGGCATCTGTGTCGGCGACGCCGGGCCGTACAACACGCTGCGGCCCTTCGTGGGCAAGGCCCTGCCGGGGGCACCGAGCGACCTGCTGTTCGCGGGGGCGGGCGCCGCCTCGGTGGACCTGCCGGACGACGCGCAGGTCTGCTCGTGCAACAACGTCACCAAGGGCCAGGTCTGCGCGGCCATCGCGGACAAGAACCTGACGGACGTGCAGGGCATCAAGGACTGCACCCGCGCGGGCACCACGTGCGGCAGTTGTGTGCCGATGCTGAAGCAGATCCTCGTCAAGTCCGGCGTCGAGGTCAGCAAGGCGCTGTGCGAGCACTTCGCCCACAGCCGGGCCGAGCTGTTCGACATCGTCCAGGTGCGCGGGATCACGACGTTCTCCCAGCTCATCGCCGAGCATGGGACGGGACGCGGCTGTGACATCTGCAAGCCCGCGGTGGCGTCGATCCTGGCGTCCCTGGGCAACGGCCACATCCTGGAGGGGGAGCAGGCCGCCCTCCAGGACACCAACGACCACTTCCTGGCGAACATCCAGCGGAACGGCACCTACTCGATCGTGCCGCGCATCCCGGGCGGCGAGATCACCCCGGAGAAGCTCATCGTGATCGGCGAGGTGGCGCGGGACTTCGGTCTCTACACGAAGATCACCGGTGGGCAGCGGATCGACCTGTTCGGCGCCCGCGTGGAGCAGCTGCCGCAGATCTGGAAGAAGCTCGTCGACGCCGGCTTCGAGTCCGGTCACGCGTACGGCAAGGCGCTGCGGACCGTGAAGTCGTGCGTCGGCTCCACATGGTGCCGGTACGGTGTGCAGGACTCGGTGGGCATGGCCATCGCGCTGGAGCTGCGCTACCGGGGCCTGCGGTCGCCGCACAAGCTGAAGTCGGCGGTGTCCGGTTGCGCCCGGGAGTGCGCGGAGGCCAGGTCCAAGGACTTCGGGATCATCGCGACCGAGCAGGGCTGGAACCTCTACGTCGGCGGCAACGGCGGATTCAAGCCGAGGCACGCCGACCTGCTGGCCTCGGATCTGTCGACGGACGAGCTGATCCGGACGATCGACCGGTTCCTGATGTTCTACATCAGGACCGCCGATCGGCTGCAGCGGACCTCCACCTGGCTGGAGAACCTCGACGGCGGGCTCGACTACCTGCGCGAGGTGATCATGGAGGACTCGCTCGGCATCTGCGCCGATCTGGACGCCCAGATGGACCGGCACGTGGCGAGCTACTTCGACGAGTGGCGCGCCACGATCGAGGACCCCGAGAAGCTGCGCCGCTTCGTCAGCTTCGTCAACGCCCCCGGCACCCCCGACCCATCAATCTCCTTCGAGACCGAGCGGGAGCAGATCAAGCCGGTCCTGATACCCCTGGAGGCAGTGAGCAGATGAGCATTCTTCAGGAGACGTTCGCGTCGACCGCGTCGACCACATCGGCCGAGGAGTGCGGCTGGATCCCGGTCTGCGGTTACGCCGACCTTCTTCCGGAGCGCGGCGCCGCGGTGCTGGTCGGCGCGCAGCAGGTCGCCGTGTTCCGCACCTTCGAGGGAGACGTCCACGCCATCGGCAATCGTGACCCCTACAGCGGGGCCTACGTCCTCTCACGAGGCATCGTGGGCACCCGCGGCGGGGAGCCCACGGTGGCTTCGCCGATGCACAAGCAGGTGTTCTCCCTCGTCACGGGCGCATGCCTGGACGATCCCGCGACAGCCGTACCCATATATCCGATTCGTGTCACAGACGGCACAGTGGAGGTGAGCGTCGTATGACCGCGCTTGCGGACGAGCCGGTGGTCACCCCGGAGACCGCGCCCGACGCGCTGGCCGGATTCACCATCGGAGTGACGGCGACCCGCCGCCGCGAGGAGTTCTCGGCGCTGCTCGAGCGGCGTGGGGCCCGGGTGGTCCGCGCCCCCGCCATCCGGCTCGTGCCGCTGGCCGAGGACACCGACCTGCTCGCGTCCACCCGCGAGTGTCTGGAAGCGCCGATCGACGACGTGGTGATCACTACGGGCGTCGGCTTCCGCGGCTGGATGGCCGCAGCCGAGGGCTGGGGCCTGTCCGGCGACATCGCCACCCACTTCACCAAGGCGCGGCTGCTCACCCGGGGTCCGAAGGCCCGCGGCGCGGTGCGCGCCGCCGGGCTGGCCGACCACTGGACGCCGCCGACCGAGTCCTGCGAGGAGGTGAAGCAGTACCTGCTCGACCAGGACCTGCGCGGCCGCCGCATCGCGGTGCAGTTGCACGGCGAGCCGCTGACCGGCTTCGTCGCCGCGCTGCGCGACGCCGGGGCGCACGTCATCGAGGTGCCGGTCTACCGGTGGCTGCCGTACCGCGACACCTCCCCGCTGCGGCGCCTGGTCAGCCAGTCGGTCTCCGGCTCCGTGGACGCGGTGGCGTTCACCAGCGCCCCGGCCGTGATCGCCATGCTGAACGCCGCGCGTGCCGACGGCCTCGAAGACGCCCTGCTGGCCGCCTTCAACGGCCCGGTCGTGGCGGCGTGCGTGGGGCCCGTGACGGCCGGCCCGCTGCTGAGCCGGGGCGTGCGCGTGGTCCAGCCCGAGCGGTCGCGGCTCGGCGCCCTGGCCCGCACGCTGGCCCGCCACCTGCCGGAGAGCAGCGTCATGCGGCTCGTCGCCGGCGGACACGAGCTGGAGATCCGCGGCCACGCGGTGGTCGTCGACGGCGACCTCAAGCCGCTTCCGCCGGCTCCGATGGCGGTGCTCAAGCGCCTCGCCGAGCGGCCCGGTCACGTCGTGTCACGCGCGGAGCTGCGGGTCGTGCTGCCGGGCGGACCGGCCCGCGACTCCGCCGAACACGCCGTCGAGATGGCGATCACGCGGCTGCGCCGGGCACTCGGGCCGAGCGGCATCGTGGAGACCGTGGTCAAGCGGGGCTACCGCCTGGCCTGTGACCGGGACGACGCGTGACGACACTGGTTCTGGCGGCGCACGGCGCCCGCAACCCGGAGTGGGAGGCCGTCATGGATTCCCTCACCGAGCGGGTGCGCCGGGCTCGGCCGGGACAGCGGGTGGAGCTGGGCTTCCTGGAGATCAGCTCCCCGCTTCTCGCCGACGTGCTCGCGGGCGCGCGCGGCCCGGTCGTGGTCGTCCCGCTGCTGCTGGCAGGGGGGTACCATGCGCACATCGACCTGCCGACCGTGGTCGCGCGTGCGCGGCCGGACGCGTTCGTCGCCGGTCAGCTCGGGCCGCACCCCCTGCTCACCTCGATACTGGCCCGGCGGTTGGCGGCGGCGGGGCTGCACGCCCGCGACGCGGTGATCCTCGGCGCCGCCGGCTCCTCGGACCCGGCCGCCATCGAGGACGTCCGGGCGGCCGCCCGTCTTCTTTCCGTACGGCTGTCGCGGCCGGTGACGGCGGCCTTCGCCTCAGCGGGGAGCCCGACCATCGGCGAGGCGCTCGGCCGGCTCAGGGAGGGCCTTGCCCACCGGGTGGCGATCGCGTCCTACCTGCTCGCCCCCGGCTTCTTCCACAACCGGCTGGCCGAGAGCGGCGCCGACGTGGTCAGCGACCCCCTCGGCGTCGACGACGACCTCGCCGCGCTCGTGTGGACCCGGTTCGACGAGGTGATGGCGCAGCGGGCGCGCAGGTGCCAGCCGATCCGCCGCCCCTCGATTTCCCTGGGCTAGCCGTCCGTGCCGCGGTCGCGGCGGCGCAGGTAGCGCTCGAACTCCGCCGCGATCGCGTCGCCGCTCGCTTCGGGAAGGTCGGCGGCGTCCTTGCGCTCCTCCAGCTCCCTGACGTACTCGGCGACCTCGGTGTCCTGCGCCGCGAGCTCGTCCACGCCGATCTCCCAGGCCCGGGCCTCCTCGGCGAGCTCGCCGTACGGCATCGGGATGTCGAGCAGGTCCTCGATCCGGCGCAGCAGGGCCAGGGTGGCCTTCGGGTTGGGCGGCTGGGCGACGTAGTGCGGCACGGACGCCCACAGCGAGACGGCCTGCAGCCCGGCGCCGCCCAGGGCGTGCTGGAGCACGCCGACGATGCCGGTCGGGCCTTCGTACTTCGTCATCTCCAGGTTGAGCGCGCGGGCCAGGCCCGGGTCGCTCACCGATCCGACGATCGGCACGGGCCGGGTGTGCGGCGAGTCGTTGAGCAGCGCGCCCAGCAGGATGGCCAGGTCGACCCCGAGATCGCCGCAGAGTCCGACGATCTCGGCGCAGAAGGACCGCCACCGCATGTTCGGCTCGATGCCGCGCAGGAGCACCACGTCGCGCTTGGCGCCCGGTGGGCGGGCGAGCAGCAGCCGCGTCGTCGGCCACGTGATTGAACGTGTCATGCCTTCGCCGAGCTCGACGATCGGCCGGGTCACCTGGAAGTCGTAGTAGTCCTCCGGGTCCAGCTCGACCAGCGGAGTGGCCTTCCACTCCGTCTCAAGGTGCGCGAGCACCCCGCTCGACGCCTCGCCGGCGTCGTTCCACCCTTCGAACGCGGCGATGAGCACCGGGTCGACGAGCTCAGGGAGCCCTTCGAGCTCGATCACGCGCCGCCTCCTCACTGGCCCACTAGGGGTATGGTCCATCCCAAGACTATTCGGTGAGGAGGCCCGAGCGTCACCATCGCGCCCATAGCCGATTTTGCGGGCTCATCTTGGTCCCTCCAGAGGCACGGGCTTCGGCCCTGAGGAGGAATGGAGGGCTCGCTCGGGGCGCCAAGGTGCGGGCGGTGCGGTGACTTGGTGGTTTCCGCACAGGAGATCCCTCCGTCTTGGTACGGTTCCGGTGCTCGGACGGGCGGGCGATAACCAAGCCGGTCTGTCCGGGCCTACCGCCGGGCTGGCGGGATGTGAAGCCTGTGGAGGCCACGTAAGACCGGTCGCACACCCTCGGGTGTGTGAGGGCGGTCGCCGGTGAAGCAGGAAGATCCGACCCGCGAGGGTAGGAATCCCCCGGGTTTTTCGTGGGAGGAAGTCAAGTTCACGGATGCGGGTGAACGATGAGGACGCCGCAACCGGCGTGATGTGAGACGTTCGGCGGCACCCGGGCCGGCAGCCGCCCGGCCCGAGTGCCCCGGCGCCGAAGAGGGATGCGGCGGGCGTCAGGCCGCCGGTTCCCGGCGATGATCGTGCCGCACGTCACCCCGATCTCGGGTAATTGGATTTCACGTTCAATACCTTCGTGGCGTATCCCGCTAGGCTTGGTCCATGACGAGCAGACCGTCCTTCCGCCACGTCCTGTCCCAGCGCGTCCTGGTCGCGGACGGGGCGATGGGGACGATGCTGCAGGCGCAGGACCCCACTCTCGACGACTTCGAAGGTCACGAGGGCTGCAACGAGGTCCTCAACGTCAGCCGCCCCGACATCGTGCGGGGCGTCCACGACGCCTATTTCGAGGTCGGCGTGGACTGCGTGGAGACGAACACCTTCGGCGCCAACCTCGCCGCCCTCGGCGAGTACGGCATCTCGGACCGGATCTTCGAATACTCAGAGGCCGGTGCCAGGATCGCCCGCGAGCAGGCGGATCAGTGGTCGACCCCGGACAAGCCGCGGTTCGTGCTCGGCTCGATCGGGCCCGGCACCAAGCTGCCCACTCTGGGGCACATGCCGTACGCGACGCTGCGGGACGCCTACCGCGACAACGCGGCCGGGCTCATCGCCGGTGGCGCGGACGCGCTGATCATCGAGACCTGCCAGGACCTGCTCCAGGTCAAGGCGGCCGTCATCGGCTCCAAGCGGGCCGTGGAGGCGGCCGGCCGGGATGTTCCGATCATCGCCCAGGTGACGATCGAGACCAACGGCGCCATGCTGCTGGGCTCGGAGATCGGCGCCGCGCTCACCGTGATCGAGCCGCTCGGCGTGGACCTCATCGGGCTCAACTGCGCCACCGGGCCCGCCGAGATGAGCGAGCATCTGCGCTACCTCGCGAGGCATTCGCGGCTGCCGCTGTCCTGCATGCCGAACGCCGGGCTGCCCCAGCTGACCTCCGACGGCGCCTACTACCCGCTGTCCCCGGCCGAGCTGGCCGACGCCCACGAGGCGTTCGCCCGCGACTACGGGCTCGCCCTGGTCGGCGGCTGCTGTGGCACGACCCCGGAGCATCTGCGGGCGCTGGTCGAGCGCCTGGGGGCGGTGGGGCGTAGCCATGGGGGTGAAACACAGTACGGCAGAACGCGCGCGGAGCGTCGGCCACGCCCCGAGGCGGGCGCGGCGTCGCTCTACCAGCACGTGCCGTTCCGGCAGGACACGTCCTACCTGGCCATCGGCGAGCGGACCAACGCCAACGGCTCCAAGGCGTTCCGCGAGGCGATGCTGGCGGAGAACTACGAGGAGTGCGTCGAGATCGCGCGGGCGCAGGCCCGCGACGGAGCGCACCTCCTCGACCTGTGCATCGACTACGTCGGCCGCGACGGCGTGCGGGACATGAAGGAGCTGGCGTTCCGGTTCGCCACCGCATCCACGTTGCCGGTCATGCTCGACTCGACCGAGCCCGCCGTCATCGAGGCCGGTCTGGAGATGCTCGGCGGCCGGGCGGTCGTCAACTCGGTCAACTACGAGGACGGCGACGGGCCGGACTCGCGGTTCACCCGGATCATGCGGCTCGTCCAGGAGCACGGCGCGGCCGTCGTGGCGCTGACCATCGACGAGGAGGGCCAGGCCCGCACCGCCGAGTGGAAGATCCGGGTCGCGACCCGGGTGATCGAGGACCTGGTGCACAACTGGGGCATGCGGGTCGAGGACATCATCATCGACTGCCTCACCTTCCCGATCTCCACCGGCCAGGAGGAGACCCGGCGCGACGGCATCGAGACCATCGAGGCGATCCGCGAGCTCAAGCGGCGCTACCCGACCGTGCAGACCACGCTCGGCCTGTCCAATGTGTCGTTCGGCCTCAACCCGGCCGCCCGCATGGTGCTGAACTCGGTCTTCCTGAACGAGTGCGTCAACGCCGGGCTCGACTCGGCCATCGCGCACGCCTCCAAGATCCTGCCGATGGCGCGCATCCCCGACGAGCAGCGTCAGGTCGCGCTCGACATGGTCTACGACCGCAGACGGGACGGCTACGACCCGCTGCAGCGGTTCATGGAGCTGTTCGAGGGCGTCGACGCGGCGGCGCTGAAGGCGGACAAGGCGGCCGAGCTCCTCGGGCTGCCGCTGTGGGAGAGGCTCAAGCGGCGGATCATCGACGGCGAGCGGAAGGGCCTGGAGGCCGACCTCGACGACGCGCTGGCTCAGCGGCCGGCCCTGGAGATCATCAACGATGTGCTGCTCGACGGCATGAAGACCGTCGGCGAGCTGTTCGGCTCCGGCCAGATGCAGCTGCCGTTCGTGCTCCAGTCGGCCGAGGTCATGAAGACCTCGGTGGCCTATCTCGAGCCCTACATGGAGCGTGTCGAGGGGACCACGAAGGGCCGCATCGTCCTGGCCACGGTCAAGGGCGACGTGCACGACATCGGCAAGAACCTGGTCGACATCATCCTGTCCAACAACGGCTACGAGGTGATCAACCTCGGCATCAAGCAGCCGGTGTCGGCGATCCTGGAGGCCGCCGAGGACAAGAAGGCCGACGTGATCGGCATGTCCGGACTTCTGGTGAAATCCACGGTCATCATGAAGGAGAACCTCGAGGAGATGAACTCCCGGGGCATCGCCGAGAAATACCCTGTGCTGCTCGGCGGCGCCGCCCTGACCAGGGCGTACGTCGAACAGGACCTGGCCGACCTGTTCCGCGGCGAGGTCCGCTACGCGAGGGACGCCTTCGAGGGCCTGCGGCTGATGGACGCCTTCATGGCGGTGAAGCGGGGCGAGGAGGGCGCTGAGCTGCCCGCGCTCCGCGAGCGCCGGGTGAAGGCGGGGGCCGTGCTGCGGCGCACCCCGGTCGAGGACCTGCCGTCCAGGTCCGACGTCGCCGCCGACAACCCGGTGCCGACGGCTCCCTTCTTCGGGGACCGGGTCGTCAAGGGCATCCCACTCGGCGACTACGCCGCCTTCCTCGACGAACGGGCCACGTTCATGGGCCAGTGGGGTCTCAAGGCCGCGCGCGGCACCCGTGGTTCGGAGAGCAGCGGCCCGTCGTACGACGAGCTGGTCGAGACCGAGGGCCGGCCGCGGCTGCGGATGTGGCTGGAGCGGATGCAGACCGAGGGCCTGCTGGAGGCGGCCGTCGTCTACGGCTACTTCCCGTGCGTCAGCTCGGGCGACGACCTGATCATCCTCGACGAGACGGGGAACGAGCGGACCCGCTTCACCTTCCCGCGCCAGCGCCGGGACCGGCACCTGTGCCTGTCCGACTTCTTCCGTTCCAAGGACTCCGGCGAGGTCGACGTCATCGCCTTCCAGATCGCCACGATGGGCAACCGGATCAGCGAGGCCACCGCCGAGCTGTTCGCGAAGGACGCCTACCGGGACTACCTCGAACTTCACGGCCTGTCGGTCCAGCTGACCGAGGCGCTCGCCGAGTACTGGCACGCCCGGGTCCGTTCCGAGCTGGGCATCGGCGGCGACGAGTCGCTCACCGACATGCTCAAGGTCAACATCAGGGGATGCCGCTACTCGTTCGGCTACCCCGCCTGCCCGAACCTCGAGGACCAGGTCCAGCTGATGGAGCTGCTCGACCCCGCGCGGATCGGGGTGACCCTGTCGGAGGAGTTCCAGCTCCACCCCGAGCAGGCCACCTCGGCGCTGGTCGCCCATCACCCCGAGGCCAAGTACTTCAATGTCTGACGCGCGCGAGGCGGCGTCGGGCAGCACGAGGCAGAGGGCGGAAGGGTAGAGGTTGGACGCGGTCTTCTTCGACATGGACGGCCTGCTCGTCGACACCGAGAAGGTGTGGTTCGAGGTCGAGACCGAGGTCGTCGAGCGGCTCGGCGGCGAATGGGGCCCGCAGCACCAGGAGCAGCTCGTCGGCGGTTCCTGGGAGCGGGCCGTGGCCTACATGCTGGCGCTCTCCGGCTCCAGCATGGACCCCGCGGTCGTTGGGGAGTGGCTGATCGGCGGCATGGTCCGGCGGCTCTCCGCCGGAGTGGACGTCAAGCCGGGGGCCCTGGAGCTGCTCGGCGACCTGCGGGCGGACAGAGTCCGGGTCGGGCTGGTGACCTCGTCGCTGCGGGTCATCGCGCAGCCTGTGCTCGACTCGGTGGGCCGGGACCACTTCGAGATCGTGGTCACCGGGGACGACGTGGTCCGTACCAAGCCGGATCCGGAGCCCTATCTGACCGCCGCGAGCCTGATGCTGGTGGACCCGACGCGCTGTGCCGTGCTGGAGGATTCTCCCAACGGGGTCGCCTCGGCGGCCGCGGCGGGATGCCGCGTGGTCGCGGTGCCGAGCCTGCTGCCCATCTCGCCGGGTCCGACGACCCTGGTCGTCCCGTCTCTGACCGACGTGAGCGTCGGCGCGCTGAGGGGCATGTTCCACTGATCCCTTAGGGGATGCCCCCTTCTCAGGGAGGAGCCGCGCGGCGGGGGCGGCGTGCCAGGATGCAGGATGAAGGTACGCCGTTAAGGGGGCTCGTCATGTCGTATGACCAGATCGCCTGGTTGCCGCTCTGCGCGGGGCTGACCGCTGTGGGCATCGCGTTCAGCTATCTCGCCTTCCGCCGCAGAGGGGTGGCGGCCGGGCTGCGCGCGACCGCGTGGGCGCTGCTGCCGCTGGCCGCCTACCTGACCGGAGCGCTGAAGACCTTGTGGAACGTAGGTTCGGCGGTCGTCGGCTTCGTCACGGGCCTGGTGTTCTCGCCCATGGTGTGGTCGGGCATCGTGCTCGCCGGGCTTTCGGTGCTGTTGTTCTTCGTCTCCGGCGCCCTTCGCGGACGCACCCTGGCGAAGGGCCGGGCGGCGAGTCCCGCCGCCGCGCCCGCCCCAGGCAAGGCGGTCCAGAAGCCGGGCGCGAAGCCGGTCGAGCGCGCCGCCGCACCCGCCCCGGCGGACGATTTCTCGGACATCGAGGAGATCCTCAAGAAGCGCGGCATCAGCTGAGTGGTGCTCGTGAAATCTCACATCATGGGATCGTGGCAAATGTGTCACAGTTCCGGGACACAATCAACACGCGGTTCTGACAGTCTTTTCAAGATCGATACGAATGGGTTTCGGGCCAATCACGGTTGGGCCACATAGCGCTTCAGTGGGGTTGTTTACCCAGTTCAGGACATACATTCTCCGATCTGGGACCTGTGCACCACGCGGGTCCGAGGACAATGTCGTCTGGAACCCAGGGGGCCGAGAAGCATGACCGCACCGCTCGACGTGCCCGGCACGGCCGCTGAGGCCCCGCCGGAAGCCGTGCTCGAAGGGGCGGGGGCCAAGGCCATCCAGGGGCGATCACTCGGGCAGATCGCATGGATGCGCCTCAAGCGCGACAAGGTCGCCATGGGCGGCGGCGTCGTCGTCCTCTTCCTGATCATAGTCGCGATCTTCGCGCCCGTGATCGTGGGCTGGTTCGGCCACCCGCCGAACGAGTTCCACCAGGAAATGATCGACACGATGACCATGCAGCCCAAGGGCGGCACCGGCATCAGCCGGGACTTCCTGTTCGGGGTGGAGCCGGTCAACGGCCGCGATCTTTTCAGCCGGGTCCTGTACGGCGCGCGGATCTCATTGCTGGTCGCGTTCCTCGCCACCCTGCTGTCGGTGGTCATCGGCACGGTCATGGGCGTCATCGCGGGCTATTCCGGTGGCTGGGTCGACGGGCTGATCAGCCGGGCGATGGACATCTTCCTGGCGTTCCCGCTCCTGGTCTTCGCCCTCTCCCTGGTCGGCGTGCTCGGCCAGTTCGAGACCCAGCTCGAGGTCAAGGGCGACTCGCTTCGCATCCTTCTACTGATCTTCGTGATCGGGTTCTTCAACTGGCCCTACATCGGGCGGATCATCCGCGGGCAGACGCTGTCGCTGCGCGAGCGGGAGTTCGTGGACGCGGCCCGGAGCCTGGGCGCGCGCGGGCCGTACATCCTGTTCCGGGAGATCCTGCCGAACCTGATCGCGCCGATCCTCATCTACTCGACGCTGCTGATCCCGACGAACGTGCTGTTCGAGGCGGCGCTCTCGTTCCTCGGCGTCGGCATCCAGCCGCCCACAGCCACGTGGGGAGGCATGCTGTCCGCCGCGGTGAAGTACTACACCATGCCGCACTTCATGTTCTTCCCCGGCATGGCGATCTTCATCACGGTGCTGGCGTTCAACCTGTTCGGTGACGGCCTGCGGGACGCGCTCGATCCCAAGTCATCCCGATGAGCTTCTCTCCCGACTCCCCGTCCCTACCAACAAGGGGTGCAAGTAAATGAAGAAATCAATAGCCTTCGTGGCGGCGGGCGCGGCCCTCGCGCTGGGCCTGTCCGCCTGTGGCGGCGGTGGTGGGTCCAAGACGCAGGAGACGGGCGGGGCCGGCGGCCCCGCATCTGCGGACGTGTTCAACGCGGGACTGGAGAACGTCGTCAACCCTTCGGACAAGAAGGGCGGCACGATGAAGATGGCCATCTCGGAGGCGTGGGACTCGATCGACCCGGGTGACACCTACTACGGCCTGTCCTGGAACCTGCTGCGCATCTACGGCCGCCCGCTGGTGACCTACAACCCGGCGCCCGGCGCGAAGGGCCGCGAGCTTGTCCCCGACCTGGCGGAGAGCCTGGGCGCGCCGTCCGACGGCGGCAAGACCTGGACCTACAAGCTCCGGTCCGGCGTGAAGTACGAGGACGGCACGCCGATCACGTCCAAGGACGTCAAGTACGCCGTCCTGCGCCAGCTCGACAAGAAGACCTTCGTCAACGGCCCGACGTACTTCAACGACTGGCTCGACCTGCCGAAGGACTTCAAGAGCGTCTACACCACGCCGAACGTCAACACCGACAAGGCCATCGAGACGCCGGACGACCAGACGATCGTCTTCCACCTCAAGCAGGCCTACACCGGTTTCGACAACTTCGCCGCCCTGCCCGCGACGGTTCCGGTACCCAAGGACAAGGACACGGGCATCAAGTACCGCCAGCACGTGATCGCGTCCGGCCCGTACAAGTTCGAGAAGGTCGAGGAGGGCAAGCAGTACACCCTCGTCCGCAACGAGAACTGGGACCCGGCGACCGACCCGATCCGCAAGGCGCTGCCGGACCGCTACGAGATCTCCCTGGGCGTCGAGGCGAACGACCTCGACAACCGGATCATCGCGGGCGACCTGGCCGTCGACCTGGCGGGCACCGGCGTCCAGGCCGCCGCCATCGGCACCATCCAGGGCGACCCG
Organism: Microtetraspora sp.; assembly: GCA_044868295.1. GTDB lineage: Bacteria > Actinomycetota > Actinomycetes > Streptosporangiales > Streptosporangiaceae > JBIOWF01. The sequence goes on along the minus strand of JBIOWF010000165.1, from coordinate 1,942 downwards.
GCGCTCAAGGCGCGCGCGGACAACCCGACCGCCGCCCGGATCTGGTACATCTCGATCCTCAACGACAACCCACCGCTCGACAACGTCGAGTGCCGCAAGGCCGTCATCTACGCCGCCGACCGGGTCGGCCTGCAGACCGCGTACGGTGGCCCGCTGGCCGGTGAGATCGCGACCGGCCTGATGCCGCCGTCGATCGGTGGCTGGAAGAAGCTCGACCTGTACCCGACCGGCACCGGCGACGTCGAGAAGGCGAAGGCCGCGCTCACCGCCTGCGGCCAGCCGAACGGCTTCGAGACCACCATGACGTTCCGTTCGGACCGTCCGAAGGAGCAGGCGGCCGCCGAGTCGATGCAGCAGGCGCTGGCCAAGGCCGGCATCAAGCTGACCCTGAAGGGTTTCCCGACCAGCGAGTACTTCTCCACCTACGCCGGCAAGCCCGCGTACACGAAGGCGAACGGCATCGGCCTGGCCACCAACGGCTGGGGCGCGGACTGGAACGACGGCTTCGGCTTCCTCTCGCAGATCATCGACAGCCGGGTGATCCGCGAGGCCGGAAACTACAACCTCAGCGTCAAGGACAAGGGGGTCGACGCTCTGATCGACCAGGCGCTCACCGAGCCCGACACCGCCAAGCGTGACGCGCTGTGGGGCCAGGCCGACCAGAAGGTCATGGAGGGCGCGTACGTGCTGCCCGCCGTGTGGGCGAAGGGCCTGCTCCTGCGGGGCAAGGGCGTGACCAACGTGTTCGTCACCGGCGCGTTCGACATGTACGACTACCTGAACATGGGCGTCCAGTAGCGGCAACCGTTCAGCAAGCCCGTTCAGCAAGCCAGGGCGTAAGGGGGCCGGCCCGCGCGGCCGGTCCCCGGAGCCGGGGGGACAGTGGTCACTTACATCATCCGGCGTATCGTCGCCGCGGTGCTCATGCTCATCGTGGTGAGCATCGTCACCTTTTCGATCTTCTTCGTGATTCCACGGCTCGCGGGTGTCACGGCGACCGACTTCGCCAACCGCTACGTCGGCAGCAAGGGCGCCACGGCGGAGACGGTGGCGCTGACCGCGGAGAAGCTCGGCCTGAACGACCCTCTGGTGGTGCAGTACGGCCGATGGGTCAAGGGAATCGTCGTCGGCTCCGAATTCGACACCGGGGTCAGCGTCGAGCACTGCCCGGCCCCGTGCTTCGGCTACTCCTTCATCACCAAGCAACCCGTGTGGCCGGACCTGGTGGACCGGCTGCCCGTCACGCTGTCGCTGGCCATCGGGGCCTCGCTGATCTGGCTGGTCGCCGGGGTCGCGACGGGAGTGCTGTCGGCGCTGCGCAGGGGCAGCGTCTTCGACCGGGCCGCGATGGGCGTCGCGCTCGCCGGTGTCTCGCTGCCGATCTTCTTCACCGGCATGATCTCCCTGGTCTTCTTCAGCTACAAGCTCGGCATCACCGCCCCCGGCGGCAGCTACACGCCGTTCCTGGAGAATCCCGCGCTGTGGGCCTACGACCTGATACTTCCGTGGATCACGCTCGCCTTCCTGTACGCGGCGTCGTACGCCCGGCTGACCCGAGCGGGCATGCTGGAGACCATGGGTGAGGACTACATCCGCACGGCCCGGGCCAAGGGCATGTCCGAGTCCACGGTGGTCGTCAAGCACGGCCTGCGCGCCGCGCTGACACCGATCGTCACGATCTTCGGCCTGGACCTGGGGCTGCTGCTGGGCGGCGCCATCCTGACCGAGACGACGTTCTCGCTCCCGGGCGTGGGCAGGTACGCCGTCCAGGCCATCGGCACCAACGACCTTCCCAAGATCATGGGCGTCACCATGCTGGCCACGTTCTTCGTCGTCCTGGCCAATCTGATCGTGGACCTGCTGTACGCCGTGGTCGACCCGAGGGTGAGGCTTTCGTGAGCTTCCTGGAACTGAAGGACCTGCGGATCCACTTCCCGACCGA
>JBIOWF010000164.1:0-42921 GCA_044868295.1 Microtetraspora sp. | reverse complement strand
CTGGCACCGGTGACGACCGAGGAGGAGGCCCGCTCGTTCGTCGCGGAGCGCAGGCGGGTGTACGGCGACGCCACTCACAACTGCTCGGCGTACGTCATCGGGGCACGCCTCCAGAAGGCCGACGACGATGGAGAGCCGGGTGGGACCGCCGGCACGCCGATGCTCGAGATGTTGACCAGGCGCGGCTTCGCCGACGTCGTCGCCGTGGTCACCCGCTACTTCGGCGGGGTCCTGCTGGGCGCGGGCGGTCTCGCCCGCGCGTACGGCGGAGCGGTCGGCGAGACGCTCGACCACGCGCGGACCGTCAAGATGATCCCGGCCACGGTCGTGAACGTGACGATCGACCACGCCCACGCCGGACGCCTGGAGAACGACCTTCGTGCCTCGCCGTACGCGCTGCGGACCGTCGACTACGGCGCCCAGGTCGGATTCGAGGTCGCCGTTCCCCGGGACGGCCTGCCCGGGTTCGAGGACTGGCTGGCCGCGATCACCGCAGGCCGCGCCGTCACCACGCTGGGCGACGTCGTCTTCCTCGCGAGTTGACACTGAGGCGGCACGGGGCACCGGGGTCCGTCTTGGCCGGGAACACTGGCCGAACGCCGCCGAACGATGACCAAGACCGAAGGCGTCGACAGGCACGCAAGGCCGCCGCGCGCCCGTGAGGTGATCGCGTGAGCCGCCTCAGCCCTCCAGGGCGTACTGCATGACGCGGAGCTTGGCCCGGGCCTCGGCGAGCTCGGCGGCGGGGTCGGACTCGCCCATGATGCCGCAACCGGCGAAGAGCCTGGCGCGGTGCCCGTCGATGGAGGCGCAGCGCAGGGCGATGCCCCACTCTCCGTCGCCTCTGGCGTCGATCCAGCCGACGGGGCCCGCGTAGCCGCCGCGGTCCATGCCCTCCAGGTCGCGGATCAGGTCCAGCGCGGTACCGGTCGGCGTGCCGCCCACGGCCGCGGTCGGATGCATCGCGGCCACCACGTCGAGCACCGAGGCGCCGTCGGACAACTGGCCGGTGACCTGGCTGGCGAGGTGCTGCACATTGGGGAGGACGAGCAGTTCGGGGTGGGACGGCACGTCCAGCGCCGAGCACAGGGGGGCGAGCGCCTCCCTGACGGACGTGACGGCGCACTGGTGCTCGTGGCGGTCCTTCTCCGACGCGTAGAGCGCGGCTCCGCGGGCCGCGTCGTCGGCCGGACCTGCGCCGCGCGCGATCGTCCCGGCGAGCACCAGCGACTCGATCGACTTCCCCGTGTGCCGGACGAGCAGCTCAGGCGTGGCGCCGACCAGGCCGCCGATCGAGAACGTGTAGCAATCCGGGTAGCGCGCGGCGAGCCTGGCCAGCAGCACACGCACGTCGATCCGGTTTTCGGCGGTCGCCATGAGATCGCGAGCCAGCACGACCTTGTCCAGCCTGCCGTCATTGATACGCCGTACGGCTCTCGCCACGGCGTGCTGCCACTCGGGGGCGGTGAGGGTGCCGTCGCCGTACCGGATGCGGCCCGGGCCCACCGGCGGCGTCACGAGGTCGAGGCCGTCGTCGCCGATCGTGGTGAGCCAGGCCTGGCCGCCTCTGCGGGCCAGGAGCACCCGGGGGACGACCAGTGTCGACCCTTTGGCGTCCGCGTCGAACGTGAACGAGCCGAAGGCGACCGGACCGGATCCGGGCATCTCGACCTTGTCGTCGATGTGGGCCTGGTGGAAGAGCGACGACACCCAGTCGCGGGCCCACTCGAACCGTCCGGGACCCGGCGGCACCTCCACGCGGGCGGCCTCTCCCCAGGCCGCGAGGCCTTCACCATGCCTTATCCACGCGTACGGCGCCGCATCCGGGAGGCGCGTGACGAGATCCCCGGGGTCGCCTGCTGAGACGGTGCGAACCACCAGGGGGCGGGTTGGTCCGAGAGCGACACTCACTTACGACACTCTATGCGGAAACTGAACGTGTTCGAAGCGAGCCCCCCTTCCATCCGCGCGCGCACGAGCTCCGATGCCAAGCGGCAACAGGGCAATGGGACCTTGGCCGAACGGGAAATGGCCTGAAGCCGCCGTGCGGTACAACCCGACCGACGACAGGGACCTGTCGTCCTCCACCTGATCCGCTGCGTGACGGTCCGGACTGAACTGCCACACCCGATCGATCAACATCGGTCATCGGCTGGAAGCGGGCCAGGGAGGTGGAACTCGAATCGTGGGGAGGAGGGTGTCAGCATCGCGGTTTCGGGCGCTACGGGCCAGATGGCCGTGAGCCCGTCCGCGACCGTGGCCATGAGGCGCGGCACATCCGCGGACGCCGAGGCGTGCATCGCCTCCGCGACGATCAAGACCGATGTCGTGGTGTTCCGAACAGCGGAGTAGCCGCTCTGCCGATTCGTCCATCGCCGCGCGTGTGCCCGTCCGGCGGCGTCGGCGAAGATCACTTCGCCTGGGTCGGGGTTCTCCGTCTCACCCGAGAAGGTCAGGTAGCGCTCATCGCCGCACGCGTGCCGGACGGCAAGACTCTCGGAGATCATCGTGGCATCGAACACGCCCACGGGGATCGCGAACGCCAGCGAGATCGCATTACACAGATCGATCAGAGGGTTGATCCGCGGGAGGGTCCGCTCTTTCCTGAAGCGCCGTAACAACGACTCCGAGGCGCATCGGTACTGAGTCGGCTTCAATCCCATCGTCGAGAAGGCGCGCCGCCACGCCTGTATCTCCGGGAACTCGGCCTCTGAGCCGGTCGCGAGTCGAGCCTCAGCGATGGCGCTGAATTTGCCGACCTGAAGGCCGGCCGAAGCGTCCCCGGTGATCCCCGTGGCGAAGATAACACCGGCGACGAGCTCCGGATGCTCTGACCAGATTTCACTTGAATGTTGAAAGTGCATGACGCGGGTCCACGTTGGGGGCTGGTTGATCGCTGTGTTCACGTTGTTACCCTGCCGCCACAATGGTCTGGTGAACAGGTCCAATGGAGACGATTCTCACCGGTCCATAACGCCTGGCGCTGACTTCCTTCAGCTGAACGTCGACGATGCGCCGGAGGGGGGACTGTCCGACTGGCTGGCGCGGCGACTTCGGCTCGCGATCTCCGAAGGTCGCCTGGCGGTGGGGAGCAGGTTGCCTGCCACCCGCGTGCTGGCCGCGGAACTGCGGGTTTCTCGCGGCGTTGTCACCGGGGCCTACCAGCGCCTGACTGAGGACGGGCACGTCGCCGGGCGCGGCCGGCGCGGAACGGTCGTCGTCGCCGCCCCGGTGGCGGCGCCCATGCCAGGGCGGCCGCCGGAGCCCGCCGGCCCGCCGCCGGCGGCCGAATTGTTCGCCGCCAAGCCTGGCGCGGACATCTTCGACTCGTTGCGGGCGGCCCCGGCCCGGATCGACCTGTCGCCCGGCGTGCCCGACCTGGCCTCGTTTCCACGGACGGCGTGGCTACGCGCTGAACGTGCGGTGCTCTCCGACCTCTCGGCGTCCGACTTCGGATACGGAGATCCTCGTGGCACGGCGGCCCTGCGTCTCGCCGTCGCGCGCTGGCTGGCCCGCAACCGGGGGATAAGGGCGGATCCGAGCGAGGTGCTCATCGTCTCCGGCACCGCGCAGGCGCTCGGACTGCTCGCTGAGGTGCTGCGTGATGACGGGATCTCCGCGGTGGCGATGGAGGACCCCGGATCGCTCGGGGTCCTCCAGCATCTGCGCAGGCACCGGCTGGAGACCCTGCCGGTCCCGGTCGACTCCGAGGGGCTTCGCGTCGATGCGTTGCGTGCCACGGGCGCCCCGGCCGTCCTGCTGACACCGGCACATCAGTTCCCGACCGGGGTGGTGCTCGGTGGTGAAAGACGTCGCGAGCTGATGCGGTGGGCGGGCGACGGCGGGCTCGTCATCGAGGACGACTACGACGCCGAGCATCGCTATGACCGGCCTCCCGTCCCCGCCCTGCGCTCGATGCTCGCCGAACGGGTCTGTTACGCCGGAAGCGTGTCCAAGCTCCTGGCTCCCGCTTTGAGAGTGGGGTGGGTTCTCGCGCCGGTGAAGTACCGGGACGACCTCGTCGACGCCAAGCGCTTCGCCGACCTCGGCAACGCCGTGCTGCCGCAGCTGGTTCTGGCTCGGCTGATGGAGTCGGGCGAGATCGAGCGCCAGCTGCGCTTCCTTCGCAGACGCCACCGTCGCCGCCGGGACGCGATGATCGACGCGATCAGAACCCACCTTCCCGGCGCGGTCGTGCACGGTGCCGCGGCCGGTCTGCATCTGACGGTCACCTTCGCGGCGGAGTTCGCCGACACCGACCTCGCCGCCGCGTCGCTCGTGCGTGACGTGAAGGTGCAGCCGTTGTCGTGGCACAGTCAGCGCCCGATCGGGCCGGGGCTTGTCCTGGGCTACGCCGCGAGCACGCCGAGCGACATCAGCGAAGGGGTGGCCGTCATCGGCGACGTCCTGCGGCACCTGTCCTGAGGGCCCCTTCCACCCGCGCACCTGGGCCCCGATGTCAAGCGGCAATAGGAAGTTGGTCAACGGAAGGCAGGCCTTCCCCGCTGGTCATAGAGCACCCCGCCGCGTGCTCCCTACCTTTGGTGTCCATGATCAAGAAGATCACACCCGTCCTCGCCGTAGCGGTCCTTCTCACGCCCGGTACGGCACACGCCCAGAAGAAGCCGACGATTATGGTGGCTCTGGGAGACTCGATCAGCGCCGGGTTCAACGCCTGCGGCTGGTATGTCCCCTGTACGTCGCGATCCTGGTCCGCCGGGGACAGCATTGACGTGAACAGCCACTACCTGCGGCTGCTCGAGATCAGCCCCGACCTCAAGGGGCACAACCTGAACCTCGCCGTGCCCGGCGCGACCAGCGCGGACCTGCCGGACCAGGCGCGACAGGCAGTCGAGGACGGGGCCGGCTACGTCACCGTCCTCATCGGCGCGCAGGACGCGTGCGTGGGGTCCGAGAAGATGATGACGCCGGTGACGACCTACCGCCGGCGTGTCGACGAGGCCCTCGCCGTGCTCCGGCCGACCGGGGCGAAGGTCTTCCTCGCCAGCATCCCGGATCTGAAGCGGCTCTGGCGGGTGGGCCGAAGCAGCGCCCTGGCGCGCACCTTCTGGTCGGTCGGCGGGATCTGCCAGTCGATGCTGGCCAACCCCGCCTCCACCGCCAAGAAGGACGAGATGCGCCGTGACCTGGTGCGGAGCCGGGTCACGGACTACAACGAGCAGCTCAAGGAGGCGTGCCTGCTGTACGGTCCCAACTGCCGATACGACGGAGGAGCGGTCTTCTCCTTCCCCTACACGCTGAAGCACGTGAGCGCCTGGGACTACTTCCACCCCAACTCAGAGGGCCAGAAGGCCCTGGCCAAGATCACTTTCGACGCGGGGCTCTTCGCGGACACCGAACCCTAGACGCCCTCCCTGATTTCGGTCGCCTGCGACCACACCACTCGCCACTGGCCATCGGCATTCTCGTAGCTGTCGGTGTGCCAGTAGGCCCCGCGAGAGCCCCGGTGGCCCTCGAAGATCACCTCAAGCGTGGAGAGGTATCGGATGACGGCGGCGTTTCCGTGGACGCGGACGTCGATGGAACCGGGCTCCCATGCCACATAGTCGATGCTTCCGGTCGCGATCGCGGCGAGGTAGTCGTCCTTGGACAGCGCCGCACCGATGGGGGTGATGAGCTGGAAGTCCGATGCGTGCAGTTCGGACGCGACGGCGACGTCACCCGCGACCAGCGCGCGGAGCCGGGCCCGCTCTACCTCGCGGATCTGTTCCGCGATCGCGTGGCTGGCCGGGGTATCGGCTGTGTGTGTCATGGGGGTTCACTCCTGGGTCCTGAGGGCGGGATACATGGGCAGGTGGGCAGGTGGCGGTCGATCCGATCAAGGGCGGCGAGCGCGGGCCCGTGTCCTTCGCTTGTTTCTCGGTTGGACAAGCTAGCCGCCCGAGGCGATCCTCGCCGTCCAGGACGTGCCGCTGCGCGACCGCGACGCCGGGTTCACCGCGTTCGGGCCCGTTGTCGACGGAGATCTGGTGACGGGGCCGCCATGGGAGGCGATTCAGGGAGGTGCCGGTCGGGACGTGGACCTGATCTGCGGATTCACCCACGAGGAGTACCGTGGCCAGGGCCCGCCGCCTCCGCCGGGAGTCGACCTGGCGATCGTCGCCGAAGCGATCGGCTTGAACCGGGAGGCGGTCGACGCGTACCGCCAGGCGCATCCCGGCATCGTCGAAGCCGACCTGTTCACGGTGATGCTGTCCGACGCGCTCATCCGGATGCCGACCACCTGGGTCGCGCAGGCGCATGCTCGCGCGGGCGGGCGAACGTGGCTGTACGACGTCGCGTGGCGGAGCCCCGGGCTGGGTGCCGGTCACGGGGTCGACGTCCCGTTGGTCTTCGGCACCGGCGGCACCCGGTACGCCGCGCGTTTCCTCGGGGCTTCGCCACCGGCCGGCTTCGAGTCGCTGTCTGAGCGGATCCGCCGCGCCTGGACTGGCTTCGCCGCTGCCGGAGACCCCGGCTGGCCCCGCTTCGACCACGCGCTCCAGACCCGGATCTGGGACACCTCACCCCGTGACGTCGAGGATCCCCTCGCGGACTCCCGCCGTATCTGGGAGACCATGGCCGCGGGAGCGGTCACGGCATCCGGCCGACCAGACCCGGATCGATCGGACGACCCTGTGGCGGGTTCTCAACCACCGACTCGCTGACCTAGCGCCGGGGCACCTGGCCGGTCAGGCCGGGCTCGATCGGACGGCCCTGTGGCGGGCGCCCCGGCCACGGTGTCGCTCACCTAGCTCCGCGGTGTGATCATTTCTTCACGTCGACGATGTGGGTGAGGAGGTCCTGCCACTTCGCGCCCACGACGTCGAGGTCGTATTCGGCCGCCGTTTCCCGGGCGTGGCCGCCGAGCTTGCGGCGCAACTCCTCATCCTCGATCAGCGTGCAGATCGCGTCGGCCATCGCGTGGATCTTCTCCGGCTTGACCAGCAGACCGTCATGGCCGTGAGTGATCAGCTCGGCGGGGCCGGTCGGGCAGTCGTAGCTGACGACCGGAAGGCCCTTGCTCATCGCCTCCAGGATGACCATCGGCATGCCCTCGTGACGTGAGCTCAGCACGTAGATCGAGGCGTTGGACAGCTCCGCGCCGACGTCCGCGGCCGGGCCCATCAGGTGGACCTTGCCGGTGAGGTCGCGCTGCTCGATCATCTCCCCCAGCTTCTGCTCGCGCGGGCCGCCGCCGAAGATGCGCAGCGTCCAGTCGGGATGCCGCGGAGCCACGTGCGCCCAGGCGCGGACCAGCAGGTCGTAGCCCTTCTGCCGGGTGTAGCGGCCGACGGCGATGACGGTGTTCGCGTCGAGCGGCGAGATCCCGCCGCCCAGCCGGGTGACGGCGTTGGGGATCCGGGTGAGGACACGCGGTCTGACCTTGAGCGCCTTCTGGTAGGTCCCCAGGTCCTTCGCCGTCAGGGTGACCAGCGCGTCGAGCTTGCCGTACCGGCGGGCGATCCGCTTGCGCAGGGCCGGGGCGTGTGAGCCGAGGTTCATGTGCTCCTGGCCGATCGTGACGATGTCCGGCGCGGCGAACAGCGCGGCCATGAGGTTCAGGCCGGGACGGGTCGTGATCAGCACCCCACGGCGGCGCGAGCGTATGTAGCGGATCAGCTTGAAGTCGGTGCGGAGCGTGAACCAGTGGTGGGCGGTCTCCTCCTTAGGGATGAGCCTGCTGGGGAACCTGGACAGCAGTCCCTTCCGGCGGCGTGTGCGGTCATCGAGGAAACGGACCCGGACGCCGGGCGGTATGGGGAAGAACGGTTCCTCGGCCTCCTTGACGACGCTCACGATCTCCACGTCGTGGTCGCGGGCGAGGTGGCCGGCGAGATTGAGAACGGTGCGGATGGTGCCGCCCATCCCGTTGGCGTGGAGCAGCAGAATGCGCACTTCGCGCGCGTCGTGGGGCGGTGCTTTTCGTGCCCGTTGTCTGTTTCGCGCTTCAAGCGCTTTGACCGAAAGGCGCTGTAAAACCCCCGCTAATGACAAAACAGGACCCCATCTTTTGTCGGAATATATCCCCACATCTATGACGGGGTGAGGCTTCGAAACGGTGAAGTGATATGCGTCACATTAGGCGGAATACTGTGGTTCGCGTGTATGACCGAGCCTCTAAGAGGGCGGGCACGTGGTGCAGGCTCACCTGCTCGAACCGGTCGTGCGGCAGGTAGGAACAGGTGCGTTCCGGGTCGCCGACGAGCACTGTTCCCGGAGCCCGTTCGAGGAACGGCATGACCATTCGGGCGAGCGGCGCGTCGTAGAAGACGTCCCCGGCCAGCACGACATCATGCTCGGGCGTTACGGCGGGCAGCCCATGTCCAGTGCGCGTGACGTTCTGCCCGGTCGTCCCGGTGAGAGGGCCCTGTTCGGCGAGCGCTGTGTCCTGCGGGATCGCGGGCAGTAGGTCCCGGCCGGTGAGGGCGATGCCCTGCAGGGGTGCTGCGGTGAGGAGGTCCCGGCCGGTGAGGGCGATGCCCACGCCGTTGGCCGTGGCGTTGAGGGCGATGGCGGCCAGCGCGTGCGGGTCGATGTCGTTGGCGATCACCCGGGTGGCGCCCGCCATCGCGGCGGCGATCCCGACCAGGCCGGACCCAGAGGCGAGATCGAGCACGGTCCTGCCCCTGACGATCTCCGGATGGTCGAGCACGTGTCTGGCGAGCGCCTGACCGCCTGCCCACGCGTACGCCCAGAACGGCAGCCGCCCCGCCCGCTCCCAGAGCGCGAACACCTCGACATCGGCGAGACACAGGCGGATCTCCGGCACGTACGGCACGGCCTGGAGGGTCGAGTTCGCCTCGACGAAGTCCCTTGGTGCTGCCACTCGCGACCGGGCTCTCCTCAGGTGATCCAATGCGGTGGTTCAGCCGGTCGCGCGTCTCCGTCTTCGGGCGGCGACGACCGCATGGACTCGACCCTATAGGAGGGTGAGCTGCTCGGGCGGAGGCGGCATGGGCGGCGGCGCGGGCACCGGCCGCGGCGTGCGATGGCGTCCCGCCGACCGGCCCACGCCATAATGCGCGGCGAGCTCGGTGACCTGCCGGCAGATCCCTTCCTGGTACGCCTTGGGGGCGTAGGCGCCCCTGCCGTACAGCTCGAGGTAGCGGGCGACGAGCCGGGGTGCTCCTTGGAGAGCCATGCCAGGAACCATTCCCGGGCGCCGGGGCGCAGGTGGAGCACGATCGGGGTCACATGGGTCGCTCCGGCCTCCGCGATCTGCCGGACGGTCCGCTCCAGCGTCGCGGGGGAGTCGGAGAGATAGGGCAGGATCGGCGCCATCAGCACTCCGCAGGCGATGCCGTGCTCGTTGAGCGTGGCACAGACCTCCAGCCGCTTGCGCGGGCTGGGCGTGCCGGGCTCGACCGTGCGCCACAGGCCGGAGTCGGCGAAGCCGACGGACACGGCCGTGCTGACGTGCGTCACCTCGGCGGACGCGGCGAGCAGGTCCAGATCACGCAGGATCAGTGAACCCTTGGTGAGGATCGAGAACGGATTGGCCGCGTCCCTCAGGGCGGCGAGGATGCCGCGCATCAGCTTGTAGCGACCCTCGGCCCGCTGGTAGCAGTCGACGTTGGTCCCCATGGCGATGTGGTGCCCGCGCCACTTGGGTGCCGCGAGCTGCTTGCGCACCAACTCGGCCGCGTTGACCTTGACCACGATCTTGGAATCGAAGTCTCGACCCGCATCCAAATCCAGATATTCATGCGTTTTCCGGGCAAAGCAGTAAATACAGGAATGGCTGCATCCCCTGCAGGGATTGATGGTCCACTCGAACGGGACACGGCTGGCGCCGGGAACACGGCTGATGATCGAGCGGGCGTGAATCTCGTAGAAGGTGATTCCCCGGAACTCGGGCGTGTCGAAGGTCCTCGTGACCGCGCCGCGCGCGAAAAGCGGTGTGGCCCGATTGTCCTGATCGACCTCCGTCAGACGCAGATTGTCCCAGCGCATGGCATGATTGGAACAAATATTCGAGCTTGATCGCAAGCCAAAATGGGCTGTCAAAAGTGCCGGTAAATACCAGGCGAGGAAACGGCTAACGATCTTCATGGTTGGGCAGAACGTCCGCACACACCTTGCGTTCCGGAAAGGTGCGCCATGGCTTGGTCGCAGGACGAAGAGCGGATGCTCGGGATGATCGAGCGGCACCTCAGCGATGAGGACCCGCGGCTCGCTGCCCGCCTTGACTCGTTCAACGAGCGCGTGGCGCGCCGGGAGCACGGCCGGCGCCGTGCGGAAGACCGCCGACGGCAGCGCTGGCCGCGCAGATCCACGATCATCATCGTGGTGAGCTGGCTCCTGATCGCGACCTTGATCGCGACCCTGCTCATCATGGCCTTACGCCACGACGCCGCCGCCCTCCCCATCTGACTCCAGGCGGCCCGTCGCCTGGGGTCAGATCCCTATGGTTGCGGGCTGGCGACGTGTTTCTCACCGGCACCCCGAGTCAGGGGAGGTCCTTGAGGAAGGCGGCGGCGACGGGCGCTGCCACCTTGCCGCCCATTCCGCCTCCCTCGACGACGACCGCGAACGCCACGTCGCCGTGGAAGCCGACGAACCAGGCGTGTGATTCCAGCTTGGGGCCCGTGCCGAACTCGGCGGTTCCCGTCTTGCCGTACGTGCCGGAGGGAAGCCCGGCCGCGTGTGCGGTGCCCTTGGTGACGACCGCCTTCATCATCGTGCGAAGCTGCGCGGCCACGCCGGAGGGCAGCTCCTTCGGCGAGGTCTTCTGGTCGATCGAGGGCACGAGTGTCGGCGGGCGCCAGGTGCCGTCGGCCACCGCCGCCGCGACCGTCGCCATCACCAGCGGGCTCGCCGTGATCCTGGCCTGGCCGAAGGACTCGGCGGCGAGCTCGGCGTCACTGGTCGCCTTGGGCATGCTCGCCTTCGTCGCCGGGACTCCTATGGTCAGGGGCTGGTTGAACCCCAGGTCGGAGGCCGTGTCGTACAGCTTCTGGGCGCCCAGCTTGGCGGCGGCGAGCGGCGCGAACGTCGTGTTGCACGAGTGCGCGTAGGAGTCCAGGAAGGTCAGGGATCCGAACGACTCGTGGTCGGAGTTGCGGATCCGCAGACCGCCCACGGTCGCCGTCTTGGGGCAGCTGACGCTCTCGGACGGCGAGAGCCCCTCGGCGAGCAGCCCCGCGGCAGTGATCGTCTTGAACGTGGACCCCGGCGGGTAGCGGCCGTCCAGCGCGCGGTTGAACCCGCCCTGATTGTTCACGACGGCGAGGATCTCGCCCGTGGCGGGTCGGATGGCGACGAGGGAGGCGGGCTTGTCCAGATTGCGTACCGCGTCCGCGGCCGCCTGCTGGACCCCCAGGTCCAGGCTGGTCTCCAGGTCCTCGCCACTGGTGCCCTCGATCGTGGCGAGGGCCTTCTGTCCGGCGAGGATCTCGGTGGTCGGGGTGCCGGCGAGCTCCTTCTGGAAGGTCGCCTGCAGCCCCGCCTGCCCCACTGCGTCGCCGGCGCGATAGGCGGCGCCCAGCTTCTGGACGTCCTTGGCGGTCGCCTTGCCGAGGTAGCCGACGAGTTGCTGGACGGAGCCACCCACGTCGGTGCCGTCGATGCGGTCGCCGTGCGCGTCCTTGATCGCGGCTCGCGCGGGCCACCGCGTCTTGAGCGAGAGGTGGTCGGTGCCGTTCAGGGCCGGGTGCACGGCCTGCGGCGTCCAGTCGACCTTCCAGTAGTGATCCTTGACCACCAGGCGCAGCGTGCCCTGGTAGGTCCAATCTCCGACGTTCTTGAGCGTCGTCTTCGTGGTGTAGGTGGCCGTGGATCTGTCGTCGACGGGGGCGCTGACCCGATCGACGGTCACGGCGACCCGGGTGGCCCCCAGGTTCTTGGTGAGCTCGGCGTAGGCCGAATCGAAGTTCGGCGCCTGCGTCGCGAGCTCGGCCTTCATGGCCGCGAGATCGCCCGCCGTCCAGGCGGTGACGAAGCGCTGCGCGGTCGCCTGTGGCGTTCCCCTGGTGTGCAGCACGTAGTAGGCGCCACCGGCGGCGGCCCCCGCGACCAGCACCGTGACGCCGCAAATGATCGCGACAGTACGCCCTCGTGGCACGTCTCGGCCCCCTATTCGAAGTCGGCACAGAAGCCTAGCGCGCTCAAATCGTTACATATGTTCGTTCGGTCAAGTCGCCTTACATCTGTGTGTCCGATCGGACGGCCGTCTCTTCGGCCGGGCCCGTCTTCCCGGTCATCCGCCTGGACGTGGTCATGCGGCGTTCTTGAGGCTGGAGGCGTACTTCGCCACGTATTCCTGGCCGGACAGCCGCTGAATGGCCTCCATCACCTGGTCGGTCACGTCACGGCGGTCGCGGGCCTTGGCGGCGTCGCCGGTGAACGTCATCGGCTTGCCGAGCCGTACGCCGATCTTGCCCAGCCGTGGCACCGTGGCGCCCGGCGGCAGCACCCGATCAGTGCCGAGCATCGCCACCGGGATCACCGGTGCTCCCGTCGTCAGAGCCAGCCAGGCCACGCCGATCTTGCCGCGGTAGAGGCGGCCGTCGGGGGAGCGGGTGCCCTCCGGGTAGATGCCGAACAGTTCGCCCGCCTCCAGGACGCCCACGGCCGCGTCGAGCATCGCCTGCGCCGCGGAGGCGTTCTCCCTGTCGATCGGCATCGTGCCGGTGTTCCTCATCCACATCGCGGTCAGCCGGTTGCCGGTGAAGTACTCGTTCTTGGCCACGAACCTCACCTGGCGGGGGAGGACGGCGGGCAGGAAGAACGAGTCGAGGACGGAGAGATGGTTGGAGGCCAGGATGGCCGGGCCATGCGCCGGAACGTGCTCGCGGCCCTCGACCTTCGGCCGCCACAGCAGATGCACGGTGGGAACGCTGATGATTTTCGCGGCGCGGTAGAGCACGGGCACTCCTTGAGAAGCGTGATGGTCCAACCCTAGGCGGCCCCGCGAGGTCCTCAGGTGTGGGTGTCCTGTAACTCGCGCCTCAAGAATTTGTACGGCTTCGCCAATGGTCACGAGTGTCGGCGATCTCGTTCACGCTGCCGGCCCGGTTCGACCGTTTCTGTCGGCCGGGTGGCGTGTGGAACCAGTACCGGGGGTGGCGGGAGCTGGTCGGGGGCAGCGCTGGGGGAGTCGCTGCCGGTAACGAGTGCTGGAACGACCGCGCCCCGCGAGACCGGGGTCTCGCGGGGCGCCACGCGTAAAGCCGATGTGGAGGTCGCCTCCTCGGCGAGATGCACAACACGGCTCCAGCCGAACGGTATTCCGTGAAGGCGGTAATTGCGGCCCGGGGGACACAACCACATCGGCCTTTAGATGCTAACGGACGCCTGGCACTACTTATTCCGGGCCCCCGGATAGCATGTCCGCTTTTGGGGTTAGTGTCTTGTCCAATGTTTCGTCGCCAGGTCCTCTACGGCGGAGTATCCCGGAGAGCAGGCGACGGCACACGTCACCGGCACCGCCAGGGAGGCGTTCTCCCACCCGATGAAGTGAGGAGACGAACATCCCCCGATGCTGACCTTCGATCACACCCGCCGCGCCTGCTACACCGGCTATGTCACCCAGGCCATCGTCAACAACCTCGCGCCGTTGCTGTTCATCGTGTTTCAGAGCCGCTACCACCTTGGCCGTGGCGGACGCCTCCGGCCGGGGAACTCTTGGTGGGCTGGCGGCCGCGCTGCCCGGCGGAGGCGGGCTCCGGGTCGGCATCCTCGTCGCCGTGGTGTTCCCGCTCGCCATCGTCGCCACCACGCTGATCTACGGTGCCCGGGTCAGGCGTACGGCAGAGGATCGGCCGCCCGGCTTTGATCCAGTGGGATGACGGGCTGATGAGAGGGCAGGCGATCGGGGTCTTCGGACTCTGAAGCGTGCCGAGGGCGCCTCACCTTCGACTCACGCGAATGAGGCGCCCCGCTTCCCTGCAGCAGCCCTCACGATGCCGGGAACAAGACAATGGCCCCGAGCCGTAGCCGGTTCGGGGCCATTGAGGCGCGCTACCTGAACCCGCGCAGCCGCAGGCTGTTACTGACGACGAATACGCTGGAAAAGGCCATCGCGGCTCCGGCGATCATCGGGTTGAGCAGGCCGAGCGCGGCCAGCGGCAAAGAGGCCACGTTGTAGGCGAAGGCCCAGAACAGATTGCCTTTGATCGTGCCGAGCGTCCGGCGCGACAGCCTGATGGCATCGGCCGCGACGCGCAGATCGCCGCGGACCAGCGTGAGATCGGACGCCTCGATCGCGGCGTCGGTGCCGGTGCCCATCGCCAGGCCCAGGTCGGCCTGCGCGAGCGCGGCCGCGTCGTTGACGCCATCGCCGACCATGGCCACGACCCTGCCCTGGGACTGCAGCCCCTTGACCACGTCCACCTTGCCGGACGGCAGCACGTCGGCGATGACCTCGTCGATGCCCACCTCGGCTGCCACAGCCTCGGCGGCGGCCTGGTTGTCCCCGGTCAGCAGGACAGGCGTCAGGCCGAGGCCGCGCAACTGCCCGACGGCCTCCTTGCTGGTCGGCTTGACGGTGTCGGCCACCACGAGC
Source organism: Microtetraspora sp. (assembly GCA_044868295.1). Taxonomy (GTDB): domain Bacteria; phylum Actinomycetota; class Actinomycetes; order Streptosporangiales; family Streptosporangiaceae; genus JBIOWF01. The sequence goes on along the minus strand of JBIOWF010000164.1, from coordinate 28,412 downwards.
ACCGCACGGGCCTTACCGTCCCAGCCGACCGCGACAGCGGTACGGCCGGCGGCCTGGGCGGCGTGCAGCTCGCGCTCCAGATCCGGCGTGAGGGGTTGCGAGCGCTCCTCCAGCAGCCGGGGCCGGCCGACGAGCACCTCGTGCCCATCGACGACGCCCCGAACGCCGAGCCCTTCGATGTTCGTGAAGTCCTCAGGCGCGGGCAGCCCGCCGACACGGGCGCCGGCCCCCTTGGCGACGGCTTGAGCGATGGGGTGCTCGGAGGCGTGTTCCAGCGCGCCCGCCAGGCGCAGCACCTCGGCCTCGTCCTGCCCTTCCGCCACATGCACGCTGGTGAGGGTCATCCGGCCCTCGGTGACCGTGCCGGTCTTGTCCAGCACCACGGTGTCGATCCGGCGGGTGGACTCCAGCACTTCGGGACCCTTGATCAGGATGCCGAGCTGCGCGCCTCTTCCGGTGCCGACCAGGAGCGCGGTCGGGGTGGCCAGGCCGAGCGCGCACGGGCAGGCGATGATCAGCACCGCGACCGCCGCGGTGAAGGCCGCGCCGGCGCCGCCTCCGGCGCCCAGCCAGAAGCCGAGAGTCCCGACGGCCAGCGCGATCACTATCGGCACGAAGACGCCCGAGACGCGGTCGGCCAGCCGCTGCACCTCGGCCTTGCCCGTCTGGGCCTCTTCCACCAGCTCGGCCATCTGCGCGAGCCGGGTGTCCGCGCCGACGCGGGTGGCCCTGACGACGAGTCTGCCGCCCGCGTTCACGGTGGCGCCCGTGACGGCGTCGCCTGGCCGTACCTCCACGGGCACGGACTCGCCGGTCAGCATGGAGGTGTCGACCGCGGAGGTGCCTTCCTCGATCACGCCGTCGGTGGCGATCTTCTCGCCGGGCCGTACGACGAATCTGTCGTCGACCTTGAGCCGGTCGCTGGGGACGCGGCTCTCCACGCCTTCGCGCAGCACCGCGACGTCTTTCGCGCCGAGCTCCAGCAGGGCCCGCAGCGCCGCTCCGGCGCGGCGCTTGGAGCGGGCCTCGAAGTAGCGGCCGGCCAGGATGAACGCCGTCACTCCCGCCGCGGCCTCCAGGTAGATGTTTCCTGAGCCGTCGGTGCGTTCGATGGTGAAAGAGAACGGGTGCGTCATGCCCGGCGTTCCGGCCGTGCCGAAGAACAGCGCCCACAGAGACCAGCCGAACGCGGCGATGGTGCCGGCCGAGATCAGCGTGTCCATCGTGGCGGCGCCGTGGCGCAGGTTCGTCCAGGCGGCCTTGTGGAACGGCCAGCCGGCGTAGACCACGACCGGAGCGGCCAGCGCGAGCGAGAGCCACTGCCAGTTCGTGAACTGCAACGGCGGGATCATCGCCATCGCGATCACGGGCACGGCCAGCACCACGGATGTGATCAGCCGGTCGCGCAGCGGCCGTGACTCGTCGGCCGGTTCCTGCTCGGCGGGCGTATCGGCCGTGGGCGGGGCGGGCAGAGTGGCGGTGTAGCCGGCCTTTTCCACCTCGGCGATGAGCTGCCGCGGGTCCATGCCGTGGCGGAAGGTGACCTTCGCCTGCTCCGTCGCGTAGTTGACCGTGGCGGTCACGCCGTCCAGCTTGTTGAGCTTGCGCTCGATCCGGTTGGCGCAGGACGCGCATGTCATGCCGCCGATCGAGAGCTCGACCGCGTCGTGCCGGTCATCGGTGACAGAGGACATCGCCTTCTCCCTTCTCTCGGTCAGTGGCCGTGCTCGTCGTGCCCGTGGGGCGGGGGCGTGGAGGTGAGCTGGGGGACGGTCGCTGTGGTCTGGCCGGCGCTGAGCGTGAAGTCCGCGGTGCGGACCACGCCCTGGTGCCGGAAGTCCAGGAACAGGCGGTAGTCTCCGGCGCTCGGCACATCGGCGTAGAAGACGATCTCAGGGCCAGATGCGGTGGCGCCGTCGCCCGGCTCGCCGTCCGGATGGACGTGCAGGTAGGCCAGGTCTCCGGCGCGCAGAGTGACGAGGTGCCCATAGGCGCCCAGATAGGGCTGCAGGTCGGTGACCGGCTTGCCGTCCTTGCTGACCTTGAGCATGAGCTTGCCGGGCTTGCCGGCGACCAGGTCGCCGTCGAGGGTGACCGTGTAACCGTCGACGCTGTCCGTACGGCTGGCTCGCGGCAGCGCCTCAGGCGTGAACGGGCCCGCCGCGAACAGGTCGGTGCCCAAGGTCAGCGGGCCGCCACCGGCGGGCGCGAAGTCGGCGAACGCACGGTAGACGCCCGCCTGCGGCACGGTGAGCTTCACCGACCACACACCGTCGCCCGCTTCGACCGGGTGCAGGTGCTGGAAGCCGGCCAGGTCACGTGAGACGACGATGAGATGCAGCTTCTTGTCGTGCCGGACCTGATAGTCGGTGACCGGCGCGCCGCCGGGTCCGATCACGGTGAAGCGGAAGTCGGTGGGCTCGCCGGGCTTGATCGTCGTGGTGAGCGGGGTCAGCGTGTAGCCGTTCTCGGACACCTGTAGCCCCCCGGGGGTATCGTCCTGCGCCTGCCCCCCACTGTGCTCCCCATGCGCGGTGCTCTCGGTGGGCGCTGCCATGGCACCGTGGTCTTCGGCCGGACGCACGCCGATGGGCCCCACCGCCTTGCCCACGCCCAGGGCTGCGCCGAAGACGACGGCGAGACCCAGCACGTACGAGCCGAGCTTGGTGGCGGTGTTCACGGCCGGCCGGTCACTCCGTATCCGGCCGCCTCGACCGCGGCCACGATCTTCGCCGCGTCGACGGCCCCGGCGCCGGCCACGGTCATCGTGCCGGTGGCCAGGTCGACCTCGACACCTGTGACGCCGGCCACCTCGCCGACCTCCTCCTTGACCGAGCTCACGCAGTGGCCGCAGGTCATGCCCGTGACGGTGTAGGTGGTCATATCGGTTTACCCTTCGAATCAGTGGTGATGGCGTCCCCGGTTCTCGCCTTCAAGGGTAAAAATATCATACCCCTCCAGGGTATCTTTCGGTGGGCTGTAATCCGCCGTATCGGGGTGCCGCCAACGAACATGTCGCCCAAACGCCGATGATCAAGGCGGTGGTCGGCGAACCTCGGCTTCGACCGGCCCGGCCACCGGTTGTGCGCCGCTCCGATCACACGGGAGACGCGTTCTGATCCCGGTCTGTCAGGATGTGTCGAACCTGGCGCCGCATCTGGCGTTCCTGCCGGTCGGGGGGCCATCGCTCGGTGTCGAATATGGCCTGGATTCCGATGCCGTCGATGACGGTCATCAACGTCTCGGCGACTTCTTCGAGATGCCCGCCTTGGGGATATCCCATGGTGAGCAGGACGAACTGCAAGGCCTCGCGCCAGGTCCGGTAGCGTGCGCGTTGCTCGACGGCGAGTTCCGGATCGTGGGCGGCGGAGTCCCAGAACGCGATCCAGACCCGCCATTCGGACCGTCGGCGGTCGTCCATGGGCAGGCACTCGCAGAGTAGGTCGTACAGGTCGGTGGACGCGGCCTCCAGTAGGGCGACCATCCGGTCGGCGACGGCCTGGCTCGCCGAGCCGAGCGCGGCGAGTAGTACCTCCTCCTTGCTGCGGAAGTAGTGCATGACCATGCCGGTCGTGCATCCCGCCTCGGTCGCGATGTCGCGCATCGTGGTCCCGTTCAGGCCTGCGGAGGCGATGACCTGACACGCCGCGGCGGTGATCGCCCGGCGCCGTTCTTCATGGTCGACAACTTTCGGCATTTGACACGTGAGGATACATCATGCATGTTACATAACCATGGTTATGTAAAAAGTCTCTCCCTTGGATGCCGAGATGATCGCTCGCGGGGGACACGGACGCCGGCTGGGCATCGTAAAGGCGCTCATGCTGACCACCGACCTGGGCTTCGTCGCCTACTGGGCGAGCACCGTCGCCCACGTGCTGCCCAGCTCGGCGTTCTTCAACGACTACCGCGACGACCACATCGTCGCCTGGAACTGGTCGTTCCTGCCGGTTGACCTGTTAATCAGCGCGACCGGTTTCACTGCCCTGTGGCTTGCCCGCGGGGAGCGCCCCGCCTGGCGGCCGATGATGCTCGTTTCGCTGACCCTGACGTCCTGCTCGGGCCCCCAGGCGATCGCGTTCTGGGCGATCCGCGCAGACTTCAACCTGGGCTGGTGGCTCCCTAACCTGTTTTTGCTGCTCTACCCCATGGCGGCGATCGCCGCGCTGCTCTCCGGCCGAACATGTTCGCGGTGATGCTTGGATCAGCGGAGCGGCTTGGCGGCGGGTATGCGCAACTGGTCGACGGCCTCGCGGCGGCGGCGTTCCGGGCGCCTGTCGTAGCGTGCCGTGGTGGCGGGAGAAGCGTGGCCGACCAGCGCCTGGGTGGTGGCGAGGTCGACCCCCGCGTCGAGGAGCTCTCCGATGAACGTGCGGCGGAAGTCGTGCGGTGTTCGCTTGGAAGCGCCGGCCGAGGTGAGGCGGCGGGAGATGATGTCGGCGATCGCCTGCCCGGTCATGTGGGCGAACCGCAGCCGTCCGGCCTTGTTGATCGGGCAGAACAGCGGCCCCGTGGCGCGCCCGCGCACCGACAGCCACAGCTCCAGGCGGGCCAGCGCCCCAGCGGTCACGTAGACGAGACGCTCCTTGTCGCCTTTGCCCCGCACCCGCAGGGACCTGGCGGCCGGGTCGAAGTCGGCGAGTCTCAGGCCGGCGATCTCCGCCCGGCGGCATCCGGTGGAGTAGAGGACGGCGAGCATGGCGCCGTCCCGGAGTGCGGCGGGGGAGTCGTCCTCGTCGCAGACGGCCAGGGCGGCCCCGAGGACCTCGGGTGCGACGTGCTGGCCGGCGGGGACCCGCGTGTGCTTGAAGGCGGGCAGGTCGGCCGCCCGCTGGAACTCTTCCCCGGTCATCAGGCCGAGGCGCCAGGCTTCCTTGAGCACTCGCCGCAGCGCCACCAGATGCTTGTTCACGTGCGCCGGTGACCAGCCCTGTTCACGCATCAGCGTGCGCAGCCGGACGGTGTGCTCGTAGCGGAGCTGCCCCCACGGCTGACCGGCTCCGGTCGCCCCCGGGTCTCCGGTGATGAGCCGGGCGATGCGGTCGAGGCAGCCCCGCATCGTGCGCTTGGACTCGGCGCTGGGCAGCGCGTCCAGATACACGTGGTAGGGGTCGCGCAGCGGCTGCGTTGGGTCATGCCGATCCGGTACGGCTGGCGCGTTCATCACCTGTGATCATAGCCCTCAGATTGAAATCTACAATGTAAAGGCGCTGGCTTGGTCACCAAGATCAACTAAACCAAAGAGCTTGAACCTCCACGGCACCCGAGGGTGCATGCACGTGGACCCGACGTTCTCGTTCTTTGGATCACTGCACCGGACGCGCCTGGTATTCCTCTTCGGCGACCGGCTCGCCCCATTCGGCCTCAGGCCCATCACCGGGGCCTTCCCACATGGCGAAATGGGTCATGAAGTGGTTCGGGCGCGGCACCGTGCCAGTGCCATTCGCCCGGCGGCGTGTGGACGGTGTCGCCGGGGCGCATCACGACGATCTCGCCGCCGCGGGACTGCACCAGCCCGACGCCCTCGGTGACGTGCAGTGCCTGCCCCATTGCGTGGGAGTGCCAGACGGTGCGGGCGCGCGGGGAGAAGCGCGTCACGGTCACCCGCATCCGGGAGGGCTCTTCGCCGCGGTAGATGACGTCGAACCAGACGTCACCGGTGAACATCTCAGCCGAACCTTTGATCGTCGGCTGCCGGGTGATGATCTCCACCTGTTTCTCCTTCCACCCGCGATCGATCGTCAGCGCGGTACGCGTCTGATCGTCGCGCCGTGGGGCCGACGATACCGCCGGCGATGCGGGCCAGCTGCGCCTCCTGGCGCACGCTGCCCCGGCTGAACTCAGTCGTCGGTCTTGATCTTCTTCATGGTCAGATGGGAATCGGCCCGGGTGATGGCCTGAAGCCGGAGGAGCTTGGTGGTGAGGAAGGACTCGTACGCGGCCACGTCGGCGACCGCGACACGGATGAGGTAGTCGGGGCGGCCGAAGATCCGGCGAAAGTCGACGACCTCCTCGTAGGAGGCCACCGTTGTCTCGAAGTCCTCGACGGTCTCCATGTCGTTCACGCCGATCTCCACGGCGACCACGACCTCGAAGCCGCGGCCGGCGGCCTGAAGGTCGATGCGGGCCCGGTATCCCGTGATGATTCCCGACTCCTCCAGACGCTTGACCCGGCGCAGGCACGGCGGCGGCGTGAGACCGACCCGCTTGGCCAGCTCGACGTTGGACAGGCGGCCGTCCTGCCGCAGTTGAAACAATATTTCGCGATCAATGTCGTCCAAGGCTATCTCATTACGTATAGACGGGCTGAAAGGTCATAGTAGGAAACCATATTACGCGTAAATCCTCATAAAATTGCGTTATGGCTTCTTCGTCTACCGAGGCCGTCGGTCATCATCGGCTTTCGTCTCCTCCCATGCCTGGGAGCTCGTCCGACATGGCAGCGGCCCTGAAGGATTCCGGCTCGGCGGGGCTGGGGCTGTTTCCGCTCGGCATCGCCTTCGGAGTCCTCGTCGTGCATGCGGGCATGAGCTGGTGGTGGGCCACTGTCTTCACCGCCCTGATCTACGCCGGCTCCTTGGAGTTCCTGCTCGTGGGGCTCGTCGTGGCGGCCACACCACTGACGCATATCGCGCTGACCGCCTTCCTGGTCAATTTCCGCCACGTGTTCTACGCGCTGTCGTTCCCCCTGCGCCAAGTCAAAGGTGTCTTCGGCAAGGCATATAGCACCTTCGGCCTGACCGACGAGGCATATGCGCTGACCAGCGGGCCTTCCGCCAGGTCGTGGCCCGGTCGGCGCATCCTGTGGCTTCAGGTGTTCCTGCAGGCATACTGGGTCACCGGGGCCACCGTCGGCGCTCTACTCGGGGGGCTGATCCCCACCCACCTGGCCGGCCTGGACTTCGCGCTGACCGGCTTGTTCGTGGTCCTGGCCATCGACGCCTGTCGGGCCGGGCGTGACATTCCGACTCCGGTCCTGGCGCTGGTGTGCGCGCTTGCCGCCAGGCTCGCCGTTCCCGATCAGATGCTGTTGGCCGCCATGGGGCTTTTCACCGCCGCCATTCTGGTCCGCTATGTCCTGGGCAGGAAGAGGGCGGCCCATGCCTGACACGTCCTACCTGCTCGCCGCCGTGGCCATCTCCACCGCCGTCACGTGGGGACTGCGGGCGCTGCCCTTCGCTGCGCTGATTCCGCTGCGGACCAGTGCGGTGGCCCATTTCCTCAGTGCTCACATGCCCGTCGGTGTGATGGTGATCCTCACCGTCTATACGGTTCGCACCGTCTCGCTGACGGTGCATCCGTACGGACTGCCCACCGGCCTGGCCCTGGCGGTCACGATCGGCCTGCACCTGTGGCGGCGCAACGCGGTCTTGAGCATCTTCTGCGGCACCGCGGTCCACGTCGCCCTGGCCAGCACCGTCTTCGCTCCTTCCTGACACGTGTGCCGCCTGGTGCATGAAGGCGGCGACGTCCGCTCGGCTGCCGGTCCCTTTACTGCCTGGGGCAGTGGCCGATGTCCGTGGCCGGGATCAGGTGGGTGTGCGAGGGGGCGGGCAACTGGTCGGCCGATGGCCGGAGGCTGGACAGCAGCAGGGCCAGGTAGCGGTGGGGGTCGTGGTGGTCGGGGTCGCCGGGGTGCACGGTGGCGAGCGTCATGACGACGATCGCGGCCAGATCGCGGACGATCAGGTCGGCCCGCACGTGGCCGTGCCGCTGGGCCGTGGTCAGCACGGCGCCGAGCGGCCCCATGAACCGCGCGGCGATGTCGACGGTGAACGCCCCCGACGCCTTGGCCGCCTTCAGGAGCCCTTGATGGGCAGCGAGGGTGGCGATCGTGGCGGTTAGCGCCTTGGTGAGCGCCTGCCCGGCGTCGGGGGCGTCGCGGGCGGCCAGCACCAGGGGTTCGACCTCTTCGGCGAAGTAGGTCTGGAAGGCGGCCCGGATCACCCCGTCGCGGTCGCCGAACCGCCGGTAGACCGTGGCGCTCCCGATCCCCGCGTGGCGAGCGATCTCCTCGAGGGAGACGTCCGGGCCGTGCTCGCGCAGGATCGCGATCGCCGCTTTGACGATCTTGTCGGCGTTGCGCACCGCGTCGGCTCTCGGTCGCTGCTCGTGCACAGGCTGAACGCTAGCAAGCTACGCGGAGCGCATGAAACGCCGGCCTACCAGGCGACCTCGAAGGTGGACAGCCCGTACACGACGTGGAAGGAGCGGAACTCGGCCGCCGTGCCGGTCTCCCGTAGGCCGGGGAAACGCTCGAACAGGGCAGGGAAGGCGATGCGCATCTCCATCCGGGCCAGCGGCGCGCCCAGGCAGTGGTGCACGCCGTGGCCGAAGGCGACGTGGCCGAGGTCGCCGCGGGTGATGTCGAGGCGATCGGGGTCGGAGATGAACGCGGGGTCGCGGTTGGCGGCGGGCAGGGCGCACATGATCAGCGCGCCGGCCGGGATGCGCGTCCCTGCCAGTTCGACCTCGGTAGTGGTGAACTTGGCCACGCCGGAGTGCACGATGCTGAGCCAGCGCAGCAGCTCCTCCACTGCGGCGTTGATCCGCTCGGGCTCCTTCTTGAGCAGCTCCAGCTGGTCGGGGTGGCGCAGCAGGGCAAGGGTGCCGAGGCCGAGCATGTTGGAGGTGGTCTCGTGGCCGGCCAGCAGCAGCAGGCTGGCGATGCCGGCGAGCTCGTCGGTGGACAGGTCGTCGCCGTGTTCGCGCACAAGCATGCCGAGCATGTCCTCGCCCGGCTCGGAGCGGGCGCGGGTGACCAGGTCCACCATGTATGCGCGCGACTCCATCTGCGCCGACATCCGCTCCTCCATGGGCAGCGAGATGTCCAGCAGCTTGCCGGTACGCCGCTGGAAGTCGTCCCTGTCGGCGTACGGCACTCCGAGCAGTTCGCAAATCACCAGGGAGGGGATCGGCAGGGCGAAGGCCGTGATGAGGTCGACCGGGGGGCCGGTGCGCTCCATGGCGTCGAGGTGGTCGGCGACGATGGTGTGGATGCGCGGCTCTAGGCGGCGCATCCGGCGCATGGTGAACTCGGGCGTCAGCATCCGGCGCAGCCGCGTGTGCTCGGGCGGGTCGAAGCCGAGCAGGTTGCCCGCCCGCATCTTCTTGATCTGCTCGTCGGTCAGCTTCGCGCCCGGCGGGAAGCCGATCTGCTGGGCGTTGCTGAAGCGTTGGTAGTCGCTGAGCACCTGTCGGACGTCGGCGTAGCGGGTCACGAGCCAGGCGTCCACGCCGAACGGGGTTGGCGTGCGATGCACTCCTTCCCCGTCGCGCACGGATGCGAGCTCGGGAACCGGGTCGAACGCGGTGCGCCGCATGTGCAGGGGCAACGTCACAGAATCGCTCATGTCATCTCCTGAGGAGGATGGGACCTCGAACAGATTGCCTTGCGCGCTATAAGTGACAGTAATCCATCATTTAGCCTGCCGCGCACTGACGCAACCGGGTGGCCGTCGCGCGGCCGATGAACAGTCTCGGACTCGGCGGCGGCCTTGCAGGATGGTCTGCCCTATTGCGGGACTGTCTGATTCGGCGGCACGGATGTGCTCGTCTACCCCAAGCCCGACCACGTCCCGGCGTCGTTCACGATTCTCAACTTTCCGGTTGACGATATCGACGAGGCCGTGGACGAGCTGGTCCGGCGTGGAGTGCGTTTCGAGCGCTACCCCGGCCTGGACGCTGATGAGAAGGGCGTCTTCCGGGGCGGCGGGCCGTATATCGCGTGGTTCATGGACCCGGCGGGGAACATCCTCTCCGTGCTCCACGAGAGGTAGGCCGCGTACCGGAGGGCCCGCGGTGAACGTGTCATGGGCCGCGAACCTCCTATGCCCGCGCATACCGGCGAGGCGGAGATCACGCAGAGTATGAGCAGTACGATCCGAGTGGACCCGGTCACCAGCAGATGGGCCTTGCAATGTCGCAGTCCGATGTCTGTGCCGTCGACTATCACACCGGCGGCGACGTGGTGGCCGAAGATGTCGCCGTGCCGACCACGCGTGGCCACGTCCGGGCGGACATCGCGTACGGCGGGGCCATCTACGCGCACGTGGCGGCCGCGGCGGTCGGACTGGCCGTGGAACCTCGCGACATCGACCGGCTCATCGCCATTGGCCGTGAGATCAAGTGGGCACTCAACGACAGCCGGTACGCCCGGCATCCCAGCGACGATCGGCTCAGCGGCATCTACGGCACGATCTTCTATGACGATCTGGGTGAGGACGCCGAGGGCAACCCGTACCAGCGCAACGTCACGATCTTCGCGGACGGGGAGGTGGACCGGTCCCCGTGCGGGTCGGGCACGGCCTCCCGCGTCGCCGTGCTGAGCGCCGCCGGTCGCCTGGGCGACGACCGTCTGCTCGTGCACGACTCCATCGTGGGATCCCGCTTCCATGCCCGGGTCCTGCGGCACGTCTCGGCCGACGGGCGAGCGGCGGTCATCCCCGTCGTCTCCGGCAGTGCCCACAAGACCGGCGAGCACCTGTTCGTGGTCGACCCCGTCGACGAACTCTTTCCCGGATTCGTGCCGCGATGATCGACCGCGTTCCATTGATCACCGGCGACGACGTGCGGCGGCTGCTCGGTCCCCGCCAGGCCGTCCAGGCCGTCGTCGCGGCGCTGCGGGGCGGTCTCGATCCGGCCGCCGACCTTTCGCGTACGCTGGTGCCCACCGCTTGCGGGCAGCTGCTGCTGATGCCCGCCGAAGGCGGCGGTCACGCGGGTGTGAAGGTCGTGACCGTGGCGCCGGACAACCCGGCACGTGGCCGGCCCCGTATTCAAGGCCTCTACCTGCTCTTCGACGCCCAGACCCTTTCCCCGGTGGCCCTGCTCGACGGCATCGCGCTGACCACGCTGCGCACGCCGGCGGTGTCGGTCGCGGCGGTGCTGCCGTTGCTGCGCCGTGCGCGCGACCCGCTGCGCGTGGCCGTCTTCGGCGCGGGCCCCCAAGGACGCGGGCATGTCGAGACGCTCGTCGACACGCTGTCGGGGCACCGCCGACTCGCTGAGGTGACCTATCTGGTACGTCACCCGCAGCGCACCGGCGTGCCCGATCATGGCGCGCTGCCGGTCGCGGTCGCCGCCTCCGGCAGCGCGCGGGCCGCGCGAGCTGTCGCCGAGGCACACGTCATCATCTGCGCGACGACCGCCCGCGAACCGCTCTTCGATTCGGCCTCGATCCAGGATCAGGCCGTCGTCATCGCGGTCGGCTCGCACGAGCCCGATGCCCGCGAGGTCGACGGCGCGCTGGTGGCCCGGGGGCGCGTCGTCGTCGAAGACGTCGCGACCGCGCTGCGTGAGGCCGGCGACATCATCCAGGCGATCGAGGAGGGCTACGTCAACGCGGCGCACCTCATTCCGATGCGCCAGATCGTGACCGATCCGGCATCGGTGGAGTTCGACCGGCCGGTGCTGTTCAAGTCCACCGGTATGTCCTGGCAGGACCTGGTCGTCGCGACGGCGGTGTACGAGCGCCTCGGCGGCTGATCGCGGGCCGCGCGATCATGGCCCGGAACTCGTACGGGACGGCCAGGAGCAACGTATCGATGCTTCCGCAGGCTGGCGTGGCGGTGTTCGACGGGCTCGAGGCATTCGTTCGGGCTCGGTTGGCGGCGGGCCGGTCGCTGCCGGTGTATGCGCCGATCTCGCGGGTCCGCGCCTTTGGGTCTCGCTGGCCTGCAGATATGCCACGCCGCATCGGCACTCGCTCTGTGGCGTGCGCTTCGGGCCCGTCTGGGTGGCGGTTGGTACCCTAGAGATAGATCATCATCGTGGATGTGGCCGATTTGGGGCGGAACGTACCTGGGGGAGGTACATGATGACCCGGCTCATGGATCGCGACCTGGAAGCGCTGCGGGAGGCACTGTCCGGCAGGGTGATCGTCGCGGATGACGCGGACTACGACGTCGCACGCTCGGTCTGGAACGGCGGCGTCGATCATCGTCCGGCGGCGATCGTCCGGTGCACCGGGCCAGGAGACGTCGCCGCGGCCATCAGGTTCGGCCGTGAGTACGGCTTCGAGATCTCGGTACGCGGTGGCGGCCACAACATCGGCGGGGCGGCCGTGGCGGACGGTGGGCTTGTCGTGGACTTGAGCGCGTTGCGCCGGGTCGAGGTCGATCCGGTGTCCCGCCGGGCGCGTTGCGGTGGCGGCGCGACGTGGGCGGACGTGGACGTCGCGACGCAGGCGCACGGGCTCGCGGTGCCGGGGGGCACCATCAGCCACACCGGCATCGGGGGTCTCACGCTGGGCGGCGGCTTCGGCTGGCTGACCCGTGAGTACGGCCTGACGGCCGACAACCTGGACTCGGCCGACGTCGTCCTCGCCGATGGGCAGTACGTGCGGGCCTCGTTCGACGACCATCCGGACCTGTTCTGGGCGATCCGGGGCGGTGGCGGCAACTTCGGGGTGGTGACCTCGTTCACCTATCGGCTGTATCCCGTCGGGCCGACCGTGCACGTCGGCCTGCTGTTCTGGGAGACGGAACGCGGGGAGGAGGCGGTGCGTACGTGCCGTGAGGCCATGGCGGCCCTGCCGGATCACAGCGGAGCGCTGATGGCCTTCGGGATGAACGCCCCTCCCGCGCCTTTCGTGCCGGAGAAGTATCACTTCACGCTGGGAAACGCGTTGATCGTCGCGGGCTTCTCGTCACCGGAGCGGCATGCCGCGTCGATGACGACGATCCGGGACGCGCTGCCGCCGTTGTTCGAGTTCGCGGCGCCCATGCCGTACACACGGCTGCAGAAGATGATCGACGACAGCGCGCCGTGGGGAGTCCTGGCCTATGACAAGAGCCTGTACCTTCCCACGCTCTGCGACGACGCGATCGCGGTGATGAGCCGGCTCGTGCCGCGCAAGAAGTCGCCGATGTCGTTCGTGCCGACCTTCCACCTGGACGGTGCGTACACCGAGGTGGCGGAGGACGCCACGGCCTTCGGGGGTGCCCGGACGCCGCGTTTCGCGGTGTCCATCACGGGGCTCACCTTGGACCCGGCTCTGCTGGACGGCGAGCGGGCGTGGGTGCGCGAGCTGTGGGAGGCGCTGCGGCCGCACGCCGAGGGCGCGGGAAGTTACGTCAACTTCATGTCGGAGTTCGAGGAGGACCGGGTGCGGGCCTCGTACGGCCCGGCGAAGTATGAGCGGCTCGCCCGTGTCAAGGCCGACTACGATCCGGAGAACCTCTTCCATCTCAACGCCAACATCGCGCCGGCGCGGTAGGGCTCAGTAGACGGTCAACTGGCAGAGGTTCCGGGCTGCGCGCCAGGCTGAGCGAGCTCTACGAGCTCTACGAGAACGTCACGCATGTATGTGAGGGCGGCGCGGTCGTCGATGTGGCGCACGGATGCCGGTGTCGGACCTGAGCCGTGTCGGACGCTGGCAGCGATCTTGTTGGTGGCTTCGGTGACGAGAGTCCGGGCGGCCAGGGCGCCGAAGTCGCCCGCCGCCTCAAGATATCCGAGCATGTGGGCCGCCTCGGCGGTCCGGTCGATCGCGGCCATCATGTTGATGAATTCGATGGAGACGACGCTGGCGGCGATCACGTTGTCGGTGTCGATCAGTTCGTCGATGTGGGACCGGAGGAGTTGAAAGGCTCTCAGCCGGTCGCCTCGCCGGAACGCGGACCGGGCTTCGGTGGTCTTGTTGGCCGACAGCGTGCCCGCGGGGACATCGACGCGGGCCGCCTCGTCGAAAAACCGTTCGGCGTCGTCGTGCCGGCCCTGGAACGAGGCCGAGTAGCCGAGGGTTTGCAGCGCCCAGTGCAGGAGGGTCGGCGGTCCGTGGATCCGATACCGATCCGCCAGGGCCGAGACCGACGTGTCGACCTGCTCGAAACGCCCGATGCCCAGCAGCGGCCCTGCCGAAGTCATTTCGAGGAACGCCGCGAGATACCGCTCATCCTGGCGGCGTAGATCGGCGACGGCGTCCGGCAGGCGCCGCCGCAGGGTTTCTCCGTCGCCGGATGCGTACGCGTGCGCGTAGCGGCTCAGTGGGCGGCTCAGTGGGCGGCTCAGTGGGCGGCCCGGTTCGCCGCACCGGTCCGCCACATGGCGGTAGCCCGCCGGGTTGGCGTTCTGGGTGTGGCGCTCGGCGACCCAGACGAGCCAGAAGGCACGCAGGTCCTGGTCCTGCGCCGACGTCGTGGCCAGGATGCGCTCGGCCCAGCCGCCGATTTCCTGCCGCCCCCGCAGGGGGAGTTCCGTAACGACCGGCCGGACCAGCGCGTCGGCCAGCCGCGGGTCTCCGGCCGCGCACGCCCACGTGACGGCCGCACGCAGATTCGCCCAGAGGTCGCCGAGGCGAGTGACGCCCTCGATCTCGCCCGGACCCGTGAGCAGGCGGTGGATGTGGGTGACTTCGCGCAGACACCAACGCGCGTGGCGCCGGGCGGCAAGGTCGGTATGCCCATGCTCACGCAGGTGCTCGGCGGCGAACTGGCGCATGGTCTCCAGCAGTCGGAAACGCCGGCCCGACGGGCCGAAGGCGACCGTGACCATCGACCGCTCGACCAGGTCGCCCAGAAGGTCGTCGACGTCCTGCTCGTCGGCGACGGCTTCCGCCGCGCCGAGGTCGAACGGCGCGTTGAAGACGGACAGGAGTTGGAGCAGTGTCCGCTCGGCGGGCGTGAGCAGGTCGTAGGACCATTGGATGGCTGCCCGTAACGTGCGGTGCCGTGCGGTGCCGGTCCGGCGGCCACCGGTCACCCGGAGACGATCGTCGAGCCGGGCGACGAGGTCGACCGGCCGGTGGCTCATCGTCCGGGCGGCGGCCAACTCGATGGCCAGCGGTATGCCGTCGAGCCGCCGGCAGATCTCCTCGGCGTGGTGATGATGCGCGCGCGCATCGTAGGTCCGGTCGGCGGCGAGCGCGCGGGCATGGAACAGTTCGGCGCCGGCGGCCGGATCCAGTGGTTCCACGACCAGCACCTGTTCGCCCGCGACGGAGAGACGTTCCCGTGCGGTGGCCAGCACGCGCACCTGCGGGCAGCCCGCCACGATGGCCTGTGCGAGCTCGGCCGCGCCGTCGATGACGTGTTCGCAGTTGTCGATGACCAACAATGCCCGGCGCGACCGCAGGACCGCGACGATCGATCGGGTCAGGGTATGTCCCGGACGCTGCGCGACCCCCAACACGTCGGCGACCGCGCGGGGCACGTCGGCCGGCGATGTGATCTCCGCCAGCTCGATCAGCCACCCGTCCCACCCGTGATCGGCTGCCGCGGTGCGGGCCGCCGCCAGCGCGAGCTGGGTCTTGCCGATCCCTCCCGGTCCCACCAAGGTCACGATCGGGGACCGCGCGAGCGCGTCGGCGGCGGCCCGAAGGTCCCCGTCGCGGCCGATGAGGCGGCCAACGTGAAGGGGTAGGTTGCCCCGCCGGATCCCGGTCAGCCGTATCGGTGCGTGCTCGCCCTCGCCTATCTGGACGGTGGGCTGGTCGCCTGGAACGCCGTCCAGGCAGAAGCATCCGAGATCGTGCAGGTCGCTCCGGTCCAGAAGGCCGGCCGTCGCCCCGTCTGGTGCGGTACGTCCGCGAAGTCGCTCGTCGTGGTCGAGGATCCGCGACTCGAGCTCGCGCAACGCCGGTCCAGGTTCGACACCGAGATGCGTGACGAGATGGTGCCGGGCCCGCCGAAAGGCCGCGAGGGCGTCGGCCTGGCGGCCCACCCGGTACAGAGCCGTCATCAGCAGGGCGCAGAAACCTTCGCGGAGGGGATAACGCTCCGCGAGCTCCGTCAATGGACCGACAACCCCCTGCGGGTCGGCCTCGACACGGCGTTCAAGGTCGGCCTCGACGGCGCCCAGCCACTGTTCGGTCAGACCGGCCACCGCCGCCGCGAGGCCGGGCGCGTCCAGACCGGCCAGGGGAGTTCCGCTCCACTGCGCGAGGGCCGCAGCGAGATCACCTTCGCGCACGTACCGCTGAAAGCGCGTCACGTCGACCGCGTCAGGCGCCACGTCGAGGCGGTACGCGGCACCGACCCGCACGATCGTCGCGGGACCGAGGCCCTTGCGCAGCCGCGCTACGTGCCACTGCAGAGTCTTGTGCGCCGTTCGTGGGGGAGCGTCACCCCACACGAGCTCCACCAGGCGCGACACCGCCAGCGGTGTCCCGGGCGACAAGGCCAGCGCCGCGAGCACCGTCTGCGACTTCGCCGGACCGATGTCGATCGGCCGGCCGTCTTCGGTAGCGGCGCGGACACCACCGAGCAGACCGATCCGCACCACAGGGCTGCTCCCGGACGTCGACCTTCGCCGAGACTGCCACAGTCCCGAACGCTGGGCAAGCCCGCCCAGCCCCACCGCCCGCACACCGGGAACCCACCGTCCGCACACCGGTGTCAGCGACCATCGGCGTGGTGGCCACGACGGGCCAACGGTCGCATGGCCGGCCGGAGCCCCGGACGGCGGAGCGGTCGAGGGCCCGATCGTGGCGGAAAGAAACATCGGACTGACGGAGCGAGAGTATGCACAGGCGGACAACGGCACGGATGGCGGGTTTTCTGTTCCTCACCGCGACGGCCGCGGGAGTGCTCAGCGTGGTCCTTCTCGGGCCGCTCGATACCCTGCACTCACCCCAATCCATTGCCGACAGGGCGCACAGAATATCGGCGGGCGCCGTCATGGTGCTGGTCATGACCCTCGCGATCGCGATGATCCCACCGACGCTGTTTCCGGTTCTCAAGAAACACGGCGAGGCATCCGCGCTCGGCTACGTCGCCTCCAGGATCATCGAGGTCGTCCTCCTGCTTCCCGCCGCCGTCGGTCCCCTCATGATGGTGGCGATAGGCACCGCTCAGTCCGGCGCCGGCACACCTGCCAACGCGGCGTACCTGGATACCGTCCGGATATTGACACAGACATACGACCTGTGGGGCCACGCCGGCAGCTTGTTCTTCTGCCTCAGTGCCCTGCTCCTCAATTACCTGCTGTACCGGTCGAGACTCGTCCCCCGATGGATAGCCGGCTGGGCGCTTGTCGCGGTGGTGCCGTACCTGGCCGATGCCTTCCTCATGATGTTCGGCCTGCTCGCCCCGTCCTCGGCGTTCCACGCCGTTCTTGTCTTCCCATTGGCGCTGAACGAGATGGTGCTGGCGGTTTGGCTGCTGGTGAAGGGATTCACGGCACCGCCGTCGGCGCTCACCGCTCATGTGGCCGACACAGGCGGTAGCGGACGAGCGGTTGGCGGCCACGCGTGATGCTTTCGGCGCGGCAACCTGGCCTGGCCGGTTCTGGCGCTGGCCCGGCGGCTGTGGCGCGTCTCCCGCCAGGCCGGGCCGCGTCGCCGGACACCGTCGTACTAGGTTGTCTGGTATCGATGCCGGATCCTTACGTTGGAGGCGGGTCCCTGTGCCGGAAGAACTCACGCACGAGCAGGTGGCAGCGCTCAAGCGGGAATTCGACTCGATCGACACCGATGGTGACGGCTTCATCACGGAGGAGGAGTTCGCCGCGCACTTTCCGGGGCTTCCCGCCGAGGCGCTCGGCGCGCTGGAGCTCGACGGCGACGTGGACGGGGACGGCCGGTTCTCTCTCGAGGAGTTCATCCGGCTGACCGCCGACAACTGACGGGTGCTGACGGGCACGGAACTGACGGCTCCGGCGGGCCGTCGCCCGGTACGCCGTTGGAAGGCCGGGCTGAGAGGCGGGTACGCCTGAAGGGCGGCCTCCCGTCGTGTGTCCGATCGAGGTCAGGCGGCGGGCGAGGCTCGCGCCGGGGAGGCGGTTTCGCCGGCCTCAGGCGCGGTGGATGCGGCGGCCGGTGATCTCGGAGGGGGTGATCCGGACGTAGAGTTCCCGTTCGCCGCCCGCCCAGGGTTCCACGCCGGCCGGGGTCACGGCTGCGCGCTCCTCGTCGGAGGAGACGTGGTGGAGGCCGCCCCTGATGAGCACGCTCCAGGCTTCCCGGTTGGGGTCGTCGATGCGGTCGACCTCGAATGCGATCGTGAATTCTGCGCCTTCGATGCCGGTGCGCAGGCCCTCGTCCATCGGGCCGCCGAAGGCGGTGCGGAACAGCACGGTCCCCTCGTGGATCACGTAGTTGACCGGGAGCACCATGGGTCCGGTGATGTCGGTGAAGCCGACCCGCCCGACTCCGCCGGGGGAGATCAGCCGCAGGCACGTGTCGGGGTCGAGCTCTTCCAGCCTCGGCCGGGCCGCCGGGCGTCCGCGCCCCGGCGGCAGGTCCACGTTCCCGCCGAGCAGCTCGTCGCTGCTGGTCTCCAGAGCCGTGGCGAGCTGGTAGACGGTGCTCGAGCTGGCCGGGCCGGCGCTCTGCTCCAGGTAGTCGAGGTAGCCGGGGTCGATTCCGGCGCGTTGGGCGAGCTGGTCGCGGGTCAGCCCGAGCGCCTCGCGTCGTCGCGTGACTCGGCGGCCCAGATCGCCTGGGGCCGGGGTGCGCTTGGTCATGAGAATCCCCCCGTTCGTCGGTGAGCTCGTCTGTGAGTGGCTTCAGCATCTCCCGGGCAGGGGTTTCCCGACACCGTCTTCCGGCCCGCAGAAAGTGGGACGAAAGACCTTTTCCGTGACCCGGGCCGGAAGTCCTTCGAATCGGGGACCTTTGCCGCTGACCAGGGCGGTTTCCGCGGTGGACCCTCGAGAGACAGGGCGGGACGAAGGAGGCCGGCGATGATGACGGTGAAGGACGTCATGAGCATGATGGCGGTCGCTGCCCAGGAGGATGCGACGCTGACCGACCTGGTCGACGCGATGCGTCGTTTCGAGGTCGGCGCGCTCACGGTGATCGACGCGGACGGGCATCCGGTCGGCGTGGTCTCGGAGGACGACCTGCTGCTGAAGGAGACCGCCTCGTCCCGGGGCGAGAGCCTGTTCGAGAGCCGCAGACGGCGCCGGGAGCACAGGAAGGCCGCGGGGGCCACGGCTCGGGAGATGATGACAAGCCCCGCGATCACGGTGACGGAGGCGACTTCGGTCCGGGAGGCGGCCCATCTGATGCACAAGAACCGCGTCAAGCAACTGCCGGTGATCAACGCCGAGACCGGCCGCATCGCGGGGATCGTCCACCAGCGCGACCTGCTCAAGATCTTCAGCCGGCCGGCGGAGGACATCGAGCGGGAGATCGCCGAGATCTTCGAGCGGCTCGACCTGGCGCCCGAGGGGCTGACCGTCGGGATCGAGGCGGGCGTCGTCACGCTGGCGGGCCGGATCGGCCGGCGCTCACAGCTCGGCCACGTCGTCTCCGCGGTCCGGGCCGTCGACGGAGTCCTGGGGGTGCGGGCGGACGGGCTGACCTTCATCACCGACGACCTGCTCCGCGTCCCCTACCCGTACCTGTGATGATCATCACTGGCGGGGGATGTTCGCGCTGACCTTAATGGGCCTGCTCGTGGATCGAGTGGCCCGACTTCCTGTTACCTCGTGATCAGCGTCAGGCGATAGCGGCGGCTCGTCCGCCGTGACCGGAGAGGAGGCGGCCATGCGATCAGATGAGTCCCACAGTCCGATCCTGACCGGATACGACGGATCGGCGGCGAGCGAGATCGCGCTGCGCTGGGCGGTCCGGGAGGCACAGTTGAGGTATGCGCCTCTGGTGGTCTGCCACGCCTGGCACTGGCCGGTGCTGATACCCGCCGGCGACTCGTCTGTGCAGGACGCGGTACGGCGTTCCGCCGAGATCGTCCTCGGAAAGGCCGTTTCGCTGGCCGGGACGCTGGCCCCGCGGCTGACCGTGCGCCCCAGGCTGGAGACGGGCTCCCCGGCGGCGGTGCTCCTCATGGAAGCGGCGTCGGCGTCGGCGGAGCTGATCGTGGTCGGCGCGCGCGGGCTGGGCGGCTTCGAGGAGCTGCCGATCGGCTCGACCGCCGCGCAGATCGCCGCGTACGCGTCGCGTCCCGTGATCGTCGTGCCGCCCTCGGCCCCTTCCTCGACCGGCCGGATCGCCGTCGGCGTCGACGGGTCGGCGGCGAGCGAGGCCGCGCTGGCGTTCGCGCTCGAGGAAGCGGCGCTGCGCCGCAGCACGCTGCACGCCGTGCACGCGTCGCAGGAGGCGGACGAGGCGCTGTGGCGCGAGGCCGGAGCCCGCTTCCAGCGGTTCGTGACGCCGTGGTGCGAGAAATACCCGCACGTGCAGGTCACCACCGCCTTCGCGGCGCGGCCACCGGACGAGGCCTTGATCGCCGCAGGTGACGGTGCCCAGCTTGTGGTGGTCGGTGATCGGACGCACCGGGACCCCGAAGGGCCCCCGCTCGGCATGGTCACCCAGGCCGTGCTCCACGGCGCCCCCTGCCCGGTCGCGGTCGTCCACCACAAATGACAACGCGGCCGTGACGCCGCCCCCGTGACCCACGCGGACCTCGATGAGGTGGGCGTGCGGCCTGCATGCCGGTCCGGGACTCGACCATCCACGCGGACCCGGAAGGCGGGCGCCGGTATCCGGAGAGCCCGAGGCCGTCACGACCCTGGTGGCGCCGGTACGGTACTCGCCGCCGTCGATCGGCCGGACGGGAGCTCCCGGCCCTCGTGCGCGCGGAGGTGTTCGCCGATCAGCGCGGCGAGTTCCTGCGGCGCTTCGAGCTGAGGGTTGTGCGCCCTCCCGAGCACGAGCACGCGGGCGCCGCGCGGTGCCGGGCGCAGCAGGGGCTCCCCGGCGCCGTGGACGATCGTGACGGGCTGGGGGAGCCGCTGGAGCCGGTCGCGCCGTCCACGGCGAGGGCGGTGCCGGTGACGTAGCGGCCGCAGGGAATCGCACAGCTGCTGCCCTGCATGAGAGATACGGACGGCGGCCCGAACGAGATCGCCACCCCGGCGCTGGTCGACGCGCTCGCCGCGGAACGCGACCGCATCAACCGCATGATCATCGATCTGGTTCGCTCCCGCGATGTCCTGGACGAAGTGATCGATACGGCGTCGGAGAGCGCGACCTCTGGCCCGGCTTCACTCACGCGTTGACGGTGAGCGCCGGGCCGGCCGGCGCCGCCTGTCCAGCAGGGACGCCGAGGCGCTGCTGGACGGGCGGGAACGGCGAGCTGCCGTCATAACTCGCCTCGGCAGGGTTGCGGGTGGTTGGCATGCAGGTCAGGCCATGATCGGGAAGCGGTGGGCCAGGCCGCTGATGCGGAGCAATCGGGCCATGCGTGGCGGAACGCCGGTCAGGGCCAGCGTGATGCCCCGGGCCCGGGCACGGCGTTGCACGCCGAGCAGCACGCCCAGTCCGCCGGCACCGCAGAAGGCGACCTGGGACAGGTCCAGGACGAGCAGGTCGGTGCTGTAGTTGAGGGTGTTCAGCAGCCGCTGGCGCAGCTGAGCCGTGGTGAAGATGTCGATGTCCCCCGACAGATGCACGAGGGTCGGCGCCGAGGCGGTCGCCCCGCTGAGTGGGGTGGTGGTGTCGATGACGGTCATGGAAGTCTCCTCACTGGAGAAGCTGAGATGGGCGAGATGCCTGCCGGCCGAAGATCGGCCCGCCGCCAGTACGGGCGGTGCCTGGACCGCTCGATCCGGCCGGCAGGCGGCACGTGGGTCACGCCGATGCTGACGGTCCGTTGGTTGAGGAGGTCGCCTCCCGGCCGATGACCGACCCGCCCTCGTTCTCCCAGCGGGCCGAGCCGTCGGCCGGCGCCCGCGGAGCGGGGTCGGCCGACAGGTGCGCGAGGGTGCGGATGTCGTCGGGCGTCAGGCCGGCGGCGTCCTGGGCGGTGAGCTTGAGTGTGGCCTCGGCGGGACCGGCCGCGGTACCCGACGGGACGAGCAGCAAGACGACCGGCTCGCCGGCGGCGAAGAAGAGAGTGATCACGCGCGGGTCGGTGTGGCGGAACCAGTCGATGCGGACCTGCCGCCCGCGGGCCGGGATGCGGCGTGGGATGCTCTGCCACGCGTCCTGGTGCACGCCTACCCGCACCGTGGTCCGGCCCAGTCGCTGGTCGACAGCGGCGATGAGATCGGGCAGCTCGGCCGCCATGTCGCGGGAGTAGGGCCACCAGGCCCCGTCCACCATGGCTCGCCGATCCAGCACCGGGTGGAGACTGAGCCGTAGCGCGGAATCGACCCGAGGGATCGCGGACGAGGCGGAGCTGAGCGGTGCGGGTCGAGAAAGAAGTGTCGGCGTCATGGTCGCCTGGCCTGTCCGGGCCCATTCAAAGGGGCCGGTGATGATTCGCCGGGGGCGACGCAGACCTGAGTGCCAACGCTCGAAAAGTCCTCGGTGTCTTTACTTTACCTCATGACTTCCGGAATCTGCCCCCCATCCTGGTCGCCGAACTGCTGGGGCGCGGCTCGCTGGACACCACCCGCCGCTACGCCCTGCCGACCGAACAGGTTCGGCGACCACCGCCGGTCTGCCGCCCGGGGAGAGCTGGAGGGATGGTTCAGGCGCTCTCGATCAGCTTGATAGCGGCCGCGGGGCACACGTCAGCGGCTTCGCGGACCGTCGCGTGCAGGCGCGCGGGCGGTTCCGCGTCGAGCAGGATCACGATCGCGTCGTCTCGCTGGTCGAACACCTCCGGCGCGAGCATCACACACGTGCCGGCACCGCAGCACTTGTCCTCGTCCACGCTTACTTTCATCGTCGGTTCACCTCTGTCTACGGTTTGTGAAAGGTCCGGGGCCGTGCCGTCATGGGCGCGGCGTGATGGGTGCCAGCCACAACCCGACGAGCGCGTCGATCAGCCCGCTCGCGGCGTCGTCCCAGCTGGACCGGGGTGTGGGGGTTCCCTCGGCGAGAGCGCGTTCACGTTCGGCGTACATATGAACCATCAACTGGCGGGCCATGTCACCACGCTCGGCCCGCACTTCGGCCGGAAAGTCGGGAAGGCACCGGTTGAGCCCGTCGAGAATCTGGTGCATCGAGGGCGCGCTGAGCGTCTCGTCGATCATGATGTTGCGGAACGCCGGGTCGGTCATCACCTGGGCGGCGAACCGGGCGAACCAGGTGGGGTTGCCCAGGGCGGCCAGATGCTCGGCGACGGGGCGCGACAGGCAGGCCACCCAGTCCCGTACGGTGGCCACCAGAGTGGCGTCGGACCATCGGTCGCCCTCGGTGTCGGTGGCGGTGATGAGTTCGCTGAGCAGATCGTCGCCCGGCCGCGCGCGTTTGGCGGCGATGTGGGCGGCCATGTACTGGACGAACTCGGCCTGCGCCGCCTCGATCTCGGCCTCGGTGTACCGGGTCAGGTTGAGCAATGTGTCGGACCAGTAGGAGAACGTGTCCCGGTCCGAGTCGGGTACGCCGAGCATGTCGCAGATCACCCACACCGGCAGCGGGAAACCCAGGCTCGCTTTGAGATCGGCCGGATGACCGAGCTTCACCATGTCGTCGATGAGCCGCTCGGCCATCGCCTCGATCCCCGGCCGCAGCGCGCTCATGCGCTTGGCCGTGAACCACTTGGTGATCATCCGGCGCCAGCGCAGGTGCTCCTCGCCGCCTTCTCGGACAGCTTCGTGTGCCTAGTGCGAGAAGCCGCGGGCGGTGGTCAGCAGTGCTTGGCTCACCAGCTCTTCCAGCAGGCCCGCCTCCTCGACGGCGGCCGGGTCGGTGGTGCGGGCGTAGTGCTCCACGGCCGTCCGCAGGGCAGCGTTGATCATGGCTGCCTGCACGGTGATGGCGAGGTCGGGGCCGGACATCCCGGCGCGTTGGGCGAGCGCGGCCGCGAAAACCGGCTCGGCCTCCCTGTGCGCCTCCAGCCACACCGCGCGCAGTCCCGGCTCGCCGCCGGTCAGGCGTACCAGGTTCAGCAGTGGCGCTCTGTCGGCGGCGAGCCCGCCGCCGCCGCGGAGCATGGCGTCGGCGAGTTCCGCCACGCCCTGGTCGGGGCGCCATGAGCGCAGGCAGCGCACGGTGAGCTCGATACCGCCGGTCAGCAGGGGCATGACGCAGGCTTCCTTGCTCGGGAAGTAGCGCCACAGCGTGCGAGCGGAGATGCCGGCCGCCATGGCGATCTCCTCGGCGGATGTGCCGGCGACGCCGTTGGCGGTGAACAGGCGGACCGCCTCGCGGGCGATCTCCAGACGGGTCGCGGCCTTGCGCCGTTCGGTCAGGGGCGGGCGCCCGGTCCGCCCCGTCGTGCGAGTCTCGGCCACCCCGACCGGCGCACCTGGATCGCGCGACACCCGACCTCCCTGCCCACGGTGCGCATACTCCCGGGACGGTACCACTATTTGTCATCCCCTGACTATCTGGCACATAGCGACAAAAAGTCGTACGGTCCTGACCAGGTCTCATCGGCGGACAGCAAGCTCTCGATGAGAGCGGCACAAACGCACGACCGCGAAGGAGCGGAAAACATGAGCAGCAGTGGCCTGGCAGACAGCAGCGTCATCGTGACCGGGGCCGGATCCGGCATCGGGCGGGCCGCCGCCCTGCGCTTCGCGCAGGAGGACGCCAACGTGGTGGTGGCCGATCTCAACGGAGACGCCGCCCAGGCCGTCGTGGCGGAGATTCAGGCGGCGGGCGGCACCGCGGTCGCGGTCACCGGCGACCTGAGTGACCCCACGGTGGTCGGCGAGGTCGTCGCAGCCGCGGTGGACACCTTCGGCGGCCTGGACGTGCTCGTCAACAACGCCGGCATCATGGACCGGATGTCCGCGGCGGACGAACAGGCCGCCGCCATCGTTTTCCTCGCCTCTGACGCCGCCAGCAACATCAACGGCGTCGTCCTCGCCGTCGACAACGGCTGGTCAGCGGTCTAGGGAGTTTTTTGTAAATGCCGCCCGTCGCGAGCGGCGATCCAGATTGGTGGATCGCAAGGCGGAGGAGGAGCCCGCAGCGGTGGTCTACGGGCGACAACGCGGGTGGGGCGCCGATGTGGGCGTCGCGCAGCAGGGCTTGATTTATAAAAAACGCATTTTGGGTCAGGGGAGAGGCCCTATGACCGCCAGTGCCAGTGCGGCGGCCGGGAAAGCGATGGCGGCAACCGGGTTTCGGTGTCGCCCTTCGCCGCATCCAGCTGGGCCTGGATGAGAAAGAAACTGTCGGTGAGATCGGCTCCGCTGAGGTCGGCACCACGCAAGTCGGCCCCGATGAGGTCGGCCACCCTCAGGTCGGCCTTTCTCAGATCAGCCCCGATGAGATATGCGCCTCTCAGATTGGCGCCTCTCAGATCGGCGCCTTTGAGCTTGGCGCCAATGAGGTCTGCTCCTCTGCGGTCCTTCTTCTTGTGCCGGACTTCGGCCCGCACGAGTTCGCTCGCGCGCAGCAGCAGGTCGTTGACGTCTCGCCGGTGCGCCGCCACGTCCAGTTTCAAAAGGACATCGGGGCTGTCGTGAGTGAGCCGCTCGGTCTCCCGCAGCGCGAGCCTGAGCTCATCGTGGAGGGAGCGCGCCGGTCGTAGCGTCAGCGCCTCGGTCAGATACCAGAGCAGCTCATGGAGGTCCCGCATGATCGGGAAAACCTCGAACATCCGCCTCGCGGTGTCCGGGGCCCGCCGCCAGTCCTGCCCGCCGAAGGTGATCTGGGACACCTTCTGTCCCGCGCCGAAGCAGTCGTACACGGTGCAGCCCGCAAAGCCCTGCTGCCTGAGGCGGGTGTGAATGCCGCAGCGGAAATCCTGCCGCAGATTGGGGCACGCCTGTCCGGCGGCTTTGTCGATCGCGAAGTCCACCGAGGCTGAGAAGGGCAGCGCCACGCAGCACAGCGCGAAGCAGCTCTCGCAGTCGGCGCGCAGACCGGCGCGATCTCCCCCCTCCACAGAGAAGGGGACGAGCTCTACATGGTCGCATTTCTCAGGCACCGCGCGAGGTCTCCCATACGAAGCGACCGAATCGGTCCCTTCGGCAATGAACGGCTACGAACAGCATTTCCTTCGTCACCTTAGCCGACCGCGGCCGCCTCCCAGTGATCGGGAAACGGCGCCCGGCAGCCGGCTTCGTCAGATGGGCGGGTGGCCGTCGACGTCGGTGGTCCGGCTCAGGTAATGTTGCCGTCCCCAGCAGTGATCGACCGAGGAGGTGAGCCCCATTACCGCTGTATCAGGCTGGGTGCTCCCATCTCACGGCCGTACGGTCCACCGGGCATAGGTGACCGAGGGAGCGCCCATCGGCGTCCCGAAAGGTTTTCCGTGTCGGCTTCCCTGTCTTCTTCTCTCCCTCTATCCGTCGTCATCACGATGCTCCGGGCCGCGGGCTGTGTCTTCGCCGAAGACGAGGCGCGATTGCTCGTCTCCTCGGCGAGGACCCCGGCCGACCTGGCCGCCATGGTGGACCGGCGAGTCCGCGGCCTGCCCCTCGAACACGTCCTGGGCTGGGCGGAGTTCTCCGGCCTGCGGATAGTCGTGGACGCCGGAGTCTTCGTGCCCCGGCGTCGCACCGAGTTCCTTGTCCGCCAGGCCGCCTGCCTCTCCCGGCCGCGAGCCGTCGTCGTCGACCTGTGCTGCGGTTCGGGCGCGATGGGCGCCGCCCTGGTCGCGGCTCTGGACCAGGTCGAGTTACACGCCGTCGACATCGACCCCGCCGCGGTGCGGTGCACCCATCGCAACCTCGCCGCCTCCGGTGGTCTGGTGTACGAAGGCGACCTCTACGAGCCGCTTCCCGCCTCGCTGCGGGGCCGCGTGGACGTCCTGGTCGCCAGCCCGCCGTACGTGCCCACCCAGGCGATCGGGTTGCTGCCCCCGGAGGCCCGCATACACGAGCCGCGGGTGGCACTCGACGGCGGCGCGGACGGGCTCGACGTCGTACGGCGGGTGATCGACGCGGCGCCGGCGTGGCTGGCGCCCGGCGGTTGCCTGCTGGTCGAGACGAGCGAGCGCCAGGCTCCGCGGACCGTCGAAGCCGTCGGCCGGGCCGGGCTCGTCCCGCAGGTCGCCAGTTCCGAGGAACTGGACGCCACCGCCGTAATCGGAACGAGGCCCACCGTCCAGGGCTGACCATGGTGTACGGCCCGGCGACGGGACCGCATGAGCAGATGCACGCCTCGGCTCGCCGCCCCGGAATCTCTGACCACGGCGAGCCTGGGCGGGTTCAGCCGAGTCGCTTGTAGAAGAAGCTGCAGTCCTGGAGGGAACCGTCCGGGTCGGCGGCGTAGCCGGGGACGATGCCGTAGCGGGTCCAGCCGGTGGCGCGGTAGAGGTGTTCCGCCTCGCTGGCGGTCTGCGTGTCCAGCAGCAGGAGCGTGACTCCGGCCTGGGCGGCCGCCTCTTCGGCGGTTGTGACAAGCTCTCGCGCCAGGCCTTGGCCGCGGGCGTCGCGGTGGACCATCAGTTTGACCACCTCGGCGCGGTGGCGCCCGTTGGCCTTGGGCTCGAAGGCGAGACCAACGGTGCCGTTGATGCCTTCGTGATCGCGGGAGACCCAGACGATGAGGCGGCCGTCGGCCACGGCGGGCGCCTGGGCATACCACCAGTCTGAGGCTGAGTTCTGGTCGAAGGGGGAGAGGAAGCCGAGGTAGGCGCCGCTGGCAACGGCGTCGGCGAGGCCCTTCACGCCGTCGGGAAAGTCGTCAGCGGTGAGGCGGCTGATCGCGTGCATGGTGCGGGTCCTTTGCTGCGCGCGGGAGGCGGGGGGCGCCGGGCGACGGCCGCCCCGCTTCTGTCCAAGGATGGCCGACCGAGGCCGCGCCTGGTGCGGCCTTCTTGATTGGATTCGAGTGACGTGTCGCGGGTTAGCATCGCGTGTGATTGAGCGAGCGCCTGTGGCGCGCGTCCGCAGTGCCCGTGAGGACGATCTTGCCGAGATCGTGGCGATTCTCCGCCATCTCCGGCCGGGGCTCCCGGCCGCTCCGGTCTCCCGGGCCGCGCTTGACGCCTGGGCATCCATCGGGCGGCAAGATGGCCACGAGGTCCTCGTCGCCGAGAGCGTTCCCGGCGTCGAGCGCCCTGGCGGTTCCGGAAGCGGCCACGACCTTGGACGCTCTGGGCGGATCGTCGGGTGTCTGCACCTTTTGATGGTTCCCAGCCTGCTGGGGGAGGCCGACCCCTGGGCGTTGATCGAGAACATCGCGGTCGACCCCCGATGGCGTCGGCTCGGGGTGGGCACGCTTCTGCTGAACGCGTCGGCCGAGCGTGCCGCGGCGGCCGGCTGCTACCGGATCCACGCCGTGTCGAGCCCCGAGAACGCGGTCGCGCACCGCATGTTCCGCGCGGCGGGGTACGCCGTCGAGGCGAAGGCGTTCCGGCGCTACCTCAAGGGCTGAGACGCCGCCTCGACCTCCGGCAGGCGGGCGCAGCGAGCCCGGTAGGTGGCCCGGATCCGCTGGAGCAGGCCGATGAGCGAGGCCCGGCCGTACCGCGCGACGTAGTCCAGGTAGCTCCAGTCGCCCGCGCCCGCGCCCGCGCCGGCGCCGACGTCGCAGGCGTCGGCGTCGTGCTGCCAGGCCTGCCACAGCACGGTGACGCCCCGGCGCTCGAATTCCTCGACCCGCATGTACGCGCGGCTGCCCGGCCCCGCGACGTAGTGGGTCGCCCCCGCCCGCACCGCCAGCAGCGCCAGGCGCGCGCTGGCCGGGCCGGGAGCGGCGAGGTCGCTCGCGT
>JBIOWF010000163.1:0-13453 GCA_044868295.1 Microtetraspora sp. | reverse complement strand
GGCGGCGAGGGCGGACGCGGGGGCGCCCGCCTCGACGGCCGCGCGCTGGATCACCCTGCGCCGCACCGCTCCCGGCGCCTTTTCGAGCACGGCCACCGCCAGGTCCACGCCGGGACCACCCGACTCGGTGTAGAGGGCGTCGGCCCATTCGTCCAGGGCGTCCGCGTCGTCGCGGCAGAGCCGCGCGGTCCGCGTGAGCGCCTCGGCGACGCCCGGCCCGAGCGCCGCCTCCAGGACGGGGAGCACCTCGTGCCGGACCCGGGGCCTGGCATAGGCCGGATCGGCGTTGTGCGGGTCCTCCCAAGGTTTGAGATCGAGCGCGGCGCACGCCTGCCGTGTTCTCTCACGGCTGAGAGCGAGCAGCGGCCGCCGGTACACGCCGGAGATCTCCGGCATGCCGGCCAGGGATCTGCTGCCGCTCCCCCGCGCCAGCCGCAGCAGCACCGTTTCGGCCTGATCGTTCAAGGTGTGCCCGAGCAGCACGGCGGCCGCCCCCAGCCGTTCGGCCGCCGACGAGAGGGCCGCGTAGCGGGCGTCCCTGGCGGCCGCCTCGGGGCCGCCCGCCTTGCCCACGGTCACGCTCAGAACCTCGGCGTGATCCAGGCCGAGCGTGGGCGCGAGCCGTACGAGATCGTGGGCACGGGACGCGGAGCCGTCCTGCAGGCCGTGATCGACGGTCAGGAGGCCGGCCCGCAGGCCGGCGCGTGGTGCGACGAATCCGAGCCCCGCAGCGAGCGCGAGCGAGTCGGCCCCGCCGCTGCACGCGACCACCACCAGCTCTCCGGGGTTCAC
This sequence comes from Microtetraspora sp., assembly GCA_044868295.1. Taxonomy (GTDB): domain Bacteria; phylum Actinomycetota; class Actinomycetes; order Streptosporangiales; family Streptosporangiaceae; genus JBIOWF01. The sequence goes on along the minus strand of JBIOWF010000163.1, from coordinate 12,661 downwards.
ATCCGCGAGCGAGAGCCGTACGGCACGGCGGACGTCGGCCACCGCCGGATTCGGTCCCATGACGCCATTCTCTCCGCTCGCCCCGGCGACCGGCCAATCACGAAACGAGCCGGCGCTGCCACACCGCCGCACCAGAGACTGCCGCAACAGAGCCGGGAAGCCCGACCCGGACGCGGGCCGGTTTCCGCACCACCGCCGCTCGACCGACCCGGACGCGGGCCGGTGCCGGTCGGGGCGGCCCGCGCGAGGTCACGACTCGGGGTGAGGGGCCTCAACGGCGTTGGCACCGAGCACACGGCCCATCCAGGCGTGCGGATCGGCGATCTCCTCCCGCGTGGGGAGCGTGTCGGGAGACGTCCAGACCCGGTTGAAGCCATCCATCCCGGCATGGTCGACGACGGTGCGGACGAAGAGGGAGCCTTCGGCGTACTGCTTCATCTTGAGCTCGATGCCCAGCAGGCGCCGGATCAGCAGGTCCATGCGGGACCCACCCTCGCGGCGGCGCTGGAACTTGGACCGGATGTCGGCCACCGACGGCACCACGGACGGGCCGACGGCGTCCATGACGTAGTCGCCATGCCCCTCGACCAGGGTCATCACGGCGGTGACCCGGTCGAGCACGGCCTTCTGCTCCGGCGTCTGGATGGCCTCGATGAGGTTGCTCTCGCCTCCCTTGAAGGCGTCCGCGACCGCGTCGGACGCGGCACGCAGCCGCTCCAGGAGCGTGGTCAGGTCCATGTCGGAGGCGAGCAGGAACTCGGTCATCTGGGCCTGGACGTACGCCCGCAGCCACGGCACGCCGGTGAACTGGACGCGATGGGTCTCTTCATGCAGGCAGACCCAGAGGCGGAAGTCGCGCGGATCGGCGCCGAGCTCCCGCTCGGCGTGCACGATGTTGGGCGCGACCAGGGTGAGGCGGCCCGCCGGGGCATTCCCGTCGGGATCCGGCGGGAGGAACAGCTCGTACTGCCCGAGCACCCGGGACGCGAGGAACGCCAGCACGGCGCCCACCTCGACGCCGGTGATACGGGAGCCGACGGCACTGACGATCGCCGGCATGGTGGACATCTTCTCCGTCAGCGGCTCCAGGACCACCCGGAAGCCGTCAACGTTGGCGCGGATCCAGCCGGGCCGGTCGACGACGGTGGCGATCTCAGGCGGAGCCGAGTCGATTTGTGTGAAATCCCGCACATGCCCTTCGGCCTCGCGCGACAGCCGCCTCAGCTCGGCGACCGCCTGCTTGGCCTCTTCTCGACTCACTTGTGGGCCGGGTCGCACAAGGCGGACTCCGGTCGCGACGGCCAGATCCCAGTCGATCACCTGCATGTTCACCACCGTATGTCGTCCGCGTCCGACGCGCGTGTCCGGGCCGATTCAGGAACCGCTGATGATCGCGGCCATCCGGTCGAGCGCGGCCACCGCCTTGGCGGCGTCCTTCACGTCGTCGGCCATGAACGCGAAGGAGAGGAGCCGTCCGTCGGCCGTGTAGGTGACGCCCGCCAGCGTGTTCACGCCGGTGAGCGTGCCCGTCTTGGCGCGGACCACGCCGGCTCCGGGCCTGGAGTCCGCCTTGTCGTACCTTCCGTGCAGGGTGCCGGTGAAACCGGCGACGGGCAGCCCGCCGACCAGCGAGTGGAGACGCGGATTCACCGGCGACACGGCCGTCGCGAGCAGGCGGGCGAGCGCGGCCGGGGTGATGCGGTTCCGGGTCGACAGGCCGCTGCCGTCGTTGACCTCCACGCCCTCGTCCACGCCGAGCTTGCGCAGCACCCGGTGGACCGCCTGCACCTCGCCGAGGAAGGTGTGCGGCAGTCTCTCCTTGATCGCGACTTGGCGGGCGAGCGCCTCCGCGAGGTCGTTGTCGCTGAGGGTGAGCATGCGCTCGACGAGCTGGTAGATGGGCGGGGACTCGACCCGGGCGATCTCGGTGGCGGTCGGCTTGGCCTTCGCGGGCTTGACGCTCTTGGCGACCTTGATGCCGTAGTCGCCGAGCAGCGCGGCGAAGGCGTCCGCCACGGCCCGGGGCGGGTCGGAGACGCGGGCGCTCTCGTCGGGCGAGGAGCGGCCCTCATCGATCGCGAGCGCGGTCACCGGGGCGACGCTGCCCTCCGGAACGTAGGTCGGCTTCCAGCCGGGGGCCGTGGGCGGGCCGGCGAACAGCGTCGCGTCGTAGGACAGGACCACCGAGGTGGTCTTGGCGGCCTTCAACGCCTTCGCCGTACGGGAGGCGAGTTGGGCGAGCGACGCCGACCGGGGATAGACGGGGTCCTTCGCCGCTTTCGGCCCGCCCAGCGTGGGGTCGCCGCCGCCGACCAGGACGATCGAGTCGGCAGTGGCCCCCCTGACGACCTTGGTGGCGATCCGGGTGTCCGGCCCGACCGAGGCCAGCACCGCCACCGCAGTGACGACCTTGGTCGTCGAGGCGGGCTTGAGCGCGGTCGAGGCGCCGCCGTCGAACAGCGTTTCCCCGGTCTCGGTGTCCAGCACGGCCCCGGCGACGCTGTCGCCCAGCCCTGGGTCACCCATGGCGTCGGCGAGCAGCTTGGTCAAAGTACTCTTAGCGGGAAGAGGCCCGCCCCCGGCCGCCAGCACCGGACCTGCGGTGGCGATGGGGGTGGGCGTCGGCGTGGGAGTCGGTTCCGGAGACGCGATCGGGACCGGCAGCCCGCCGGAGTCAGGGGTGATCACATAGCCGCCCGCGGCGAAGGCGAACACCTGCAGCAGGGCGAGGGTGAACAACACCACCCACCGCTCGCGTCGCACCATGCCACCTCTTATCGCGCCAAAACCCGATGTTCGCCTACGAGACATTAACGCCCGCCCGGGAATGCCCGGGGAGCTTGAGCGGAGGAACCGCAGTGGAGTTCGACGTTGTCGTTGAGATTCCCAAAGGGCAACGCAACAAGTACGAAGTGGACCACGAGACCGGCCGCATCCGCCTCGATCGGATGCTGTTCACCTCCACTCAATACCCCGCAGACTACGGGTTCATCGAGAACACGCTGGGCGAGGACGGCGACCCGCTGGACGCGCTCGTGCTGCTCCAGGAGCCGACCTTCCCGGGATGCCTGATCAAGTGCAGGGCGGTCGGCATGTTCCGCATGACCGACGAGAAGGGCGGCGACGACAAGGTCCTGTGCGTTCCGGCCACGGACCCGCGCATGGAGCACATGCGTGACATCCATCACGTCCCCGAGTTCGACCGGCTGGAGATCCAGCATTTCTTCGAGGTCTACAAGGACCTCGAGCCCGGAAAGTCGGTCGAGGGCGCCAACTGGGTCGGCCGGGTGGAGGCCGAGGCCGAGATCCGGAACTCCATCAAGCGCTTCAAGCAGGAAGGTCACTAGGAGCGGCCCACGCCGGTGCTCCGGGCGCCGCGAACAGACAGAGGTCTAAAACCCGGCGCGGGGCGTCGCACGGTAGGGCTGCCGGGTTTACCCGGCGCTGGAATCGCTTCCCTGCTACGGTTTTCTCGTTCCAAACGGGCAGGGCTTGTCCGTCGCCTACCTCAGCAGAGGAAAGCGAGAAGCCGCTCTCTTCAGGGAGCGGAGGAGTCACGCGGTTTCCCACCGTGTCTGTTGGCGCCATATACGTTTCGCGCGGCCTCCGAAGGACACGGCTCAAAGACTGCCTGGCCGGGTGGCGCCCACGAGATCGGGGCGCCACATGGATGCGATGCGTACCACGTCTCCCGTCTGGGGGGCGTGGACCATCAGCCCCCGGCCGATGTAGATCCCGACATGATGGATCGTGCTCGGTGTGCGGGACCCGCTCGCGAAGAAGACCAGGTCTCCAGGGAGCAGGTCGTTGACCGGCACATGCGGGCCGGACGTCCACTGCGTCCCGGTCCAGTGGTCGAGCGAGACGCCGGCCTGTTCCCAGGCGCGCATGGTCAGTCCTGAGCAGTCGTAGCTCGACGGCCCGGCGGCGGCCCACACGTAGGGCTTGCCGAGCTGTGTGAGTGCCCATTGCACGGCGATGCCGCCCGTGCCGCTCGACGCCTGCTTGGCCCATTCGACCGCCCATGACGGGGCCGTCAGACCTTCTGCCGAGACGGCGGCCCGCCGGCGCGCCTCCTCCCTGGCCCGCAGCAGGCGTTCGACGCGTGAACGTGCGGCGTCGAGGCGCCGGGATATCTCCTCCTTCTGCCGCTTGATCTGCGCCGTCTGCTCGACCTGCGCGGCGACCGCGTTCTCGGCGGCCGACTTGGCCGCCTGGACCCGCTCCGTCGTCTCCCGCTGCGCGGCGTAGGCCCGCTCCGACTGTCCGCGCAGGATGGAGTAGACCTGCTCATAGTCACGGAGCCGCTGCAGGGTGGCGGTCTGCTCTACGCCGATGTGGTTCAGCATGCTGGCCCGATGCAGGTAGCCGTCGGGGCCGCCGGAATCGACGATCATGGCGACGAGCGGCTGGGACAGTGCGAGCTCGCCGTAGCTCCCGGCGACCATCGCCGCGACCGGCTCACGGGCCGCCTCGACCTGCCGCTCCGCCTGGCGCAACCGTCCGACCGCCTGCTGGTAGGCGAGCTCGACCGTCCTGAGCCGGACCAGCTCGCCGTTGTAGTCCTCGATCAGGAGCTCCGCGTCGGCCTGCAGATCGTCCAGGCGTGCCTGCGCCTGAGCGAGCTGCGCCTGCGCCTCACCGAGCCGGTGACTGCGGTCGCGGACCGCTTTGCGGGCCTGCGCTATGTCGCCGCCCGGCTTCGGGTTCGCTTCCGCGGGACAGACCAGCGTCGTACAGACAAGTGCCGCGACGAGAGCGCACACAAACCCGGCGACCAGTCCCGACGCTCTGCGGAGTGGCATCCTCTACCCCTTCCGTACCTCCCACTCCACAGTTCCCGGCAATCACTCTGAGCACACATGAAAGTTACTCAAAGTAATCGCAATAGGCGGGTTATCCAGGGCCTGAGACCGGTCGGTGCGGGCCTCGGGCCGCGCGGGTAGGTGAAGACCGGCGCCTCCGCCTCGTACGCCGCGCAGCGCTGCGCGGCCGCGCACCAGTCGGCCGCGGTGCGGGAGGCGGCCCACGCGGCCGACATGGCCGGGCGGGCGTCGGGATTGCGCTGGTGGATCTGGGCGAGCGTGATCGCCGCCTGCGCGGCCTGGTAGCCGTCATCGGGGTAGGCGGTGCCGGCGAGATAGGGAGCGGTGACCCTGCCGCCGTGCGGGGTGCTCAGCACCCATGTCCAGTTGGCCACGACGAGCCCCAGCACCGGATCGGGCACATGCGCGGCCTCGCCGTACATGCGCTGCTGGCGGGGGCCGCAGAGACGGCGGTCGGACCAGAGCCAGTCCCGGTCCTCGGGAGCCGATCCGGACGCCAGCCAGCCGAGCACGGTGAGGCTTCGCGCGGTCTGCAGCCGGCAGAGGTCGAGCACGTCGCGCGGCAGGTGGGGGCCGCGGTCGAGCCAGATCGGCCAGGCGGCCCGGTGCATTCTGGGCACCAGGTCGGCGAGCTCCCGGGGAAGCGGGCGCGGGCAGACCCGGAGGCCAAGGTGCGGATCATGGCGAAGCGTGAACAACCGGGTCTCGTCAGGCGCTGCCGGAGGCCCCAGAGGACGGGTCCGTCGCCGTCTCCCTGGCAGGCGGCGGCGCGACAGCCTCCGCCGCCACGGGTGCGGCCGGCGACGGCGGAGGGCTTGGCGGGTCGGCGGGCGCGTCCGCCGGAGCCTGCGCGGGCGTGTGCGCCGGCGTCTGGGAGCCCGCGGTGGGTGCGGGCGTGGGGCCGTTGGTGGGCGGGCAGTCCCGGCGTGGCCGAGGATGGTGATGATGGTCACGTGGCGGCTGGGGGGCCCCGGTGGCCCCGCCCGTCGGCCCAGTTGTGGGTTGCCCCGTCGGGATCTCGGTCGGCGTCTCTGTCGGCAACGTCTCCGTGGGCACGGGCGTCGCCGGTGGAGCGGTTGAGGGCGCGGGTGACGGGCTGCCGTGCGGTCCGGTCCCGGAAGGCCTGGGCCTGGGCGTCGCGCCGAGGCCGGGCGTGGTGGGGCTGATCGGTTTGGCGGAGTTCCGCGAGCCGATGGGAGAAGTGGGCGAGATGTCCAGGATGGGCCTGAGCACCATCGGCATGTCCTCGGGAGAGGCGGACCACGGCACCTGGATGCCGGGCGGCTCGCCGGTGGCCGGAAAAGCGCCGGAGGCGATGCCGACGATGCGGTCCTCGGGTCCGTCGGACAACTGGTTGAACGCCAGCGCCACGATCGCCACTGAGGCGACGGCCGCGAGCGCCCCGGCGACCGCCTGCTGCCAGCGAGGTCCGGCCGCCACCTCCGCGGGGAAACCGGTCGCGTCCAGCGCGCCCACCCGCTCGGCGACATAGCGGCGGTACGGGGCCAACTCGGGGTCGGCGAAGCAGCTCATCACCCGCACGCGAAGGGTTTCCGGCAGGACGACCTCGGGCAGCAGCCCGAAGACCTTGGCCACCGAGACCTGCCGCACGCGATGCGGCCGGCACGTCACGCACCCCGGGAGGTGCCGGGTCACCTCGTCACGCATCTCCGGAGTGAGCCGGCCGGTGAAGCCGGCGAGGATCTTGGCCCGCTTGGGACAGTCGTAAGGGCCCTTCCTGACGAGGATCTCGGCGGTGATGGCGTCGCGGAGCCGCTCGGTGGCCGCCTCCAGCAGGGCCTCGGCATAGCGCTGGCCGGTCCCGAGGACGGCCGCGAGGTCCGCTCCGGACAGCCCATGACGGGTGGCCAGTTCGAGGACCTCACGATCCTCGGGCGCGAGCCCGCGCCCGGCGTTCCACGCCACGACCCGCAGGTCGGCGTCCGCGGGGTCGGACAGCGGCGGCACGGCGACGCCGGAGAACTCGGTGTCGGCCTGGCCCGAGCCGCCCGGCACGCGGCGGCGCACGCACTCCCCCCGTGCGAGCGCGAGCAGCCAGACACGGAGCCGGTCGGGGTCGCCCAGGGAGCCCGCATGAGCCTCGGCCGCGATCAACGTGTCGCGGAGCGCCACTTGCGCGCTGTCGGGATTGCCCAGCAACGCCCAGCAGTATCGGTAGACGCTCTCGGCGTAAGAGTCGTAAAGCGCGGCGCGAGCCCCCGGATCGCGGGCGCGCAACGCTTCCACCAAGACGCGATCATTCATGTTACCGAGAGTAAATGCTCGGCAACTGCAAGTTCTACCGAACCTTAAGAAATAGTGCCGACGCTCACGGTTGCATTCTTGCAACGCGGCATGCATATGCAGCTTTATAGTCTTGTACGGCTTGCGCACCGCTAGAAAATGATTTATCCATCGAAATCATGCCAGCGGCTTTTTGTTCCCACGCCAGGACAAATTTGGTTATCAACCGACTTATGCCGCCGAAACGAATGTATGACATCGATGCTGTCGACCCGCTCACACCGTCGGCTCCGCTCACGCTGCCGACCCGGCTTGCGCTGCCGACCCTGCGCACGTCGTCGACCCTGCGCACGTCGTCGACGCGTGCTCAAGCCGACGACACGTACTCAGACCGTCGACGCGTGCTCAGGGCGACGAAACGTGCTCAGACCGTCGACACCTGCAGCCCGGCCTCGACACAGCCCTGGGCGAGGGCGTCCGGCCCGAACGCGTCCACAGGGCCGAGGGCGCCGATGCCGCCCACTCCGTCGGTAAGGGCGGTCGTGCCCGCCCAGGCCAGGATTCGAGCGGTGAAGTCGTACGGATCTCCTCCGTCGAGCTGCACGGTGGCCAGCAGTTCACCCTTCGCGTCATAGGCCTCCGCGACGGTCTGCGAGGAGACCGCCGGATCGGCGGGCTGGCCCCGGTTGCCCGACCGGATCGCCCGATCCGCCATCGCCTCGGTCACCCGCCTGGCCCCCGGCAGGGCGGCGAGCACCGGCGTCGCCCGGGCGAGAACACCGGCCGCCCTGGTCAGGCCGCCCAGCCAGCCGAGGTACACGTTGACCTCGCGTAGCCGGGGATAGGCCCGGGGAAGCGCGAAATGCTCCGAGGCTCCGAGCGAGATGCCGTGGCGACGCCGCCCGCCCACGCTGAACAGGCGGGTACGGCCCTGCTCGCGGACGATGCGGCCGTCGCGGTAGCCGTACATGGGCTCAAGAACGATGCCGAGCGCGGAGGCCCGAGTGCCCGCGCTCGCCCGCCGGGCCATGTTGCCGCGGACGAAGTATCCGATGTCCACGCGTACCGCCTCTGATCCGGCCTTTCGCATGGCCAGCGCGGCGGCGAGGTTCCCCGGCACGTAGTCATAACCGAAGGCGGTGATCAGAGCGGCTCCGCGGGTGGCGGCGGCGGGGCCGTACCGCTGGAAGATCCGTTTGATGAACGGAGGCTCGCCGTTGGAGTCGAGATAAACGGCGCCGGCCTCCGTCGCGGCGGTGACCGCCGCCTCGCCCCAGCGGACGAAGGGGCCGACGGTCGAGATCAGGACGTCACCGGGGCCGAGAATCCGGGACACCGAATCGGGACGGGTCGCGTCGGCGACGGCCGTCGTCAGCTCGACGGGAAGTGACGCGACGAGCGCGTCAAGCTTGACCTGGTCACGGCCCACGAGCAGCGGGAGGGCACCACGCATGAGAAGGGCCTGGGCAGTGAGCCTGCCAGTGAATCCGGTGGCTCCGAACAGCACGATCCGGGGGGTGGTCATGCCCGTACCGTAACCCGCACCCGATTTCAAGATCCAGAGCGGGTCCACCCCGATTCTCGGCACGGGAACCGTCACCGGGCCGCTCATGGTCGTCGATCGGTCGGCGTTTGATAACCGCGATCCTTGACGAACGGCTCGACGGTCGGCTTGACCGTGTTGATCGGGATCGCCCCGCCCAGCGCGAGATCCTCGTACGGCTTCGCGGTCGAGCCCCACGTCCTCGCGAACGTCTCCGTCTCGGCCACACGACCGCGGACGCCTTCCGCGGTGATGATGAACCGCCGGTTCGCGCCGGTGCGGACGTCATCCACGAAGGCGGAGCCGCCGCCCACCAGTTTGCCCTTGTCGTCCCTCAGCAGTGCGGTCACCACCAGGCTGCCCGCCGCCTTCTGGAACGGGTCGGACACATAGCCGGTGACGAGGTAGGAGCCCGTCTCCAGCTTTTCCGTCGCCACCTGGGAGAGCGGGAACGGCTTGAACGCCGACGGAATCCGCGCGGCCTCGTGCCAGGTCGCCGACTTGTAGCCGATCTTCACCTGGGTCGGCTCGGTGCTCGCCGTCGCCTCGCCGGTGAACGCCAGCGAGGCCGCGGGCGGGATCGCGTCGAGCGGCTGCTCCATGTTGACGACCTGCTTGCCCTGGGCGTCCACCGCGCTGATCAGTGCGACCGTGTTCTCACCGAAGTGCCAGCGGTTGGCGTTGGCCAGCACGCCCGCCCAGTTCACGACATAGCCGTCACCCGACTTCGTGATCGAGTAACTCTGCTCCCTCAGCGAGAGCGGATGGAGCTGGGCCGGCTTGTCGTCGCTCCCACACCCCGTGGCCGCCAATATCACAAGGGCGAGTGCTGTCGTCATTCTGCTACGCTGCGTCACTTGGCCGTCATAACCCGCTAATGGGACGCCCATCGCGGTGACACGCGCAAGCCGTACGAACTCTTTATGGTCTTGACGCGTCTACCGCCGACGAGCCACCCGGCCCTCATGCCATACCGGCTCGGGCGACTCGTACACCTGGCCGTCGGCGCCGAAGACCAGATATCGGTCGAAGTCAGCGGCGAACCAACGATCGTGGGTCACCGCCATCACCGTGCCGTCGAAGGCGTCGAGCCCGTCCTGCAGCGCCTCGGCACTGGCCAGATCGAGGTTGTCGGTCGGCTCGTCGAGCAGCAGCAGCGTGGCGCCGGACAGCTCCAGCAGCAGGATCTGCAGCCGCGCCTGCTGGCCTCCCGACAATGTCTCGAACCGCTGCTCGGCGATGCCTCCGGCGAGCTCGTAGCGGGCGAGCGCCTTCATGGCCTCGTTCTTGAGCCTGGCGTGCTCGGTCATGACGATCTCGCAGGGCGTCCGTCCCTGGAGCTCCGGGCGGGAGTGGGTCTGGGTGAAGTGTCCGGGAACCACCCGCGCGCCCAGCCGGGCAACACCCGTGTGCCGGACGCCCTCGCCCGCGACGAGCCGCAGGAAGTGCGACTTCCCTGACCCGTTCGAGCCGAGTACGGCGACGCGCTCGCCGTACCAGATCTCCAGATCGAACGGCTTCATGAGGCCGGTCAGCTCAAGGGTCTCGCAGATCAGTGCTCGCTTGCCGGTGCGGCCGCCCCTGAGCCGCATGCTGATGAGCTGGTCCTTCGGAGCGAGCTCCGGCGGCCCAGTCGTCGACGATCTCGATGTCCCAGTGCTGTCGGCGATCGCCGACCTTATATTCCATCCAGGCCTTCCCGGTTTCGAAGTCGACATGGTCACGCAGATCGGTCAGCGCGTCCGGCCGACCGGATACCCGGCCGAGGTGATTGGCGATCTTGACGTAGGAGCCGGGACCATCGACGCATTCCGAGTCGAAGTTCCACACACGATCGCTGAACCTACGCCCCCACGGCTCGGCCTCGACTTCGATGCCCATTACGAATAGCAGGAGCTCAAACGGCTCGTGCTCATAGGCTTCGCGCGGAAACAAGTGCAATAGGTCCGCAACGCTCCTGCCAGGCGCAAGGGCGAGTCCGATTTCGGCAAGTGCACTCAGCTGATCCTCGAGCGTCATTTCCGAAATCCTAGCGTGGGTGCCGCGCACCTCTCCGAGTCGGGCATTGACAATGAGCAGTGACTGTGAGCCGACTTAGTGGGGCTTTCGCTGGACCAGAAAGAAACCCTCGCCACCGCCTGGCCATCTGGCCACCGAATTCGCTGAGAGCGGGCTCGCATGTCGTCTCACGGCCAGGACCCGCTCTAGCTAGGGGCGGGTGGCGGTGTCCTGGCCGGTACGGGTCAGGAGCCGGTGGGCTTGTCGTAGATTCCGACCGACCATGGGGCGCCCGTCCGGGAGCCGACCTTGGCCGCGACCCGCTCGGGCCGCTTTTCGATGCCGTCCTGGACGAACTTGCCGTCGCAGGTGCCCTTCTTCCGGTTCGCGGTTTTGCAGCCGTCGTAGGGGCGGTCCATCGAGACGTCGGGGTTGGGTGTGCCGTCGCTCTTCCATGGTCCCTCGGCGATGGGCGCGTCGGAGGGGAACACCCAGATCTCCAGGGTCTGTGGTCTCTGAAGCCAGCCTGGCGCGACGGACTTCTCATCGTGCTGGCTGTCGAGACCTTCTCCCGTTCGCACGCCACATCGGCCGAAGTCGGTCTCCATTCCGTCCACCGACCGCACCAGCACCCAGACCTTCGGGTCAGCGCATCGGATGGAGTAGCCAGTGGTCACGCTGGTCGGCCTGAAGGTCACCGTCACTCGCTTACCCATGGTCCGGTGGGTCTCCGAGTGGATCAATGACAGTTTCCCCCCGCTCCCACTGACTGTCTCGGGGAGTTCGGCGCCGGTCACCATCCGTGCCGACGACCCCATGACCGATGCGGGCGCGTTCGCGTTCAGCTTGGGCAGGATGGCGTCGACCACGCCGACAGCTGCTACAGCGGCCCCCGCCAGCGCCGCACCCGCCGCGACTCGCCGGCGGAGACGCATCCTGCGTCCCCGCCGCATGATCTCTTCCAAGCGGGGAGGCCGTACGGGGCCGGCACCGCTGTGCTCGGCGAACACCGCACGCAGATCGTTCTCGGTGTACTGAGTCATTTGATCGCCTCCAGTTTCAGGTCGTGCAGTGCCGGATCCACACGAAGTCGCGCCAGCGCCCTGCTGAGCTGCTTCTTCACCGCCCCGAGCGAGCATCCGAGAGCGTCGGCCACCTGCTGGTGGCTCAGATCTTCGAAGTAATGCAGGACGACCATCGCGCGCTGCCGTTTCGGCAGGGCACCGGTCGCCGCCCACAGCGCCTCGCGGTCGGCGGCCGTCTCCGTGAAGTCCTGCTCCGCGGGGCCATCCGGCATCACCTCTGTGGGCACCTCGCCCCGCCAGCGTCGCCGCCACCAGGAGGCGTGCGTGTTGACGATGATCCGGTACACATAGGGGTCGGGATCGCCCTCGATCCTGCGCCACACTGCCCACGCTTTGACCAGCGAGGCCTGCACCAGATCCTCCGCCGCCGCCCAGTCCCGGGTGAGCAGATATGCCGTACGGCACAATCGCCCATGCCGGTGCCTGACGTATTCGGCGAACCCATCCGCCATCTCGTCCTCCAGTCCAGACCGCTCTCACCGTGAACTACTGTCTGGACGGTCGATCTAGGTGACATTCCACGAACATTCGATCTCAGACAGGCGAAATCTCACCTGCGATGGCATCAAGCAGGGTCGCGACGGGTGAGCGTTCGGTCGGGTCGATCTGCAGCGGACCATTCAGAGGGCTTGGCGGTTCGGGCACCTGGGCCCGGGGTCCGCCGGAGAGTTCGGGTGTGGAGCGGGGCGTGCCCGCCGGCGCACTCGATCATCACACGCACCGGCTCCTCGCAGTCAGATTCGTCGGGCCCGGCATGGTGGCGAACAATGACAGGTGGCCCATCTGGCTCGCAGAGATACTTGTCGCCCCATTGCATCAGGGCTATGAGGACGGGCTATTGACATCCTCCCCACGGATAAATCCGGGGGATTCCAACCCTCACGGGTCGGGTTTCCTGCTTCACAGCCAGTTGCCCGCCGGGCTTTCGCCTTTGAGGTCTTACACCGGCTCCACAGGCGTTTTAT
>JBIOWF010000162.1:0-3342 GCA_044868295.1 Microtetraspora sp. | reverse complement strand
CATCGCCCTCCAGGAGATGAACAACGCGGGTGTCGACCGCATCGCCCGCGCCCTGGGCATGAGCTACGTCTACTATCCCGCGGCCTTCCACCCCCAGGGGTCAGGCGACTTCGGCAACGCGCTACTCGTCAAGGGGACGATCCAGTCCGACCACAAGCTGATCCTTCCGCACACGAGCCGCATCCGGCACATGTTCAGGGAAGCCGTGGTCGCCGACGTCGTCGTGGATGGCATCCGCCTGCGCGCCTACAGCGTCCACCTCGAGACCCATTCCAGATCTCGGCGTCGGACCGCCGTGACCAGGCCCGGACCATCCTGCAGGACGCCGCCGGGTATCCAGGGCCGGTGGTCATCGCCGGCGACTTCAACAGCCGCGACGTCGTGGGCGACGTCTTCGGCGGGGCGGGATTCCAGTGGGTCACCCGCGACGCCGGCCACACCATCAGCTTCTTCTCCTGGGACCACGTCTTCGTGCGGGGCCTGACGCTGAAGGCGCCCCCGCGGAAGGGAATCGTCCTCAACAACAACGGCGCCAGCGATCACCTGCCGGTGTGGGCAGAGCTGCTGCCCCAGGGTGCCGTGGTCCCCGTCGTCACGAACCCCTAGGCTGGACGCGTTCTCCGCCCCCGGCGCCGCGGGCCCGGAAGGGTCAGTCCTGGCTCGACAACTCTTCAACCACGGCTACTGGCGTATCCCGGTCCAGGTTCCCGATTGTTGCGTGTTCAGGGGTGGGTTGCAGCCGGTTCCCGTGAACGTTCCGTGCACCGCGCGCTGATCCGACGACAGGACTCCGACATAGTCGTAGTGCCAGGGGCCGTAGTCATAGCCGAAGGAGATCGTGTTCCCGGTCAGGGTGACCGCCAGCACCTCGTTGGTGATGTCCAGGAGGCGGATGGACAGAACGAGCTCGACACCCCCCCCGGCGTTGCGACGGATGGGTCCCGACCAGGCGTAGACAAACGGCAGCGGATCGACGCATCCGGCCTGCAGAGTGATCGTCCCTATCCAGTTCCCGAACGCTCCACTGTCCGCCTGACTGACGGCGATTCTCATGGCCTGACAGGCGCTGCGACCGGTCGCGTCGACGGCACAGACGGAGAACAAGGCCCCCGGGTTCACAACGGTCGGGACCCCGCTGAGCACTCCGTTTGGCGCCAGCACCAGTCCGATCGGCGGGAAGCCGCCGGCCGTCTCCAGTTGGTAATGAATCGGCTCGACACCGCCGGTGGCGACCGCGAACGAGAAATTGTAGGGGACGCCGACGACGCCATCGGGAGGGTTTGCGGGGTTGAACACCAGCGCAGGGCCGGGGGCCGCTTGATTGACCCTGACCATCTCGTGGACCACCGAATCACCAATCGTGAGAGTCGCGACGCGAAGCGCTCCCGTATTCTCCGCGACCGTGAAGGTGATCTGCCCGGGACCGGTCTGCCCGGTTCCTGACGTGACCGTGAGGAAGGCCGAATCCGATGTAACGGTCCACGCACACGTCGTCCCAGTGGTCACCGTCAAGCTCGTCGGGCCAGCGGTGGCTCCCAGGTTGACCGTGTTGCTGGAGATCGTGAACGCACAGCCAGCGGCAGGGCTGGGTGCAGCCCCGGGGGCGACAGGGTTGGGAGTGACAGGGTTGGGAGTGGCCGGCCCCCCCCCACACGAAGTCGCCACGACCAGCAAAGCGGAACCAAGCAGCGCGACGACGACGCGCTTGGCGCCGCGATCCTTTGGCCGAGCAGAAACGAGATGTGTCGCTTGACGTGCGATCGAACGTTGACGCGGCAGGCTCATCGGGTTCCTCCAGCGAGATGCGTTGGCGAGGAACCCGCAGGGCGCGGATTACTCAGGAAGGATAGCAACGAAATGATAACACAAAGGGCCGTGCTTTGCAACTTGTGCCGCGGAACGATGTATTGTGTTGTGTAGATAGCTGTCGGCCAGGTTCTGAGCCGTCCAACAATGGCGGACCCTAGCGCGGCGGCGGCCGGAGGTCGCGGCCCCGAACGCGAAGGCGGCCAGGCCGCCGAGGACGAGGAGCAGGACGACCGCGGGACAGCTCGTCCAGCCGACCCCGGAAGGAACGAGAAATTCACGGCCGGCAGGTTCACCACGTAAATGTTGATGATGGCGGCCAGCAGGCCGAACCGGAGAAGCACGGCAGTGGGAAGGGCGAAGCCGAGGGCGTTGAGAGGCAGGGTCGCGCCAGGGGCACGTCGGAGTTGAGCGAGTCCGGAATGCTGATCAAGATCACCACGACCACGGCCGCCAGCCATTCGGGCATCACGAGGCGCAGCAGGAGGAGCATCAGCAGCACGGCCATGCCCAGGCCGGCGGCGTTGGTCTGGCCGAAGACCAACTCTGCGGCGACTTCCCGCGCCCCGAGCAGGGCGCCGAGCCCCTCCCATGTCGGCTGGAGAGCGGGCTGGCCCAGGAGGCTGGGCAAGCGGAAGAGGAGGGCGAAGACCACGGCCATCGCGGCTCCCGCGGCCACCCCGATGAGGACGTCACGGCCCACGCGCGGGTCGCCAAAGCTGCCCGCGAGCAATCGCGTCCAGGAGATGAGCGTGTGCGGCCACCGCCGGCGCACGTACGGCTCGACCGCGAGGTAGAGAACCCAGATCACCAGGGCCACCACCAGAGACGCCCTCAGGCCCTGGGCCGCCAAGCCCAGCTCCGCGCCGAAGTCGGTGACGTGGTTGGCGTAGAGGACCCACGTCAGCAATCCCGACACGACGGCGTACCCAGTGCGGTCCGGTGGCGTAGCTCGGGTTCAGCTCGATGCCGCGGGCGAACTCCCTCTCCGCCGCCGGCCAGTCCCATTCATAGCAGTACTTCGCGAAGGCCAAGGCGATGTGCGGCTCGGCCAGGCTGTCGTCCAGGGAGAGGGCCTTCGTCGCCGCCTCGATGGCCTTGGGGAACGCGTCGCGGAGAACTGCTGCTACGACCGGCGCGAGATGCTGACCCTCGTCCTCACCCAGCGCGGCCTGCTCGGCGAGCTGCTGCACGGCGAGTGCGGCTACCTCCACGACCTGCGCGCGATCAAGTCCGGCCGGGACAGCGAGGGCCAGTGGCGCCGGGCCCACGCCGTGAGCCGCAACGGCAACCTCTACCCCACCCACGGCCTGGGGCCGATCGCCCAGTGCATGAACGTCAACCGCGGCAACCGGTTCGACTACGTCGTCTCCATAAGCGGCAACTCGCGCGGCCTCCAGATCTACGCCGCCGAGCACCTCTCCGCCGACGACACGCGCCGGAAGGAGACGTACAAGCTCGGCGACGTCAACACCACGCTCATCCGCACCGCCAACGGCCAGACGATCTTCCTCTCCCACGACACCAACAGCCCTC
>JBIOWF010000161.1:0-8980 GCA_044868295.1 Microtetraspora sp. | reverse complement strand
GACTTCCCCGGCCTCCCAGCGTCGGATGCGCTCCTCGTCGACGGTGAGGCGTTCCCGGATGCCCACCGGCGTCTGATTGATCCGCTCGGCCATCTCCGCGCGGGTCAGCTGGTGAGAGTTGCGCCATGCACGGAGTTGGACGTTCGGGATGCTGTCGGGCATCTCGGGACCTTCCTCCCGTCGAGGGGTGCAAGAGGGGGGTATCGGGGGGATCTTCGGGGGTCCTGTCGCGCCCTGTTTGCCGGTGGACTTGCCATCAAGCAACCACGGTACGTCAAGCGGCCTCCCAGACGAGGGAACGCCGGATGAACGAGGAGATGGCGACGGTGACCCGGCCAGATGAGCAGAGCGAGGCACGCCCCTGTCCTTCGTGTCGGGGACGTGGCACCAAGGAGCGCCACTCACGCCGTGCGCTCCTCATCGGCGGAACCAATGACGATCACGACTCGGGTGAGGAGCGGGCGTGTCTCGACTGCCTCGGAAGCGGCCGGGCCGAAGGGAACGGAACATGAACTACATCGTGGCCATGGCCCAGGCGAACATGCCCTTGGAGGGCGAGGCGAACAAGCTGCTGAAACTGCGTGACCGGCTGATCGGGCTGGGCGTGGTGGGTGAGCTGCGCGACAACAACACGGCGTTGATGATCCGCCGTCCGGCTGGCGGAATGCCGGTGTGGGTGTTCGTCGGCTACGGCGGCGCCTTCTACTCCTGGCAGTCGGCCGAGAAGAAACATCCGGTGTCGGATGTGGAGGGCGCGGCGAAGGTGATCGCGGACTACGTGGGCCGCTGAATGAGCTGGCGCGGCGAGGTGGTCGGTCGCGGAGGGGCGGCCGGTGGTGCCATCCATCCCCGCCTTGTCGCGCCTTTGGCAGGATCACGGGCGAGTGAAGTCGTCCTCCCGTCCGTGGTCCTGCCTTCCATTTTCTTCCTCTGCGGTTTCCGCTGTGGGGGGTCGGACGGGGTGACAGACACGCCGTGCCGGGCTACGCTCAAACTTGGTAAAACAACCTGTCGGCTGGTGGACGGTCGTGATGTCGCTAGAATCAGTGCCCCCGAAGTATGCGCAGCTTGTGCAGACACTTCAGCGGCGTATCGAGGCCGGGGACTACCCTCCCGGTTCCCTTCTTCCCAGTGAGAACCAGCTCATCCACGAGTTCGGCGTCTCACGTCCCACCGTCGTGGCCGCGCTGCGCATGCTCCGCGAACAGGGCTGGATCGAGTCCCAGCAGGGTAAGGGCCGTTTCGTGCGGGGCCGTCCCGCGATGGCTTCGGCCGAACAATCTCGCCCCGGTCACGCCTACCTGGCGAACCCGGAGACGCTCGCCCCTGGTGAGCTCCTGGAGGCGGGCGCGGTGGCCGCACCCAACCGGGTGGGCGCGTTGCTTGATCTGCGGCCCAAGAGCAAGGGGTTCCTTCGTCGTCGTCTCGTCTCCCGTGGCGGTGAGCCGTCCGAGATTGTCTCGCTCTGGCTGCCGTTAGAGCTGTCGGAGGGTACGGACCTGACCAGCGCTGCGCCGCTGGAGCAAGGGATTCGCGATCACGTCCAGGCGCGTAAGGGTGTCCGGTTCGATCACGTCGTGGAGCAGGTCACGGCGCGGATGCCTACGGCGGACGAGGTCAAGCAGCTCGGCATGCCGAAGAACACGCCGGTCCTGGACGTGTATGCGGCGGTGCGTGACCCGGGTGGGCGTCCGCTCGCGGTGCTGAATGTGCTGTTGCCGGCCGACCGTCACGAGCTGGAGGACGCCTATCCGATCGGTTAGGGAGGCGTCACCTTGAGAGCCCACTTAGCTTAGGCACTTGACCTAGCAAGTGGGCTCTCTTATGCTCAAGTCAGTTGATAGGTTAAGTGCCTGTCAGTTGACAGAATAGGATCGTGAAATGGCTCTGCAAGGACCCATCCCCGTCACCTTCGACATGGTGTTCCCGCACGGCTGCTACGTCGTCGGCGAGGTCGAGCCGGTCAAGGACTTCGACGCCTCGACCAACGGCCGGTTCGTCCAGGCGCGCGACAAGCAGACCGGAGAACTGGTCTGGCAGGTCGCGGTCATGGACGCCGACCCGACCCTCAAGCCCGCTCAGAAGACCGTGGCAGTCAAGGTGCTGTCCCCGGTGCAGCCGGTTCCCCCGGCTCCCATGCCGGGCCTGCCGTTCACTCCGGTCGAGTTCGACGGAGTCTCGGTGACTCCCTACGTCAACAGCAACAGCAACCGGCTCGCCTACTCCATCCGGGTCCGCGAGATGCGCGCACCTCGCACGGCCACCATCGCGGGTAAGGCGTCCGCGCACGCCAAGGACGGGGCGGCGGCATGAGCGACAACAAGCCGTACACCTACGTCACGATGTCGATTAACCCGGACCAGGCGCCATGCCTTCGGATCTCCCTCTACACCTCCGACCTTCGGACACGGGCCTTGGTGACAGAGTCCGGGCGGCCGTACCTGGCCCTGGAGTCCGACGAGGCGGGCGTGTCGGTCTCGACCACCGGGGGCGGCCACGTCACCCCGGCCGACGTCGACACCGCCCGGCAGATCTTCAACGCCGCCGCTCGCTACCTGGCCGACTGCGAGCGCCTCCACGCCGAACAGACGGCCACGTCCCAGGATCCCGCCCAGAGCGGCGAGAACGCGGCCTGACAACGCAAGCGGGGCCGCTGGAACTGGCATTCCGGCGGCCCCTGGATCTCCCACACGCGAATGCTTGAGAGGACACAAGCCTAATGTTCAAAAAACTACCTGGCGACGAGGCGCGTAACCTCGTCTCCACCACCCCTGACACCGCCATCGTGTTCCGCCCGGCCGTCATGTCCACGCCCGCGATCGTCACCATCGTGATCTGGCTGTGGCGACTCCTGGCGGGCCTGGTCCGCCTCGTCTGGCGGCACCCCATCGCTGTGGCTGTCCCCGTCACACCCGGCGTGATCGCGGTCGCGTACGACTGGCGGGCGGCGCTCGCCCTCGGCGGCCTGATCCTGGCGGCGGTCCTATCCTGGTTCTCCCTCGGTCGGACGTCGTTTCTACGGTTGGTCGGCTGGCGACTGCTGGCGTTCGCCCGCTGGTTCTGGATCTACCGGCGGCATTGGCAACCCGTCATGACCGTCTCGGGCCTCGGCAGGCACCTGCGCGGGCGGGACTACCTTCCGCGCCTCGTGCGGGTCGAGTGCGACGGCTCGGCCGACCGCGTAACCGTCCGGATGCTCGGCGGCCAAGCGGTCAAGGACTGGGCCGATCGGATCGACAACCTCGCGCACGGCTTCGGCTCCGGCACATGTCGAGTCTCCATTGAACGGGCCGGGCGGCTGGTCCTCACCTTCCCTCGGCATGACCCGCTGGCCGAACCGCTCGCTGCCGTGCCGGTTCCCGAGACCCCTTCGGTGGGGGCGGTCGAGATCGGCAAGAGGGAAGACGGTGCGCCGTTGCGGCTCAAGGTCCATGGGACGCATGTCCTGATCGCGGGGGCCACCGGGGCGGGCAAGGGCTCGTTCATCTGGTCGGCAATCCGCGGGCTGCTCCCCGCCCAGCGTGCGGGCCTGGCCCAGATCTGGGCGCTCGATCCCAAGCTGATGGAACTGTCCTACGGTCGCGAACTGTTCGGCGACCACTACGCCGCCGACCCGAAAGAGTGTGCCGACCTACTCGACCAGGCCGTCAAGGTCATGCAGGAACGCGCCTGGCGATTCGCCGGACTCCAGCGCTCCCACACACCGACGATCGCTGACCCGTTCGTCCTCGTCGTGGTCGACGAGGTCGCGTTCCTCACCGCCTACCAGGCTGACCGCAACCTCAAGCAACGGATCACGGCCGCGCTCGCCACTTTGACAACTCAAGGTCGCGCGGTCGGTATCGGCGTCCTGGCGGCGCTCCAAGACCCGCGCAAGGAGGTCATGAACATCCGCAACCTGTTCCCCGACAAGATCGCGCTACGCCTCGATGAGTCCGAGCAGGTGGACATGGTCCTCGGCGACGGCGCACGCGATCGAGGCGCGTTGGCCGACCACATCTCACCCATCCCCGAACTCGGCGCTGGCGTCGCATACATCCGGCTCGAAACAAGTCCTGATCCCGTCCGGGTCCGTGCGGCCTACGTCTCCGATGCCGATATCCGCGCCATGGTCGCCGAGTTCGCGACGGCTTCGGGGGAGGGCCGATGAGACTGGCTCACTTCCTCGATGACCTGCGCTGCTCCGGCTGCGGTGCGCTCGACGTGCTGTGGCTCGACCCGGTGCGGGGCCTGGTGGAGTGCCACGAATGCGGCCAGAAGGCATCCATCCTCGTCGACTTCCCGGGCTCCCTCGACGTCCTCGATGTCCTCGGCGGTGACTGGTGACGCACTCCAGCGACAGGGCGACGCCTCGGGCGGTCCGGATGTCCATGCCGCTCGCTCGGGACGTCGTCGAAGAGATCGCCAAACAGTACGGCGTCTGCATCCGCCCGGTCCCGCTACGGCGGCTCGACAACCACACGGGTGCGGTCGAGGACGTCGACGCCCCCTGCGGGGCCACCTTGGACAGCAAGTGCCCGCCGTGCGCCAAACGGAACCGGCAACTGCGCATGGCCCAGTGCCGCGAGGGCTGGCACCTCGACGCCGAACCGGTCAACACGCCCGACGAGGCGAACGAGTATCAGCGCTACCTGGTCGAAGTCCGCGCTGACGCGCAGGCCTGGCGGGACCGGGAGGAAAGCGCCGGCCACGACACCGCCGACCTGGACGCCGCGATTGACGATCTCGACGAGGAGATCAACGGGGCGGGCATGCGGGGCAACGTCCTCGGCCGAACCACCACCAAGCGCACGCGATCCACGCGGCGGCGGCAAGACGCGCCTGACCTGCCCAAGCGGACCAAGTCGAACACCACGCTCGGGCGGACCTACACCGGCGCCGACGGCAGAGTCTTCCGGCCGTCGATGTTCATCACCCTCACACTGCCCTCGTATGGGCGGGTCATGAACGGCGTCCCCACCAATCCCGACACCTACGATTACGCGGCGGCTGCCCGTGACGCGCTGCACTTCTCCAAGCTCGTGGATCGGTTCATACAGAACCTCCGCCGGGTCGCGGGCTTCGACGTCCAATACTTCGCGGCCGTGGAGCCACAAAAGCGGCTGGCGCCACACCTGCACATGGCCATACGCGGCACCCTGCCCCGCGCTGAGATCAAGCAGATCGCGGCGGCCACCTACCACCAAGTGTGGTGGCCTGCGGCCGATGAGGTCGTCTTCGAGGGCCAACACCTGCCCGTCTGGTCCGACGGCGTCGGCTACCTCGACCCGGACACCGGTGAAGTCCTGCCCACCTGGGACGAGGCACTCAACCAGCTCGACGACGAGGACGCCGAACCCCTGCATGTGATCCGATTCGGTCCCCAGCTCGACATTCAAAGCCTGCTGGCCGGTACCTCCGACACCGATAGTCGCATCCGCTACCTGTCCAAGTACCTCACGAAATCAATCAGCGACGCGATCGACCCGGACAACGCGGCCCAGCGTCGGCACGCCGAACGCTTCGCCGATGCGCTGCGCTTCGAGCCGTGCTCGACTTCCTGCCCGAACTGGCTGCGCTACGGCGTGCAGCCCAAGAACGCCAAGCCTGGAATGGTTCCCGGCCGGTGCAGGGGGAAGGCGCACAAGCCCGATCACCTCGGCTACGCGGGCCGTCGCGTCCTGGTCTCCCGCCGGTGGTCGAACAAGACCCTGACCGAGCACAAGCAGGATCGCCGCACTTGGGTCCTGGAAGCCCTCGGCGTCTCAGACGAACTCGTTGACCCGCACCGCTACACCTGGCGGCCCATCAAGCCCGGTGATCCCGACCTGGCACCCATCACGGTCCGGCTGCTCCGCTCGGTCCACGAACGCCAACGCTGGCGCAATCACATGATCCAACTCCAAGCCCAAGCAGGCGGACAAGATCTTTCGGCAACTGAAGAGAGGGCGGCGTGACCAAGAAAGACGAACTCCTCACCGTGGCCCAGGTCCTCGACGAGCTCGGGGGCGTCTCCGTCCGGACCTTCTACCGCTGGCGGGAGATCGGCAAGGCACCGGAAGGCTTCCGGCTCCCCAACGGGGAGATCCGCATTTACCGCAGCGAGTTCACCATGTGGCTTGAGTCCCTTCGGGAGGCGGCGTGAACTCCTCGTACAAGGTCAAGTTCTGGGACATCCGCACCAACACCCGTGCCCAAGGGGAGGGCAAGAAGCCTCGCATCGTCTCCCACACCGTCCGCTGGACCGTAGGCACCCGGGAGAAGTCCACCACCTTCAAGACCAAAGGCCTGGCCGAGAGCTTCCTGTCGGACCTGCGCCAGGCGGCCAAGAAGGGGGAGGCCTTCGACCTGGACAGCGGCCTGCCCGCCTCGATGATCAAAGCGAAGGACGTGCGCACCTGGTACGCCTTCGCCGTCGACTACGTCCACGCCTGGTGGCCCCATGCGGCGGCCAAGTCCCGCGAGGGCATGACGGACTCGCTGACCAGCGTCACGCTCGTGCTGACCGGTGAGCATCCGGGTCGTCCCGATGACGCGACCCTGCGCCGTGCGCTCCGGCACTTCGCGTTCCTGCCGGTTGACCGTCGCCCGGCTCCCACACCGGAGATCGCCGGAGCGTTGCGCTGGCTTGCGGCGGCCTCGCTGCCCCTGACCGCATTGGACGAGGCGAAGCACACGCGGGCGGCGCTCGAATCATTGGCGCTCCTGCTCGACGGCAAGGCGGCGGCCACGTCGACCTACCGGCGCAAGCGGGCTGTCTTCCATCACGCACTGGAGTACGCGGTGGAGCGGGAAGAACTTTCGGCAAATCCACTCCACCGGGTGAAGCTGCGCAGGGCCAAGCCTGGTGGCGAGGTCGATCGGCGCTCGGTCGTCAACCCGAACCAAGCCCGCGAGCTGCTGACTGCGGTGACCTACGTTGGCCGGACGCGTGGGCCGATGATGATGGCGATGTTCGCGGCCATGTACTTCGGCGGCCTGCGGCCCGGAGAAGCCGCCGGCCTTCGTGAGAAGGACTGCCACCTGCCTCAAGAGGGCTGGGGCCTGCTCACCCTGGCCAGGACTCGGCCGGAGAGCAGCAAGCGATACACCGACTCGGGGGAGACGCACGACGAGCGCGGTCTCAAGCATCGCGAGGAGAAGGAGACACGACCGGTCCCCATCCCGCCCGAGCTGGTGAGCATCCTGCGCGACCACATCGCAACGCACGGGGTCGCCGATGACGGGCGGCTGTTCCGTACCGGGACCGGTAAGGCGTTCTCGGGCTCGACGGTGTCCAAGGTCTGGAAGGAAGCCAGGAGCTACGGGCTATCACCTGATCTCGCGGCTTCGCCCCTGGCGGCTCGGCCGTACGACCTGCGGCACGCGGCGGTATCTCTGTGGCTCAACGCGGGAGTCCACGCACCGGAAGCCGCAGAACGGGCGGGTCACGGCGTTGACGTGATGCTGCGGGTCTACGCCAAGTGCATCGACGGGCAACGCGACGTGGCCAACCGTCGCATCCTGGATGCGCTCGCCGCATGAGACGACGACTTGACCCACCGACAGGACCCCGAGAGATCTCGGGGTCTTTCGGCGTACAGGCGCGGAATCGTTCCGCGACGCGCGGAAACTGCCTGGCTCACCTGGGGAAACGGCTCCGAGAGCATTCCGCGTATGTTCCGGGAGGGGTGGCATCTGGCTGCTTCCGGCGGCCTTCGCCTGCATGTCACGGAAACCGTGATCAGCGGTGAAACCGCAGTTCAACCGGCAAATGCCTGATCAAACTAAGTAGGGCGGGTGGGACTTGAACCCACGACCCACGGATTATGAGTCGGTTCGATTGATATCGCTCAGTGTCATCGGGTGTTGCTTTGTATCGCTGTAGCCGGGATTCTCCCCGTCGTCGTGCCGGCCGGTGTCGATGCGTGCCGTGCCGTATCGCGTTCACGCGAGCAATCACCGAGCAACCATGCACGCTTGACCATCGGCATTCTGTGCCATTGGTCCCTTGCGGGACTGCTGCCTAGGACCATGCTCTCGGGATGAGGCCCGAGTGGTCGACGTAGATCGAACGCGTACGAGCAACCGCCGAGCAGCCTCGGCCATCGATTTCCGTCCCCGAGCGAGGGCTCCTTGCAGTTGGTCTCGGATGTGATGTGCAGCCTGCTTGACGTGCACGGATGTAGTTTTCGGCAGGCGCAGAGCGGGCGCAGGGATGCCGCGGCGCGGAGAGTCCGGTGGGACCGGTGTTCGTTGTAGAAGGATTCGTACTCGTAGAGCGCATGCATCAGGTAGGTCCGGTTGACGATCAAGGTGCGGTCGAGGAGTTCGGCTCTACACGAGCGCACCCAGCGTTCCATGATTGCGTTCATGCGCGGTACACGGATGCCTGTCTTGACGATGGCGATGCCTTCGCCTTCGAAGACCGCGTCGAATGCGGCCGCGTACCTGCTGCCGCGGTCCCGGACCAGGTACTTCGCCGTGGCGCCAGCGTCGTTGAGATCCATGACGAGGTTCCTCGCGAGTTGGGTGGTCCAGGCTGCGGTGGGGCGGGCAGTGGCGCCGAGGACGCGGACGCGGCGGGTGGCGTGCTCGATGACGGCGAAGACGTACAGCCGCGCGCCGCTCAGGGTTCGGGTCTCGAAGAAGTCGGCAGCGAGAATGGCCTGCGCTTGGCCGCGCAGGAAGGCGCTCCAGGTCTGGCGGTCGCGCTGAGATGCGGGCTCGATCCCATGGCGGTGGAGGATCTCCCATACCGTGGAGGGGGCGATCTTGATTGCCAACATGGCCAGCTCGCCATGGATACGTCGGTAGCCCCAGCTCGGGTTCTCCCGGGCCAGGCGCAGGACCAGGGTTTGGATGCGGCGGTGGGTGGGCGGTCGGCCAGGCCGTTTCGGGCGGATGCCTTGGCGTGGTGGCGGCGTAGTAGGTCGCGGTGCCAGCGTAGGACGGTGTCCGGGGAGACGATCAGGCGGAGCTGTCGCAGGTGGAGGCGGGGGAGTCGATGGAGCAGCGCGGC
>JBIOWF010000160.1:0-4020 GCA_044868295.1 Microtetraspora sp. | reverse complement strand
AGCGATGCGGCAGCACTCGGTTGTCGGTCATGCTGGGGGAGGTGATCTGCCGGCAGTGCGGCCTGATCGCCGGGATGCCGGGCTCCGATCTGCTGCCATCGGACGTCTAGCGGATTGATGGGCCAGGAGCGGGCGCTTAGCTCAGCGGTAGAGCGCCGCCCTTACAAGGCGGAGGTCGGTGGTTCGAAACCACCAGCGCCCACAGCGTATCTGCAGGTCAGAGCCCCATGCTCGCGGAGGATCGCTCTAGCCCAAGGAATTCTGGGCATCCCTTGGGAATCCGTACTGACGGTCCTGATGGGGCCGATGTGACCAGCGCTTTCTCGCTTCAGTCGGGTCGCCAGAGGTCGATCTGCGGGAGACCGGCGATCCCGAGCGTCTGCGACAGCTCGCCGCAGTGGTACGCGTCGTGGCTGAACATCCGCTGGAGGATCGAGCCGCGCTGGTGGACCTGGACGTTGCCGGCGTAGTCGCGATGGATCAGGTCGCCGACCATGTCCGGGGTCCAACGATCGAGGCAGCCTTCGATGAGTCGGAAGGTCGAATCGACGGCATCGGCCAGCTCATCAGCCCCGCGCGGGTGGTCGAGGTCGTCCGCCCAATCGATGGCCTCCCCGTCGCCGAACGGCGTCGTCTCGCCGCCGGGCTCCCCGATGACGTGGCAGATCCAGTACACGCGCATCGCGGCGGTGTGCCCGACGGTCGCCCAGACCGGCAGTCGATCGGGCGTCGGGCGGGTGGCGAGCTGCTCATCGGTCATGACCGCGACGACCTCGCGGAGGCGCCGGTTGTACTGCGGCCACATGTCGTAGAAGGGGCGGATGGTCGATGCGCTCATGTCTGCCTCCTGACGTCGGTGAGGTTGCGCTGGATGCCATTCAGGTACGGCCACTCCTGGTCGCTGCTTCCTGCCAATCCTTTGTCATCCTACCCGGAGGGGATCGCCGCCAGCCCCGACGGCAACTTGTGGCTCACTGAGTCCGGCGGAAACAAGATCGGGCGGATCACCATCGAGGGAGTCATCACAGAGTACGCAGTTCCAACTCTGGTCAGATCGGCCGAATCACTGTGTTGGGGATGGTCACCGAGTACCCGGTCCCGTCGCACAGCGATTCATACGGGATAACGACCGTGGTGGCTGCCCGCCTATTTCAGCGACACCACTAGGTCGAGCCGAACCGCTCCCGCAGCCAATCGACCGCGAACCCGACCAGGCGGGCCGCCTCGAACAGGTGCGACTCGGCCCGGCCGACCGGGCCGGACACGCCGCAGCCCGCGACGAGCGCCTCGCGGCCGATCACCTCGAAGGCGTCCATGCCCTCCGGGACCACCCGCTCGTAGGGGAACGCCCCGCGGGAGGACGTGTCGTGGTCGTGGACCTCCCGCCACAGCACGCGGCCGCCCTCCCGAACGGGGACCGCGTACGTGACGCGCCGCTTCTCGGGGCCCTCGACGAGCGACTCGGCATGGTGGATCACCGTCAGGGTCTCCAGCGGCGCGCCGAGCATGAGGACCTGCCCATCCGCCTCGACCAGCTTGGCCAGCGGCGAGCCGGGGCCCTGCGGGTCGTCCCAGGGCTGGTCCCGGGTGAGCCACTCGGCCCGCGCGCCGACGGCCACCATCCGCATCACGTGGCCGCCGCTGGCCCGCGACCCTGGCCACGTCCGGAGCCGTTCCGGGAGCCGGCCCACGGCGTGGTCGGCCTCGGACAACTCGGGGTCGAACGGAGGAAGCTCCGCGCGGTATGCCGCCTGCCACTCGGGGGGCCAGGCCGCCAGGTGCCACGGGTCGTCCTCCCACCCCGCGTACGCGATCAGCGTCCCCTCGGGCCCGAGGACCTCCAACAGGGCCTCGATCGCCGTTTGGGTGCCACCCACGACCCAGCCGATCGCGCTCATCTTCGTGTGGACCATCAGCACGCCACCCGCTCGCACCCCCAGCGCGCGGAGATCCCGGACCAGGCCAGAGCGCACGACCGGGGTGCTGTCGAAGGCGAACTCCTCGGGAGGCATGAGGTCCATCGTACCGAGGGGGCGCCGCCCGGCCTGACGCGGGTACTCTGGCACCCAGCGAGCCTTATCGCTTCCGTGCCTGTACGGCGCCATGTACAGCCGCCTATTCGGCTGGCCAGGACAGTTATCGGCGCCGCCGATCGGCGAACATCGGACTTTTCATAGGTAGTCGTCAGCGTTCGCCTCGCAGTGCTGTCTTATGTCACGTGCTTCAGGTCGGCGGTGGCGGTTGCATACTGCGGGCGCCCGGTGGGGCGGTAGACCTGGATCGTTACCCCCTTCGGAGTGGACTGCGAGTCGACCAGGTCAAGCGCGGTGTCCGGGCCGGTGTCGGGGAATAGCCGCGTGCCCTGGCCGACGACCACGGGATAGGTGAGCAGGGTGATCTCGTCGACAAGGTGGTTGTCGAACAGCCAGCGGACCAGGCTGCCGCTGCCGTGCACCTGCAGCTCACCCCCCGGCTTGGCTTTCAGCTCGCCGATGGCCGCCGCGACGTCACCGGAGAGGACGGTCGTGTCCGCCCAGCGCGGTTCGGTGAGCGTGGTCCATGCCACGTACTTGGGCCGCGTGTTCAACGCATCTGCGATGGGGTGGGTGCCCGGATCCATCACTCCCCAGTAGCCGGCGAAGATCTCGTAGGTCCGCCGGCCGAACAGGAAGGCGTCGGCGCGCTGGAAGACCTGGTTGACGAACGTCGCGCCCTCGTCGTCGAACAGCGGCAAGGCCCATCCGCCGCGCTCGAATCCACCTCTGCGGTCCTCATCCGGCCCGCCGAGTCCCTGCATCACTCCGTCGACGGTGACGTGCGTGATGGTCGTCAGTTTCATGGTTCGTCCTCTCTCTCGTGGTGGTCTTTCTCGTTTGACCGCACCGAGGCGCAGATCTCATCGGTCGAGCGTGGCTCCGTGCTGCAGTTCACTCTGCCTCCTTCCCGAACATACTCCTTGTCCACCGGGACCAGGCAGTCGCCGCTCCGCGCCGACCCAACGATCGACCATTTCGAGACGACGAATAGCTCGACGCGAGACCCCGCGTCAGAGCTCGACCGGCGGCCCGGTCACGTCGAGGGAGTTCCGGTTCGCTTAATGCTCGGTTAGGCCCACCAAACCCGCATGTCAGGGGGCTGCGCGTTGCGCTGTGCTTGACCTGCTGGGCGGCAAGCCGCTGACCGAGGAGTCCGCGTCGGGCAACGGCCGCGTCGTGACCGCGCCGAAGCTCGGATCCGGCCTAGGATGGCGCCGATGGACAACTCGATCCGGGTGCTGGTCGAGCGGGGCAAGAAGAAGCGGACGGTCGCGTCCGCGTTCGACTGGTCCGGCTGGGACCGGAGCGGCAAGACCGAGGAAGATGCCCTCCGGGTGCTGGAGTCCTACCGGCCCCGCTACGGGAAGGTGGCGGCGCTTGCCGGACTCTCCGACGAGTTCGGCGCGGCGGGCGAGCTGACCGTCGTGGAGCGGCTCGATGGCATCGGTATGACGGATTACTACGGCCTCTCGGGCCGGGCGGCCGGTCCGGAGCAGGATCAGATGACCGAGCCGGAGTGCGAACGAAAGATCGCCCTGCTCCGGGCCTCCTGGAGGTACTTCGATGACGTCGCAGCTCGGGTCTCACCTGAGCTGCGGAAGGGTCCGCGGGGCGGTGGACGCGATCGGGACGAGATCGTTCGCCACGTCAACGGCACCGAGCTCGTGGAGAATGCGAAGAAGGTCGGCGTCCGCTCGTCGCCCGACGCGTGGCGCGACCCCGACGAACTGCGTGTCCATCGCGACGCGTTCTGCGCGGCGATTCGCGAGACCAACGCCCGCGGGGCCGCGGCGGGGTCGTGGTGGACGCTCCAATTCCTGATCCGCCGCTGCGCCTGGCACATGCTCGACCACGCGTGGGAGATGGAGGACCGGGACCTCTCCTGAACTTCTCGGACGCGATAGTCCTACGGCCCGTGAGACGGTTCCGCGAGGCGCTTCAGTAGCCACGCTTGGGAATCCGCGGGGCATCAACTCCGTTGTAC
>JBIOWF010000159.1:0-5761 GCA_044868295.1 Microtetraspora sp. | reverse complement strand
CTCTCGGGGCGGCTCACCCGCCGGGCGTAGCGCTCGGGCTCGCCAGCCACGATCGGCTGGGCTCACCCGGCCGGCACGACGGCCGGGCACGCTGCTCCGGGCCCCCCCGCTCTACCGCGCGCTCCATCCTGCATCGTGCTCCCTACGTGACGCTGCGTGCGGGGCCCCGCCCTGCGCGACGCGGCCCTCGCGCACGGCGGCGACAGCTCGCCGCCACGTCGCTCCGCGGCCTTCCACCCGCCCCACGGGAGGTGCCTCGCAGCAGCTCGGGACGGACCAGAGGGCAGGGCGGCGGGCGAGTGGGGCGGCCCCGAGCGGAGATTGGAGGGCGGCAACCAACTGGCAGGCCGTGAGGTAGGGATCGACCGAAGTATGTCGCGGGAAAGAGTAGAAGCCGTCGTGTTCCGTCGCATATTGGCAGGCGAGCGTACCAGGGAGCGTGAGGCCTGCACATCCAATCTGAAGCCGCCCGACTCGACGCGAGGGACCGCCCCCGAGCAGCCAGCCGCCCGTCCATTCAGACGCCCTACTACCTAGAAGAGGGTAGTGGGTATTTCAAACTGACCCACTACCGGCGTGTGGACCGTGGCGACAGTGGCGGCCGGGGAGGTTCAAAGCCGTACGGCGGTTCCAGCCCCTCGAGTTCCGGCCACCAGCAATCTGCGAGTGCCTCACGCACCCGCATCACCTTGTCGCGAATGAACAGCAGGTCGTCGTCTGTCAGCGGAAGGCCCTGCCGCGCAGCCTCCGCACGCAGCCAGTCAAGATCCACGGCGCGCCTCCTCCGACCCTCTGAGCGGCGGACGCCGGGTGTGCCAGCCGGTCGCCTGCTCATACGCATGCGCGATCCGGAACAACGTCGCCTCGGCAAACGGTTGGCCGGCGAGTTCTAGCCCCACGGGAAGCCCCGCGGCGGTGAATCCGCAGGGCACCGACAGTGCGGGATGCCCGGACAGGTTGAACTGCCGGGTCCCCCAGCTGGAGTCCGGCGGATCGGTGCGCTGGGTCTCCAACGTGAACGCCGGATACGGCAGCGTCGGCGCGACCAGCGCATCGACCCTCTGCAGCACCGCATCCACTTCCTGTGTCCAGACACGCCTGATCTGGAGCGCCTGCTGGTACTCAGCGGCGGTATAGAACGCGCCGGAGGCGATGCGCCGCCGGCACCGTTCGCCATAGAGGGCGCCCTGCCGCCGCAACCGTGCGGCGTGTACCGCGTACGCTTCGGCGGCAATCAGAACAGAGTAGGCAGGCTCGAGGCGACCGGCGTGGGGCAACTCCACGGGCTCCAGGCGGGCGCCGAGGGCCTCCAACTGCGCCAGGGCCGCTCGGACGACTCGGTCGACCTCTGGGTCGAGTCCCTCGAAGTAATGCTGCTGGGGCACACCGAGGACCATGCCCCGGACTCCTCGGCCGAGGCCGGCGGTGAAGTCCGGCACCCGAACGTGAGCGCTGTGAGGATCGCGGGGGTCCGGGCCGGCCATCACGTTCAGCATCATCGCGCAGTCGCGCACGGTGCGGGCCATGGGTCCTGCCGTATCCATCGTCCAGCTCAAGGGAATCACGCCGTGCCGGCTGACCCGGCCGTAGGTGGGCTTCAACCCGACGATCCCGCAGAAGCTCGATGGAACGCGGATGGACCCGCCGGTGTCAGACCCGGTCGCCGCCACGGCAAGCCCGGCGGCCAGCGCGCTGGCGGATCCCGCGCTGGACCCTCCGGTGTAATACGCCGGGTGCCACGGGTTCGGCGTGTACCCGACCAGGTCCATACCGCCGGTTGCGAACTCCGTGGTGCTGGTTTTCCCAAGCAGGATCATCCCGGCTTCGCCCAGACGCCTCACGTGCGTCGCGTCTTCTGTCGGGACGAAGTCGAGCAGCGTGCGGGAGTGCGCGGTGGTGCGGACCCCCTTCGTCCAGCTGATATCTTTGTGCGAGACGGGGAGACCATGCAGCGGACCGCGGCGCCGTCCCCTGGTGATGTCCCGCTCTGCCGCGCGGGCGGCCCCGAGCGCTGCCTCGCCACACACCGTGAGATAGCTGTGGAGGACCCCGTCGTAGCGGTCGATGCGGGCGAGCAGAGCCGTCACGATTTCGACGGGCGACACCCGCCTGCGTTTGACCATCTCGGACAGGGTGGCCAGCGACATCCACTCGAGCTCGGTGGCGGCCGCGGGGGAAGCCTCAGGTCCAACCGCCGGGACCGAAAATGAAACGGGAGTCCAATTTTTCATGCTGCCGTCAAATTTTCCGCGCGTTATGTGAGAACCCTGCAGGGAATCATGCCGATTAGGCGGAATCCCTGCACGAATCTGCTGATGGCCTCACAAGGGGGGGTATCATGAGCGTCAGAAAGCTGGGCGCCGGCATTGCGCTTGCACTGTCTGCCCTGCTGCTGTTATCGCTCGGACAATCATCCGCAGGACCGGCACGGGGGACGAAGGTCGTCGTCGGCATTGACACCGACCCACCATCACTCGACGCCCACTCCAACACCGCGCTGTCGAGCGACCAGATGTTCGCACACCTCTACGACCGGCTCGTGGGGTTCGACATGGCCGGGCAGATCGTGCCCGAACTCGCCACCGAGTGGAACGTGACCAACAACGGTCTCACCTGGAACTTCAAGCTGCGCCGGGGGCACAAATTCCATGACGGAACACCGGTCAACGCGGAGGCCGTTGCCGCCAACTTCCAGCGCCTGTTCGATCCCGCGAACGGGTTTTCGCGCCGCGCCCTGTTCGATATGATCAAGCGGGTCGAGGCGGTCGACGAGTACACGGTCGCGATCACGACCGACAAGCCCTTCGGCGCCTTGCTCAATCAGCTGGCCAACCCCTCAGCGTCGATCGTCAGCCCGACGGCCGCGGCCAAACAGGACATCAACACGTTCGGGCGGTTCCCGGTCGGCTCGGGCCCCTTCTTCTTCCGCGAGTGGGTGCGGGGCACGCGTATTGTCATGCGGAAGAATCCGGCCCACTGGCTGGCGCCGCAGACCAACATCAGCGAAATCGAGTTCCGTCCGATTCCGGACGATGCCACGCGCGCAATCGGCCTGGAGACCGGTGAACTCGATTTCGTCACGACCATTTCGCCGCAAGAGGCCAGGCGCCTCGGCGCGAATCCCAACCTCAGAGTCTACAACCTGCCCCGCTCGCGCATTCAGGGCCTCTACCCGAACATGACCAAGAAGCCGTGGAGCGACGTCCGCGTGCGCCAAGCCATGGCGTACGCGATCGACAAGCAGGCGATCGTGGATACGTTCCTGGCCGGGTTCGCGCGCGTGGCCGATTCGCCCCTGCCGCCCGGGGTCTTCCCGTACAAGCCGCAGACGCCGAAGTTCGACTACGACCCCGAACGGGCGAAGAGACTGCTGGCCGAGGCAGGGTACCCGAACGGATTCACCTCCACGATGTGGATCCCGGTCGGAACGTACGCGGCCGCTCAGCAGATCTCAGAGGCGGTCGCCGGCATGCTCAAGCAAGTGGGCATCAACCTCAAGCTGGAAGTGATGGAGAGCGGGCAGTGGCTCGTGCTGCTCCGGTCGAAGGGTCCCAAGGAATCGACGCTGGAGATGAGTTACTACGGTTGGGGCACGCAGACCGGTGACGCCGACTACGCGCTCCGCCTCGTCTTCCATTCCGCCGATTTCGCCCCCGCCTGCTGCAACAGGAACTTCTATGCGAATTCTGAACTCGATGCCCTTCTCGACAAGTCCATCGCCACCACCAACCAACAGGAGCGCCGGGCCCTCTACGAGAAGGCCCAGGAGATTCTCTGGCGCGACCAGGCCTGGGTGTGGATCTTCACGGTCAACCACTCAGCCGTCGGCAACAGAGCGGTAACGGGCGTGAAGCTCCTGCCCACAGAGCTCATTCACTTCCGGGACGCCAGCGTGTCTCGTTAGCGCCTGCCGTCCTTTCGGCACCCGCGCAACAGCCCCGGAACGTGTCGGGGCTGTTGCGTAGGGCCAGGCGGCTGAGCCGGAGGCGTTCCTATGGCGGTGTTCCTCGCGCGCCGGTCCGTGGAAGCGGTCCTGACGGTCCTCGGCCTGACGCTTCTGGTCTTCCTCTCATTGCATCTCGCGCCGGGAGATCCAGCCGCACTGATCGCGGGGAATCAGGCCACCGAGGAGCAGCTGGCGGTGATCCGCGAGCGGTACGGACTGAGCGACCCGCTCCCGGTGCAGTATGTCCGGTGGACCGGCCGCGTGCTGCGGGGTGACTTCGGCATCTCCCACTTCGGGGAGCGTCCGATCTGGCCGGACCTGGCGCACGCGTTTCCCATCAGCATCAGCCTGGCGCTGGGCGGGTTGACGGTCGCCGTCGCGGTCGGCATTCCGCTCGGGATCCTGGCCGCCGTCCGGCGCGACGGCTTCGTGGACCTGGGGATCATGGGGCTCGCCGTGGCCGGGATGTCAATGCCGGTATTCTGGATCTCGCTGCTGATGATCCTGCTGTTCTCACTGCGGCTGGGCTGGCTGCCCTCGTCGGGGTGGGGCGGGCTGCCGGCCGCGATCCTGCCGGTCTTTTCCGTGAGTCTCGCCAGTCTGGCGCTCGTGGCCCGGATGACGCGCTCGCTGATGGTTGAACTGCTCTTAGAGGACTTCGTCCGCACCGCGCGAGCCAAAGGACTCCCGGGCAGGATGGTCCTGTTCAGGCACGCGCTGCGCAATGCCCTCCCCCCGATCATCACGGTGGTCGGCCTGCGGCTGGGGCTCCTGGTCGGCGGCGCGGTGATCACGGAGACGGTGTTTGCGATTCCGGGGCTCGGCCGCCTGATCGTGCAGGCGGTCAACCTCCGCGACTATCCGGTGGTGCAGGGCGGTGTGCTCCTGATCGCGCTGGCCGTGATCGGCATCAATCTCCTGGTCGACGTCATCTACCTGATGCTCGATCCCCGCATCCGGTACGCCTGAGGGTAGGCCGTGCGCTGGAAGGCTCTCCTGCGGTCGCGGTCGGGGGCGCTCGGCGCCGGCATCGTCGTGCTCTTCGTGGCGACCGCCGCCCTGGCGCCGATCTTCGCCCCGGCCGCTCCCACCGCGCAGAACCTGCGGGGGGCGCTGCGGCCGCCCGGCCAGGACGGGTACATTCTGGGCAGCGACGAACTAGGCCGGGACACCCTCTCTCGCATCATCTACGGCTCCCGGATCTCGCTGGCCATCGGGGCAGCCTCGGTGACACTCGGCGTCGCCTTCGGGGTCCCGCTCGGCGTGACCGCCGGGTTTCGAGGCGGCCGCCTTGACCGCGTGGTGATGCGCCTGGCCGACATCCTGCTGGCCATCCCACGCATCCTGCTGGCCATCGTCGTCGTGGCGACGCACGGCATCGGGTTCTGGACGTTGATCGTGGCCATCGGCTTTCCCGACGTGCCGATCTTCGCGCGCCTGGTCCGGGGTTCCACCTTGACTATTAGCCAGATGGAGTACATCACCGCGGCGCGAGGCCTCGGGTCACCCGATTACCGGATCATGCGGCGGCACATCATGCCCAACCTGGTCGGCCCCGTGACGGTGCAGGCGACATTTTCGATGGCCTCCGCGATCCTGACGGCCGGCGGCCTGAGTTTCCTGGGCCTGGGCGTCCAGCCGCCCACCCCGGAGTGGGGCTACATGCTCGCTCAAGCGCGCGCCTACATGCGCGTCGCGCCGCACCTCATCACGTTCCCGGGACTGGCGCTCGCGCTAGCCGTGCTGGGCATCAACCTGGTGGGCGACGCGCTGCGCCAGGCGTACGATCCCCGCTTTCGCGGGAAAGAAGCATGA
>JBIOWF010000158.1:0-5340 GCA_044868295.1 Microtetraspora sp. | reverse complement strand
TAGGGGATCCGTCTCTACCCGGCCTCGTCCGGGGCGTGGTGCCCAATGGTCATGTGATCAGTGACCTTGTGCCGTACCCCGGCTGGCGGGTGTGGCGTAGTGATGCCGGCCGTTGGTGGGCCAGTCGTGAGCAGCCGTTCAGCGAGGCGGCCCAGGAGGCCAACGCGCATCGGACTGTGGACGCGGATGACCTGATCGGGTTGTGCAAGGTGATCGCCGATCAGGAGAGCGCCGCCGACCTCGCCGTCGCGTCGTGACCGTCGGGCTAGTCGGAGTCCGTGCCCGCCCAGTTCTCCCGGGGCAGTACGAAGGTCCCTCGCCCGTGCACGCTGGCGATCATCCCTTGTTCACGCAAGATCAGCAGGGCTCGCCGCACCGTGTGGTAGGCGACTCCGTACTCCTCGGCGAGCTCCCGCTCCGGCGTCAGCCTCTGCCCGGGCGACAGCTCCCCCGACTCGATCCGCTGCTGCAGGTGCTTGGCCACGCGGGTGTACATCAGCTCGTGCGGCGCTGCGGACGGGTCGAATGGCTGGCTCACAGCAGCACCGTAAACCACCCCTGACCTGCGGAAAGACTCGGAAAGCTTCCTAAAGCTTCTATGAGCTTCTATCGTGAAGGCAGAGTTTGCCTAAAAAGGCGGACCCGCCCGGCGCTGCACACGACCGGACGGGCCCTTGATCGGATGTGAGGTCCGACCCATGCACGAGCCTAAAGCCGACACCCCCGCGGATCCACCGGACGAGGCGTCACAGCTGGACGAGCTGGTGGACGAGTACGGCAAAGAATGGCGCTTCTGGCGTGACGACCGGTGGTGCGCGGCCGAGCGTGTCGGTTTCGGCCGGCTGCCGCGCCGGGTGGAGGCGCCGACCGCGGACGGGCTCCGCGCCGAGATCGAACGTTCCCACCTTGAGGTGTGCGAGCAGATCCCGTTCACCACGGGCGACCTGCGGTGACGGCGACGATCTTACGCGTGCCCTACGTCACGGCGTGGTCGGAGGAGGCGGTCCCCCAGCCGTTGGCGTTCCAGTACTCGGCGGAGACGCGAGGGTTGCGGCTCACCTACACCGACCCGCAGCCGGGCGACTGGGTGTATGGCGTCCTACGCGCCCGGCATGCTCTCGCCCCCGGCCGAGGCCGGCCGGAGTGGCGCCTCGTGAACACGCTGCGGCAGTGGCGGTGCATGGACCGCCACCTGTGCCAGGTGTGCGGCGAGTCCGCGACCGACCCGGAGTCGGGCCGGGTGTGGTGGGTGCTCACCGAAGCGCCTGGTACGGGCACCGGCTTCACGAACGCGCCGCCGACCTGCAAGAGCTGTATCCCGGATGCGGTCGCCATGTGTCCGAGGCTGCAGAAGTCGGCGGCCGTGTACACGGTGGCGGACTGCGAGCCGTTCGCGGTCCTGGGCGACGTCTTCGAGTTCGGCACCGGCGGCGCGCTGATGGTCGAACGCGGCGCGATGGTGGAGCTCGACGCGTTCCGCAGGCTGGCACAGGTCCTCGCACAGCAGCTCGTCGTCACGCTGCATGACCTCCGGCCGGAGACCCTCCTTTGAGACTGCCCGTCTGCTGCGCACCTTCGCCGGGCAGGCAGACGGGCGTTAGACGGTGGCCCTGCTCCTCGTTTTGGAGGGGCGTGGGGCGGGGCCACCAGCCAACCCCCGGCCGGGAAGGGTCGCCGCCCGTCCCGGCCGGGCCTGAACTCCGGCCGGTCGGACGCTGCTGCGGGCACCGACCGGCCGGAGAACCATTCTGGTAAATCCACCGGAATGGTGACTGAATTGCGGATAACGTCGAAAGTGCAACCCGAAGCGACGCCCCGCCGGAGGCCGCCGATGGAGCAGCAGCCCTCGCCCGCCGAGACGAGGCGCGCGATCCTGGCGCATCTGACTGCCGCGCGGGAACTGCTCGGCGCCAGGCCTGCGATGTCCGAGGGTGAGGCGGCGGTCGACCGTGAGGCGATGCGGTTGATCACGCGGGCGAAGCTGGTGCTCGCGTCGCCGGGCTGACGCGAGATACTTGAGCCCCCCGGCCGCTGGACGCCCTTCACGGCCGGGGCGAGGCCCCCACGCTGGCGACAGTGTGGGGGCCTTCCTCGTCTACACGCCCGACAGGCCAGTCATCGGCGGCCGGTACCGCCGCAGGCGCGGCAGTTGACCCGCTTCTGGGTGACGACCTTCCCGCCGGACGGGGTTGTCACTTCCACGTTCTCGTACCAGTGGCCGTTCCCGTTGCATTGGCCGCACGGCTGGGTGTCCTCGGCCGTGGCAGGTTGGGGTAGCGGGTCGGGTGCTGGGCCGTAGGCGTCGGCGATCTGGGCGGCCTCGTCGGGGGTGAGGAAGGGGATGGTGACGACGCTGCCACGGGGGGTGGTGATCGTCGCGTGGCGGTCACGGTCGGGAGTGGTCATGTGATCGACGGTACGGCGAGGGGCGTCGGGGTGCCACACGAATCGTTGGGATGTCGACGCCGCGATCCCCTGCCCCCACGCCGGGCAGCCGGTGTGGGGGGCTTCCTCGCTGGTCACCCAAGCGCGGGCGGTGCTGGCCGTGGGGTCTCAACCGCGAGCTCGGCGTCGACGAGACTCTCCCACGCCGCCAGGGTCAAGTTCAGGTTCTCATCGGCAATGTCTTCTGCTCGCAGGCACAGGCGGCCAACGAGGCGTTCCAGCTTTTTCAGCTCGGCGACCGTCAGGTAGTTCTTCGCGGTGTCCCGGTCCGCTTTGGTCGGGGCCAGTTTGCCGGTTTCGCGGCCCTTCCAGTGGCAGATCTCGCGCGCGTTCTTGATCTCGGCAGCGCTCAGGCCGGTGACGTGCCGGTAGAGCCGGTTCTGCATGATGGCGAAAAACTGGGCGCTGGCCCTGGTGCTGGGCACGTAGTCGGTGCAGTTCTCGATCATCATGTCGCGGAAGATTTTGTAGTCGGTCATCTCCCGGGCGCGGGCGTACGCGGTTTTGCGGAGTTCTTCAACGGTGAGGGCGCCGAGTTCGGCTTCGCGGGCGAGGACCGCGAAGTAGACGCGCGCATGGGCGACGGCTGGCTTGGTGTCGTCTCCGGCCATGGCCACGAGGTAGGCGGCGAACCGGGTAAGGCGGTAGTCGTCGAGCTTCTGGTTTCCCCAGCGCCCGCCATCACTTCGGGAGATGCCGAAGTGATGTTCTGCCTGGTGGTCGCCATGGATGAGCGCAAGGGACGCCTTGGCTTTTTCGATGACCGTGGCGAAGTCCTCCCAGCGGGAGTACTCCGCGAGTGGCTGCATTTCGCGGCCGAGCCAGTACTCGCGGCCGTAGGCGTCGACGCGCCGGATGGCATCGAACGGCGAGGATCCCGAACCCGGCTCGGGGACGAAGGGGACGGGGCTGGTATTTTCGGGCAAGTCAACTCTCCCGGTTAGGGTTGGCCACTCCCGGGACGGTGTGCAGCCGTCGCCGGGGCTTCTCTTTCCCGACAAGATCGGGACATTGGGGCGATCAACCGCGAGGCGGGCATCCCTATTCCCACCTGCGCCAATGGTCTATTTCTGCTCCATTCCGGCCGAGCGCTCACGATGCCTGCGCCAATTCGGCGGCGAGGAGGAACACCTCATCGCGCGGCGCTTCGGCACCGAGCTGGGCCCGCGCGGCGGTCATCCAATCGTCGAAGTCGCCCCGGCCGCCGAGATACGCGCGAGCGGCCTTGACGGGACTGTCCGGCTCTTCCGTGGCCAGCACGGGCGAGGTGGCGACGGCGCGGCGCTCACGCGGCGTGTGGACGCCGTTGGATGCCCACCGGGCGCGGAGTTCCGCCACGGCAGCGTTCGGCCCGCCGGATGATCGTGAGGGCCGGTCGGGTGCCGTCTGGCCGTGATCGTCCACGTACGGAACCGGGGCGAGGGCTTCCGCCACGGTACGCGCGGCCGGGGACGAGCTCATCGAGGAGATCGGGGCGGGCCTGGGTTCTGCGGTCGGCGTGATCGGTTCGGCGGGCTGAGACTTCAGCGGCCGGGAGTCCGCGCATGCCAGGCACGGCAGGCCGGAGTCCAGGTTCACGCCGTCCTCGCACCTCGCGTCTGGGCAGTGCCTGCGCTGGATCAGCGTTTTGGCGGCGACGACCGGATGGCCGACCTTCTCGCTTTCGCCGGTGTGCTCCCACCACAGCCAGCGACGACGGACCCGCTCCACCAGCTCGGCGACGGAACGGGCCTCGGTAGCGAGCTCAGCGCGGATCGCGTTGACCAGCTCGGGCTGCTGGGCCGGTGTGATCCGAGTGCGGACCGGTTCGGGTATCGCGCTCAAGATCGCCCAGATCGGCGACTGCGAAGGGGCGGGCTCACTCGGTGGGGCCGTGGCAGGTCCAGGGTCGGTCAGGTGGGGATCGGGTTCTTCGCTCTCGGGCCGAAGGTCCGGAGTCGGGATCTCCCTACGGTGCTGTAGTTCGCCTACGGCGGGAAGTGAAAGATCTTCTGAGGGTTGGTCTTGAGGAGAGACTGAGGAGAAGGGTCCCGTGGTGGCGGGACCTAGTGGCTGCGTTTGCGGGACCTTAGGTCCCGTAAGAGCGGGACCTAGTCCGTCCTGAGGTCCCGTCAGCTCGGTACCTCCAAGGTCCTGCGCGGGCGGGACCAGCACGGCACATTCCCGCTCGGTCGGAATCTTGTAAGTGGTCTCGTGCTTCGTGCACGCGAAGACCGGCCGTCCCTTCGTGTCGAAGAACGGCTTGCCGTCCTTGACGATCTGGACGCGCAGCTCGATCCCCCGCTTGGCGAGCTTGCCCAGTACGGCGCCGACTTGCTTCTCGTTGGCGTACCCGGCCCGGTGAGCGATGGTCTTGAGCAGGTCCTTGCTGTACGCGCGGCGGGTGATGTCGTTGGCCTGGTCGGCGAACTCCAGCGCGACTAGACGCTCCCCATGAGCAAGGTCGGCGGGGAGCCGGTCGGCGAGCCAGCGGCGAAGCAGATAGCCCATCAGGCGCCACCCGCCGAAGCGGTGGCGGCAGTGTTTTCGGCATGCCCAAGATCCACCCAGGCGTGCGTACTCCGGGCAGCGTTGTGTACGCTCACGGAGCCTCCTCATGTGTGCTTACCGGCGATGAGTTGAGGCAGCCGTTTGGGTGTTGGTAGCACCTTCCCGGCCGCGAAGGCGGTCCCCTCGGGGGCCGCCTTCGTCGTTATTTGGTTGTGGATCTAAACCTACCTTGCGCGGACCGATACCTGCGCAAGGCCGGGATTGCCCGGTTTAGGTGTCGCTCCCCCGATCAGGTGTCGGGGCTCACGCGCGCCTTTCCGTCACGGATGTTGGCGATGTGCTCCCGCGTATATCCGGATGCTTTGGTGACCCGCGTGAGCCAGCCGCGGGCGGCCGGCTCCTCCC
>JBIOWF010000157.1:0-2800 GCA_044868295.1 Microtetraspora sp. | reverse complement strand
AAGTCCTCGAGGAGACTGGCTACCGGGTGCACGTCGTTGACGTGATCGGCGTCTACTCCGATCCCAAGCACGTCATTGCGTACAGCGATGGTGAGGTCCGTCAGCAGTTCGCGATCAGCTTCAGGGCGCTACTGATCTCTGGCGAATGCAAGGCGAGTGATGAGACGCCCGAGGTCACCTGGGTCGATCCACTCTCACTTGACGAGCTTCCGATGCATCCCGCGACGCGTCTACGTGTCCACCACGGACTGGAGCGCCTGCCGCACGCGCATATCGGCTGATCCAATTGTCGAACAGCACCGCTCGGTCGCCTCGCCGTCCGGCCGGAGGCCCTCGTCGACCCGGCGGGCCGCGGCGTGCGTCTATAAGTCGCTCACAGTTCCCGGGCCAGCGCCCAACCCGCCGCAGCCCGCGGCCCACGACCTCGACCTCCGCGCCGGCCGTCGCCGTCAACGCCTCTGCCCGACTTAAGAACCGCGGAGATCTAACGAGGCTCCGCCTCGGACTTGTTGCTGGCCTGACATCGGGTGAAGTGCCACGCGCCGCGGTCCATCCCGGCAGCGACGATGACTACCAGCAGCTGACCCTCACCTGGGCTCGGCGCGCGACGTCGCGGAACTTCACCACGTCCGCGGGTCGGTACCCATCTTGGGTGATAGCTCTCATCCTGACCTCTGGGATCGCGGGGAGACCTACCCTCTCACGGACTCAGTGGCCGGTCGCCGCGGATCGAGGAGACGACGTCGACGACGGCTTGGGTGATGTGGGCGGCGTACTGCTCCTCGTCCTCCAGCCCTTGGTGGGTGGCGCCGTCGACGACCTGGTGCACGCTGTTGGTCGACAGCGTCGTCGTCTTCTGCTGCGCGGTCATCCAGGACTCGGGGTGTTCCCCGGCGGTGAGCACGAACAGGGGCTTGTCCCCGAAGTCGCGCAGCGATGCCGCTTGCTGAGACCCACCGCCTCGCAGGTACTCCTCGACGACGCTGCGCACGGTGCTCGCCTGCGCTGTGTCGTATCGCAGCAGCTCTTCGGAGCGGGCCGGGAGGGTGCCGCGAAGGAGGTTGCCGTACAACCGCGCCATCCCGACGCGGGCCGAGAGGGACGCCAGGGTGGCGAACCGACCCACGCCGTCGTAGGAGCTCTCGCCTGCCCTTGGCGGCGGCGCGGGGATCACGGACTTGGCCGGCTGTTGCGACGCGGTGGAGTCGATCAGCACCAGACCCGCGACGTCGTCGGGGTAGTGCGCGGCGAAGATGCGCACGTAGAGCCCGCCGAAGGAGTGCCCCGCCAACACGTAGGGCCCGGGAACGCCGGCCCGATGCAGCAACGTTTGCAGGTCGGTGGCCACCCGTGCGCCGTCCTGAGGGCCGGCGGCAGGCTCGCTCCCGCCTCGGCCGGCCCGGTCGTAGACGCAGACCCGGGTCTGGCTCGCCACGACCGGGGAGACTCACCCCATGCTGGCCGACGTCCCACCGGCGCCAGGTTCCAGAACGACGGTCGGGCTCCCGGAGCCGGCATAGATGTCCACCGACGTCGATCACACGACCGGACGGCAGATAGGGTTTCGCCTCGGTCGCTTCGCTCACCGTTTGCCAGCCGCCGCCGACCGTGCGCACAGGGCCAGGATGGTGAACACGACGGAGAGCTGGACCCAGCCCGAGGCTGACGACGCCAGCACGTCACCGGCGGAGCGCGTAGGATTTCGCGCCGACCCTC
This sequence comes from Microtetraspora sp., assembly GCA_044868295.1. Lineage (GTDB taxonomy): Bacteria > Actinomycetota > Actinomycetes > Streptosporangiales > Streptosporangiaceae > JBIOWF01. Next base: position 1,084 of record JBIOWF010000157.1, on the reverse strand, counting down.
TGGTTGAAGTATCATCTATCCGGGCGGCGGGCCGGGGGGATGTCCTCGGGGGGAGGACATGGCCCGCGCCCGGGGTGCCCAGGCAGTTGGATCGCTGCTCCCGGTCATGTGGCCGCTCGCCGACCCACGGCCGTTCGGCTCGATTCGCGCTCATGCCGGTCTGGCTGTGTGGGGCCTCCTCCGGCGCTGCCGAGGCGCGAGAGGAATCGAGAAGGCGAAGGCGGGGTCGAAGGATCTCAGACTTTCCTTCGGCCCCGCCATTCACTGGAAGGTGAGGGCGTTCGGGGGGAGAAGCGCCCTCCGGTGTGGGTTGGGGGATGGTCCGAGCCGGGGTAGCTCGGGACGGGGTTCACCGTTGGCCCCACTTGCCGCCCGGAGGTTTCCGTCCCCCCTACTGTCAGGCATCCCGGGTTGGTGAGGCAACGGGGGCGCACCCTCGCAGTTTGGCATGTGCACGAAGATGCAGTGTGCGGGTTGGAGTGTCCCTCTCGGTCACCCGGTGCAGCCGTCGCGGACCGGATCATGGACGGCCAGGTCACGGAGCCGGCCCGATCGGTCAGCGACTCGACCACACCCCCGCTCCCGGGCGTAGTCGCGGAGCCGGCCCGATCGTCAGCGACGCGACCACACCCCGCTCCCGGGTCAGCAGCGCTGGCCAGCCTTGCATCGGTCAGTTCGTCGCCATCGGCGCGACCTGACCCGTGCGGCCCTGGCGGCACGTCGGCTGGGCACTCCTACGGTGGTCAGCCCAGCCGGAGGATGGCCAGGATCCGGTTCAGGACATTGGCCAGCCGCAACTCGTTGAGCAGTCCGGTGCCGTCGAGGAGGCCGGTCACTGCGCAGAGCAGGTTGCCGAGCAAGTTGTTGGCGCCGGTGACGGCGACGATGTTCAACACGACCCGGCTGAGATGCACCTCGAGTCCGAGCAGATTGAGGTCCAGCGGGCCGAGGACGAGGTTGAGCACGTCGCACTCGACCCTGCGCGCCGCCGCGGCCGCGGGCGGGTTGTTGTTCCCGCTGCGGACCGGAATGGTGATCCGGCGCGTGACCGAGCCGACCAGGTTGCCGTTACCCCGGCGCAGGG
>JBIOWF010000156.1:0-2735 GCA_044868295.1 Microtetraspora sp. | reverse complement strand
CAGAGTGTGATCGCGCCTGTTCAGTCATACATCCCGGTATCGCCTGACCAACAGGTGATCGTCGCCGGATCCCATGACGTCCCACGAAATTTGATCACTCGTCATGTGCGGAGGACGGGGCTAGCGGTAATGGCGGTCGGCAACAGCCGAGCCTGGTTTGTCGGCAACTACCCGATCGACACCCTCATTGCGGACCTTCGGTCTGTCGAGACCGACTTCCTCGCCGCGGCCGTAGACCAAGGCGACGAGGGCTTCCGATGGGACTCGTCCGAGGTGCTCGACCCCGCCGTGCGTGCTCATGTCCTTGCTCCGCCCGCTGAGCACCGCTGATATCGGACCTGGGCCCAAGGCTGCCTGGCAGGCACCTGGGGAGGCGGAAGTCGCTCATGGCAGGAGGATCTGACCGGCCAACCCGGCGACCACTGGAATTATCCCGAGGAACACGAACGCGGGCAGAAAACACAGACCCAGTGGTGCCACGGCCTGCACGCCCACTCGGCGAGCGGCCCCCGACGACGCGGCTCGTGCCCGGTGACGCGCGTCATCGGCCAGCCTGGTGAGCACGTCGGCGACCGGCGCCCCGCTTTGGACCGCCCGACTCATCGTCCGCGCGAGCGAGGCGAGAGCGCGCTCGTCTGCGAGCGCCGCCCACGCCACTTCCGGGTCCGCGCCGAGCCGTATCTGGCCGCCAACCCATGAAAGCCGCTCTCCCAAAGGCCCTCCGACGGCCTCCGCCGCGGTGTCGATCGCCGCGCTCAGTGGTTGCCCGGCACGCAGGCAGGCGACCATGAGGTCGGCCGAGAACGGAAGATCCGCTGTCATGCGCTCACGGCGACGCCGCAGCTCGGCGGGCTCCCGTCGGCGGGCGACGGCGGCAGCGCATACCCCCAGCAACGTGCCTACCAGAACGCCGGGAATCCCACCCACCACGAGAAATCCGATTAGGGCCACCGAAGCGGCGATGCCGAGTTCCTGACGCCCGATCCCAGACGACGATCGGGGTGCGGCAGGCATGTCGTCGCTGTCGTGTGATCGTCGCATCGCGCGCAGTCGATCGGCTGGGGAAGTGGGGAGCGGCCACGCCAACGTCGAGAGCACGGCGAGCACGACGGCAACGGCGATCATGGCACGCAGCTCCATTCGGCAGCCGTCATACGCCACCTTCAAGGTTCCTGACGAGACATTTGGACCTCTACGGGCGAGGCATTCGCCTGCATGTCCCGGCTCGGATCCTTCGACATGCGCAACATCATGAGGACGCCCCAAAGGACCCGGCTCACACCAAAGTCCCAGCTCCCTCTGAGAAAACTGGCCGCGTTGAGGTCGTCATGAGCCGGCTCCTTCGCCAGGCGGCTGGTCCACTAGGCGCCTGAGGGGCCTGGTTCGCGGGGACGTCCTCATGAGCCGGTTCCTTCGGCGTGTGCGACCAGGCGGTTGGTCCACCAGACGCCTGTGGCGTCGAGGGCGAGGCCGATGGCCAGACAGCCGAATCCGGCGGGGCTCCCGAGCAGGAAGGAGAGCGGATTCATGCCGAGACCTGTGGCCATCAGGAGTCCGAGCAGTGGCAGAGCCGCCAGCAGGCGCGCCGTCGCCCGGGGACCGGCCAACTGGGCGGCGACATCCTGCCGATGGGCTTCCGCCTCGCGTAGGGACACGCCCACTCGCTCGATCAAAGCCGTGAGCCCTCCGCCCGCTGTGGTGCTCACCCGCCAGCAGGCGGCCAGCCGTACGAGACCTTCTCCGCCTTGAGCAGGAGCCACGCGCAGGAAGGCGGCGGGGACGTCTCCGCCGTCCCTCGCGACGGCGGCGACCTGCTGCAGAGCTGTGGGGTCCGGGGGATCCAGCGCGGAGATCGCCCGCACCAGCGCGTCGCCGGGGGTCCTCCCCGCCGCCAGCTCGGCGACCATGCCCTGGCACAGCTCGATCGACGCCAGGCGCCAGGCGGTCGCCTTGCGCGCCGGCCGTGGACGAGTGAGCAGAGCTCTCCAGTCCCGGGTCGGCGTGGCGGCCGGTGCCCGGACGAGACCGGCCAGTCGCGCTGCGGCGACTCCAGGTCCGGTCCATACCCACGCCGCGAGCATGGCGGCGAGAGCCGCGGCGGCAGCCATCATGGGGAGACTCCGGGGCAGCGGGCCGCGAGGGTGTCGAAAACCGGGCCAGGCGTCCTGGTGCCGTCGGCCGCGAAGGTCAAGGCCGGGATCGCCGTCACCAGGCCCGACCGCTCGCGCACGAGAAGACAGATCTCCGCCACCCTCCGACGCCCGCCCCCGGGCTCGCGGACCAGGTGGATGACCACGTCGAGTGCGGCGGCGATCTGGCTGTGAACGGCCTCCTGAGAGAGCCCCGCCGCGCAGGCGAGGGCCTCAAGCCGCGCGGGCACGTCGACCGCCTTGTTGGCGTGCAGCGTCCCGCACCCGCCCTCGTGGCCGGTGTTCAGCGCGGCCAGCAAATCGCTCAATAGTCAGATACGACCGACACATCGGATTGCTTCCCGAGAACAACCCTTCTCGCAAGTGAACCCCGCCGGGGGCACTAACGCTTCTGCATCGGCAGCCAACCAGCTACACGCCGTGGGCGTCCTACGACCCGTCCATCCCCCAACCCCCAGGAGCTTCACCCGCCGCGCCTTAGCCGTCCTCATGGCCGCGTCCGCAGCCCTGTTACTCCTCGCGCCGGCCGGGCCCGCGCAGGCCGCCCGCGGGACCGTCTACGAGGGCGACGGAGACGACATCATC
>JBIOWF010000155.1:0-3363 GCA_044868295.1 Microtetraspora sp. | reverse complement strand
CCACGCCCCCACCCCGCGCAAAACCCCCACCCGCTTCACGCAAACCCCCGCGCAGCACGCCTAGAACTCTGGCATGAAGGGGGAAGAGACGTCGCGAGTCACTGCGAGGATCTGGTCGAGGGTGTCGAAAGTGGATAGTTCGGTGAGGGTCCAGAGGGTGGGGGGCAGCATGGGGAGGGTGCCTGTTCTGTTTTCTTCGAGCGCACGGTCGGGGGTGAGCCAGCGGACCTGGTCGGCTTCGGCGGAGGGCAGGTGTGGCTCTTGGCCGGGCGGCAGTGGGGCCAGGTAGAACCAGGTGTCGAATCGGCGGGGTTCGAAAACCGGGGTGAGCCAACGGTGCCATGGGACGAGGGAGCCGGGTGGGAGGGTGACGCCGGTTTCTTCGAGGACTTCGCGGACTGCGGCGTCGACGGGTGTTTCGCCGGGCTCCAGGGCACCGCCGGGGAAGGCCCACATGCCGCCGAAGACCATGGCCCGCAAGCGGCGGATGAGGAAGACGCTGCGGTCGGCGCGCAGTAGGACGACCGTGGCGGCTTGGCGGGGGACGACGGGTTCGCGGCCGGACTCGCGGAATTCGCGGGCCAATTCGGTGAAGCGCTTGAGTAGTTCGTCATCCCACATGGACGACCACCGCCTGGCCGACGCCGCGCGGGCGGAGGTGATGGCGGCGCAGGTTGACGGTGGCGCGTCGTGCGGAGGCGCTGGTTGCTATGCGGCCCAGGGGTTCTATGGCCAGAGTGTCCGCTGTGGACTGTATGACGGAGGCGCCGTCGTCGTCGACCTCGAGGTCGGGATAGCGCCCGAGCAGTTCGATGATGGCGGCGAGGTCGTCGGTGCGCACGCCGGAGAGCGCGCCCCTGAACCTGCCGGATGGGGTGCGACCCGCGTCGATGAGGTAGGCCATGGCTAGAAGCCTAGGAGAGTCCGCAGGCGGGCCGTGGCGGCCGAGCCGTCGCGCAGCGGTACGCCGTCGATGCTCGTAATGGGCGCGATGCCCCGGATGCTGGACAGCAGCCATACGGCGTCGGCGTCATGGAGCTCATCGGGTGTGATCATCCGCTCGGCGGCGGTCAGGCCCAGGCCGGCGGCGTGGTCGAGGGCGAAGCGGGCCGTGATGCCCGGCAGGATGCCCGTGAGCGCGGCCGGAACGGTCGCCAGCTCCGACCCCGCACGCCAGACGAGGGAAGAGGTGGGGCCCTCGAGGGCGTAGCCGTCGGTGGACACCCAGAGCGCGTCGTCGGCGCCCTTGGCCCACGCGTAGCGCTGGGTGGCCATGTTGACCGCGTAGGACAGCGTCTTGGCCCCGGCCAGTAGCCATGGCGCGTCTTTGCGCGCTTCCGCCGGTACCCCCAAGGAAAGGGTATTGATCTTAATCCCGCGATCGCGGGCGGCAATCGACGCGGGGGCGACCGGATTGATGGTCGCGAAAGCCGTGGGCTGGCCGACGCTTTCGGAGCCCCGGGTGAGGACCAGCTTGAGCGCGCCCTCCCGGTCGGCGGTCCAGGCGGCGCAGGCCTGCTCGGCCAGATCGCGAAGCGGTGGGAGGGTGAGGTCGAGGGCGGCGGCCGAGGCGGACATGCGAGCCAGGTGCTCGTCGAGCAGCCACGGGCGTCCGCCGCGCACATGTATGGTCTCGAAGATGCCGTCGCCGCGGGTGAGACCGAGATCGTCGGACTTCAGGAACGGGGTGTCGGCGGGGATCAAGCCACGGCCGAGCACAGCGAGGACTGCCACACTCCGCATTATGATCGGTCCGTGTCCACGCTAGCCAACATGCTCCGGGAGCGAGGTCTGCGGTTGACACCGCAACGGCAGTTGGTGCTGGAGGCGGTCCGCCGGATGGGTCATGCCACGCCCGAGCAGGTGCACGCCGAGGTCGTCGCCGCCTCGCCGGGGGTCAACATCACCACTATCTACCGGACGCTCGAGCTGCTCGAGGAGCTCGATCTGATCACGCACGTGCACCTTTCCCACGGCGCGCTGACCTATCACTGGGGTGGTGAGGACCGACACGTTCACCTGGTGTGCCGCAGTTGCGAGTCGGTGCAGGAGCTGGACATGGCGGAATTGTCGCCGCTGGCCGCGCGTTTGCAAGAACAGCATGGTTTTCGCCTCGACATAGCGCACGTCGCGCTGTTCGGAACGTGTAAGGAGTGCGCGTGATCACGGTGGGTCAGCTCGACCCGGCTTCGCCCGATGCCCCTGTCGCGGCGCACTACGGGGATCCGCTGCGGGAGCAGCGCCTGGAGCGGGCGCTTGTCGACCGCTCGCACCGGGGTGTGCTCAAGCTCACCGGGCCGGAGCGGTTGTCGTTCCTGCACAACCTGTCCACGCAGCACCTGCTGGGGTTGGCGGAGGGGCAGGCGACGCAGACGCTGTTGCTGTCGCCACACGGTCACATCGAGCATCACCTGTGGGTGGCGGCGTGGGACGACGCGCTGTGGGTCGATGTCGAGCCGGGCGCGGTGGATGCGGTGCGTGAGTTCCTGCTGAAGATGCGCTTCTTCACCAAGGTGGAGATTGCCGACGCGGACCTGAGGGTCTTTTCGGCCTTCGGTGCGGCCGAAGGCGATGTGCTGCCGGTGCCGCCGCCCAAGTTCGCGACGGGGGCGGTCCCGCCGAGGCCGACGAGCCTTTATCCCGTGGAGGCGTTGCCGGGCGGGGGGTTCCGGCGCGGGTCGGACTATCTGGTGCCTTCCGAGGAGGCGTTGCCCGACCTGCCGCGTGCGGGGCTGTGGGCTTATGAGGCGCATCGGGTCGCGGCGCGGGTGGCGCGGGTGGGGTTCGAGACCGATCATCGGACGCTGCCGTCCGAGGTCGATCTCACGGGCGTGGCCGTGCACCTGGAGAAGGGCTGCTACCGCGGGCAGGAGACGGTCGCGCGGGTGCATCATCTGGGCCGGCCGCCGCGGGCGCTGCGCCTGCTGCATCTGGACGGGATCGCGACGGATCATCTGCCGGGGCCGGGGACGCCGATCGTTTCCCAAGGAAGGACCGTCGGGTTCATCGGGACGGCGGTGCGGCACTTTGAGCAAGGTCCTATCGCGTTGGGGATGCTAAAGCGAAAAATTTCCGGCGATGACCCCCTCATTGCCGGAGAATCCACGGTTGCGGTTGAATCAGGGGATGACGACTGACGGCACGCTGATCACCGTTGCCCCGACCGGCGCGGAGTCGAGCAAGGACGAGGTTCCCGCGCTGCCCGTGACGCTGGACGAGCTGGTGAGCACGGCCGTCGAGTGCCAGTCGCTGGGCGCGTCCGTGATCCACGTGCACATCCGCGACTCGGACGCGGAGCCGACGCTCGACCTGGGGCTGCTGCGCGACACCGTCGCGGCGGTGCGGGCGTCCACGGATCTGATC
>JBIOWF010000154.1:0-12623 GCA_044868295.1 Microtetraspora sp. | reverse complement strand
ACGCAGCGAGGTCGCCGCCGTGCACCCCGGCGGGCACGGCGGTGTCCACGCCGTGCAGGGGGTCGTGGAAGCCGGTGCCGAACGCCCACCGCGCGTCCCCTTCCGGAGACTCCTCGGCGAGCGACATGTAGACGTGGTCGTCGATCATGGCAGTCGTGATCCTCCTGGTCCCGGCACGCGTCCGCGGGCCGCCGGCCGGTCAGATGTGCGGAACGTCGTCGGGAATGGCATAGAACGTCGGGTGCCGGTAGACCTTGTCCCCGCTGGGCGCGAAGAACGGGTCCTTCTCGTCCGGGGAGGAGGCGGTGATGGCGTCGGAGCGGACCACCCATATGCTGACGCCCTCGTTGCGCCGGGTGTAGAGGTCGCGGGCGCTGGTGAGCGCCATCCGCTCGTCGGCCGCGTGCAGCGAGCCCACGTGGACGTGGTTGAGTCCCCGCTTGCCGCGGACGAAGACCTCGAAGAGCGGCCAGCCGGCGCGTGGAGTGCTCTGCTCGCTCATGCCGCACCCGCTTCCCGCGCCGCGGCCTGCTTCACGGCCTGTTTCGCGGCGTAGGCTGCCGCGGCCTCGCGGACCCAGGCCCCTTCCTCATGGGCCTGGCGGCGCCGCTCGACGCGTTGCCTGTTGCACGGCCCGTGGCCGGTGATCACTTTCATGAGTTCTTCCCAGCCGGGGGTGCCGAAGTCCCAGTGCCCCCGCTGCTCGTTCCAGCGCAGCTCGGGGTCGGGGAGTGTCACGCCGAGCCGTTCGGCCTGCGGGACCGTCATGTCGACGAAACGCTGCCGCAGCTCGTCATTGGTGTGCCGCTTGATCCGCCAGGCCATGGACTGGGCACTGTTGGGTGAGTCGCCGTCGGGCGGGCCGAACATCATCAGGGACGGCCACCACCAGCGGTCGACGGCCTCCTGCACCATGTCCCGCTGGCGATCGGTGCCGGTCATCATGGTCATCAGCAGTTCGTAGCCCTGGCGCTGGTGGAATGACTCCTCCTTGCAGATCCGCACCATGGCGCGCGCGTACGGCCCGTATGAGCTGCGGCACAGCGGCTCCTGGTTGCAGATGGCCGCGCCGTCCACGAGCCAGCCGATGACGCCGACGTCGGCGAAGCCGAGTGTCGGGTAGTTGAAGATCGAGGAGTACTTCTGCCGGCCGTTGATCAGCCGCTCGGTCAGATCGGCGCGGTCGGCGCCCAGTGTCTCGGCGGCCGAGTAGAGGTAAAGGCCGTGGCCGGCCTCGTCCTGCACCTTGGCCAGCAGGATCGCCTTGCGCCGCAGGGACGGCGCGCGGGTGAGCCAGTTGCCCTCGGGCTGCATTCCGATGATCTCCGAATGCGCGTGCTGTGCGATCTGCCGGATGAGCGTGGCCCGGTAGCCGTCGGGCATCCAGTCGCGCGGCTCGACACGCTGGTCACGGTCGATCGTCTCGTCGAAGTGCTCACGCAGCCGCCCCGCGGCGGTCGCGTCCGGAGTAAGCATCGCTCCCCATCCCTTTTACTGAACGTTCGGTAGGTAATTAGTCTCGCGCACTTTCGCACCGGTGACAAGGCCTGTCACCCGTGGGTGCCGCTCAGCGGCCGTCGAACGTGGGAGTCCGCCGCTCCAGGAATGCCCGTACGGCACCGCGGTGGTCTTCGGTCAGGCCGAGCCGTTCCTGCGCCGCGGCCTCGCGTTCGAGCACGGTGCCGAGATCATCGGTCGCGGCGGTCCGTAGCAGCGCCTTGACCTCGCGATAGGCCGCCGTCGGCCCGGCCGCCAGGCGACGAGCCAGGGCCAGTCCCTCCTGCGCGGCCTGCCCGTCCGGGACGACCCGGTGCACCAGACCCCATTCGCGGGCGTCCTCGGCCGAGAAGGCGCCGCCGAGCAGCAGCAACTCGGCCGCGCGCGAGGCGCCCAGCGCCCGGACCAGGGCAGCGCTCAGCCCGCTGTCGGGCCCCAGCCCGATGCCGGTGAACGCGGTGGCGAAACGGGCGCCCTCGGCGGCGACGCGCAGGTCCGCGCGCAGCGCGATGCTGAGCCCCGCCCCCACGCAGGCGCCTTCCACCGCCACCACCAGCGGCTGGGGCAGCGCGTCCAGCGCTTCGATCAGCGGGTTGTAGTCGGCCCGCAACGTCGAGAACGCCGTGCCGGGATCGTCGTCGAGCGCCTGGGCGTGCTCCTTGAGATCCTGCCCGACGCAGAACGCCGGCCCGGCCCCGGTGAGCAGGACGGCCCTGGTCCGCTCGTCCTGCCCGGCCTGCCGTACCGCGGCGAGGAGCTCCCTCTTGAGATCCGCGTCGAGAGCGTTGCGCGCCTCGGGACGGTGAAGTTCGAGTACGGCGACGCCCGCGTCGTGCTCGTACCGCACAGGCGTCGGGGTCACTGCCATGTGTAGAACCCCCGCCCGGTCTTGCGACCCAGCTCACCCCGGGCGACCTTCTCCCGCAGCAGCCGAGGCGGCGCGAAGCGCTCGCCCAGCGTCCGGTGCAGGTGCTCGGCGATGGCGAGACGGACGTCCAGTCCGACCAGATCGGTGAGCCGCAGCGGCCCCATGGGGTGCTTGTAGCCGAGCCGCATGGCGTCGTCGATGGCCTCGGGCTCGGCCACTCCTTCCTCGACCATGCGGATGGCCTCCAGACCCAGGGCGAGCCCGAGCCGGCTGCTGGCGAAGCCGGGCGAGTCCTTGACGACGACGTCCTTCTTCTCCAGCGCCTTGACCCAGCCCAGGGCGGCCCGCAGCGTCTCATCCGTGGTGGGGGGCGCGAGGACCAGCTCGACCAGCTCGGACGCGGGCACGGGATTGAAGAAGTGCATCCCGATGAACCGGCCGGGCAGGCGCAGGGCGGCGGCCAGGTCGGTGACCGGCAGAGAGCTGGTGTTGGTGGCCAGCACCGTCCGCTCCCCCACGGCCTTCTCGGCGGCGGCGAGCACCTCGGCCTTGAGAGCCGGGTCCTCGGGCACGGCCTCGACGACCAGGTCCGCGCTCGCGGGAAGATCGCCCACCGAAGTGGCGACGGTGATCCGCCCGAGCACATCGCCGGCGGACCGGCCGATCGCGCCTCGTTCGGCCGCGCGCTCCAGGCCGGTGGCGACCCGCCGCAGCGCCGCCTCTGCGGCCTGTTCGTCTCCTTCGACGACGACGACCCTCGAGCCCGCTGTGGCGAAGGACTGGGCGATGCCCGCACCCATCCGGCCACCCCCGATGACGCCCACCACGCCCGGCGCCGTCCCGGACCCCGTACCGCCCGCTTCGTCAGACATAGCGCCGCTCACGAGCCGCCTCCCTTCTCATTCGCCGACGTGTTGGCCGAATTGCTCCGGGCCAGGAACCTGCGCATCCGGTCCTGCTTCTCCGGGCCCTCGAAGAGCACCGCCTGAGCCAGGTCGTCGGCGGCGGGATGGGCTCCCGGAGCGTCGACCACGAGCTTGGTGAGGCGCAGCGCGATGGCGGCGGAGCGGGCCATCCGGTCGAGCAGCCGGTGCGCCTCGTCGAGCAGCCGCTCGGCCGGGACGACGTCGATCACCAGTCCCGCCGCGAGGGCGGCCTGGGCGTCGAGGGTGCGCCCGGCCAGCAGGACCTGCTTGGCCACGGACTCGCCGACGAGCTGCGGAAGCCGCCAGCAGGCCCCGGCCGCCGCGAGGATGCCGAGGCCGGGCTCCGGGTTGCCGAAGGCCGCGTCCGGCCCGGCGATGCGCACGTCGCACGCGTAGGCCAGCTCCGCCCCGCCGCCGAGCACCCACCCGTCGACGGCGGCCACGGTCGGCATCGGCAGGCGGCGGACGCGCTCGAAGAGGCGGCTGTTGATGCCCTGGAGGGCCTCGTCGCGGCCACGGCTCAGCAGCTCGGCGATGTCCGCCCCACCGGCGAACACCCCGCCCTGCCCGGTGAGCAGCAGTAGCTTGGGGTCACGCTCCAGGCCTGCGCACACGTCGTGCAGCTCGTCGATCATGTGGCCGTTGATCGCGTTGCGGAAGTCGGGCCGGTTGAGGGCGACCACCACCCGGTCGTCGCGCTCCTCGACCAGAAGCGTCTCGAATGGGCCGCTCATGCCCTCTCCACCAGCATCGCGACGCCCTGGCCTACGCCGACGCACAGCGTGGCCAGGCCGCGGCGGGCGTCTTCGCGCTCCATGCGGCCGAGCAGCGTGACCATGACGCGGGCGCCGGAGCAGCCGAGCGGATGGCCGAGCGCGATCGCGCCCCCGTCGGCGTTGACCTTGTCCTCGTCGAGCTTCAGACGACGCATGACGGCCAGCGACTGAACGGCGAACGCCTCGTTGAGCTCGATCGCGTCCAGGTCGGCGACGTTCCAGCCGGCGCGGGCCAGCGCCTTCCCGGTCGCGGGCACCGGTCCGAGCCCCATGAGATCGGGCCGGACGCCCGCCGACGCCGCCGTGACGATCCTGGCCCTGGGGGTCAGGTTGTGCCGCCGCACGGCGGCCTCGCTGGCCACCACCAGGGCGGCGGCTCCGTCGGACAGCGGCGAGGACGAGCCCGCGGTGACGATCCCGCCCTCGCGGAACGAGGGGCGCAGCCTGGCGAGCTTTTCGAGGGTCGTGTCGGGCCGTGGTCCCTCGTCCCGGACGACCTCACCGCCGCGGACCGGCACCGGGACGATCTCGGCATCGAAGCGGCCGGCGTCCGCCGCCGCGCAGGCACGGCGATGGCTTCGCAGCGCGAACTCGTCGGACTCCTCGCGAGTGATGCCGTCGAGCGCGGCGACCTCCTCGGCCGTCTCGCCCATGGATATGGTGATCTTCACGGTCTCGGGCGGCCTGCCCGGACCCGCTACGCCGTACGCGACGGACAAGTCCGAGTCGGCGGAGGCCGGGTCGACGGGGCGCGGGTCGGCGAAGCGCGGGTCGGCGAAGCGCGGGTTGGCGAAGCGCGGGTTGGCGAAGCGCCAGCCCAGCGCGGAGTCGAACACCTCGCCGGGCTTCGCCCAGGGGGTGCCGGGCTTGGCCATCACCCATGGGGCCCGGGTCATCGACTCCACCCCTCCGGCGACCACGATATCGGCCTCGCCGGAGCGGATCGCCTGGGCGGCGGAGGCCACGGCCGTCAGGCCTGAGGCGCACAGCCGGTTGACGGTGTATCCGGGAACGCCGTACGGCAGGCCGGCCAGCAGCACGGCCATCCGGGCCACATCGCGGTTGTCCTCCCCCGCCTGGTTGGCCGCGCCCAAGATCACCTCGTCCACGGCGTCGAGCGGGACACCGGCGCGGCGCACGACCTCGCCGACCACGAGCCCGGCCAGATCGTCGGGACGGACGGAGGCGAGGGCCCCGCCGTACCGGCCCTGGGGGGTACGGACCCCGTCGACCAGGAAGACTTCAGACATCGGTTGCTCCGGTGGTGGTGTGGCGGCGCGACTGGAGGATGGAGAATCGACCGGTCACGAAGGCGGGATCGGTGAGGGCGGCGGTGGCGGCCGGGTTGGCCGCGGTGCCGTGGAAGTCGCTGAAGGCGGCCGACTGGTTGACGAAGACGCCGCCGGTGAGGTTCTCGGAGAGATGGACCCCCGCGTCCAGGGCCGCCTGCTCGGCGGCGGCGAGGACGTCGCCCGAGACGGAGTAGATCCCGGCCGTGAGCGCTCCGTGCCGGCGCACGGTGTCGCGGAAGACCTCCAGGCTGTGCTCGGTCGAGTCGGTGCCGATCACGAAGGAGACCGGGCCGAACCACTCACGCGTGTAGACGTCGCGGTCCTCCTCCGCGTCCAGCCGGGCGACCAGCGGCGTGCGGACCGAGGCGTCCGGATAATCCGGATGCTGGACGACGGTGGACGGGCGGACGACGTGCGGGAGCTTCGCGGCCTCGTCGAGGCGGTCCCGCACCCCGTCGTTGACGATGGCGCCGAGGGTCCCGGCGGCGCGCTGTGGGTCGGCGAGCAGCTTGTCCAGGGCGGTGGCGAGATCGGCGGCGAACTCGTCGGCCGTTTTGACGCCCTCGTCGGTGGCGAAGCCGTCGCGCGGCACCAGCAGGTTCTGCGGGGTGGTGCACATCTGCCCGCTGTAGAGGGCGAGCGAGAAGGCCAGGTTGCGCAGGACGCCGCGGTAGTCGTCGGTGGAGTCCACCACGACCGTGTTGAGGCCGGCCTTCTCGGTGTGGACGACAGCCTGGCGGGCGTTGGACTCCAGCCAGTCGCCGAACGAGGTGGAACCGGTGAAGTCGATGATCCGCACGTCGGGGTGGGTGGCGAGATCGGCGGCGCTGCGGTCCTGCGGCCCCTCGGCCGCGAGGATCACCAGGTTGGGGTCGAACCCGGCTTCGGCGAGCACCTCGCGCGCCGTGCGCACGGTGATGGCGAGGGGCAGCACCGCGCCCGGGTGGGGCTTGACGATGACCGGGTTGCCGGTGACCAGGCTGGCGAACAGCCCCGGATAGCCGTTCCACGTCGGGAAGGTGTTGCAGGCGATCAGGAGGGCCACGCCGCGCCCCACCGGCGTGAACCGCTTGACCATGGCCAGCGCGTCGCCCTTGCGCTGTGGCTTGGTCCAGGGCGCGACCGCCGGGTGGCGCGTCTGCTCGGCCCAGGCGTACGCCACGGCCTCCAGGCCACGATCTTGGGCGTGCGGGCCTCCGGCCTGGAAGGCCATGACGAAGGCCTGGCCGGTGGTGTGCTGCACGGCGTGCGCGATCTGGAAGCTGTCGGCGTTGAGGCGCAGGAGGATCTCCGCGGCCACGCCGGCCCGCTGGTCCGGGCCCGTGTCCCGCCAGGCGGGTGTGGCGGCGATGGCCGCGGCCACGGCCTCGTCGGGGGTGACGCGCGGGTAGGTGACGCCGAGTTCCGGACCGTACGGTGAGACCTCCCAGGCGCGGGTCCAGCCGTCCCCCGGCTGGTCGAGCGTGAAGGGACGGCCCAGTTGCTCCTTGAACGCCGCCTCCCCCTGCTTCGGGGCGTCCTCGCCGTACACCGAGGTGCTGGGGATCTCCGAGAACGGTGACCAGTACTCGCGGTCCCTGGCCGCCTCCACGGCCTGTTCCAGCAATCGGCGGTGGCGTTCGAAGAAGTCAGGACGCTCCTGGTCGTGCTCGGACATGCGCTTCACCCCTTGACATGCAGGTCGGATGCTGGATTACTTATCCCCACCGCAACATAACCGAACATTCGGTCGGTATTCAAGTCGCGCTGACAGGAGGTACCCGCGATGTCGGACCCGGGCCCGTTCAGGAGCCCAGCCGGGGATATGTTCGAGGCGGACGAAGCCTCGCGGCGGGTGGGCATGGAAGTGCTGGCCCTCGGCGACGGAACCGCGACCGTCCGCATGTCGATCACGGCGGCCATGGTCAACGGGCACGCCATCGCGCACGGCGGCTATGTGTTCATGCTCGCCGACACCGCCTTCGCCTGCGCCTGCAACAGCCGGGGCGGCGTGACCGTGGCGGCGGGCGCGGACATCAACTTCGTCGCCTCCGCCAGGGAGGGCGACGTGCTGGTGGCCACCGCCGAGGAGCGCACCGGCTACGGCCGCAACGGCATCTACGACGTGTGCGTCCGGCGGGGGGACGAGGTCATCGCGGAGTTCCGGGGTCGAAGCCGGAAGATCCGGCCAATGGAGGAGACACGATGAGCACCAACCTGAACACTTCGGCCCGCCCCTCCCAGCGCCTCGGAGCGGCGCCGGACCCGGAGACCCTCGACGCGGCCGAACGGCTGAGCCGCGACGAGCTCGCGTCCCTGCAGCTCACCCGCCTGCGGCAGACCCTGGAGCACGCGTACACGAACGTCCCCTTCTACCGCCGGAAGTTCGACGAGGCGGGGGTGCGGCCCGAGGACTGCCGGACGCTGGCCGACCTCGCGCGCTTCCCCTTCACCACCAAGGCGGACTTACGGGACAACTACCCGTTCGGCATGTTCGCCGTCCCGATGGCGGACGTCCGCCGCGTCCACGCCTCCAGCGGCACCACCGGCCGCCCGACCGTGGTCGGCTACACCGAGGCTGACCTGTCCATGTGGTCCGACGTGGTCGCGCGCTCCATCCGCGCCGCCGGCGGCCGTCCCGGCCAGAAGGTGCACGTGTCGTACGGCTACGGCCTCTTCACCGGCGGCCTGGGCGCCCACTACGGCGCGGAGCGGCTCGGCTGCACCGTCATCCCCGCGTCCGGCGGCATGACCGCGCGCCAGGTCCAGATCATCCAGGACTTCCAGCCCGAGATCATCATGGTGACGCCGTCGTACATGCTCACCCTGCTGGACGAGTTCGAACGCCAGGGCATCGACCCCCGCACCACCTCCCTGCGGACCGGCATCTTCGGCGCCGAGCCGTGGACCGAGGAGATGCGCCGCGAGATCGAGGAGCGCCTCGACATCCACGCCGTGGACATCTACGGCCTGTCCGAGGTGATCGGGCCGGGCGTCTCCCAGGAGTGCGTGGAGACCAAGGACGGCCTGCACATCTGGGAGGACCACTTCTACCCCGAGATCGTCGACCCGCTCGGCGACGCCGTACTGCCCGATTCCGAGCAGGGGGAGCTGGTCTTCACGTCCCTCACGAAAGAGGCGCTGCCGATCATCCGCTATCGCACCCGCGACCTCACGCGCCTGCTCCCCGGTACTGCCCGGCCGTTCCGGCGCATGGAGAAGGTCACCGGCCGCAGCGACGACATGATCATCCTGCGTGGCGTCAACATCTTCCCCACCCAGATCGAGGAGATCGTGCTGCGGGTGCCGGACGTCGCCCCGCACTTCCAGATCCAGCTCACCCGCCGTGGCCGGATGGACCACATGACGGTCCGCGTCGAAGCCCGCCCGGACGCCGCCTCCGACCGGCGCGAGGCGGCCGCGGCGGCCATCGTCCAGGCCGTCAAGGACGGCGTCGGGGTGACCGTCGAAGTCGTCGTCGTCGAGCCCGAATCCCTGGAGCGCTCGGTGGGCAAGCTCCGTCGCGTCGTGGACGCGCGCGAAACGTGATCCGGCGCCTTGCCAGAATGTCCCCATGACTCCGACATCGGAACGCACCCGCCGCGGCCGTCCCGGCTATGACCGCGGCTCCCTCGTGGAGGCCGCGGTCACGGTCTTCAACGAGCGTGGCTACGACGGCACGGGGATGGAGGAGCTGTCCCGCCGGTTGGGCATCCGCAAATCCTCCATCTACCACCACGTCTCCGGGAAGGAGGAGCTGCTGGCCCTCGCCGTGAACCGGGCGCTGGACGCCCTGTTCGCCGTCCTCGACGAGGAGACGCCGCAGGCGAGCGCCACCGCCCGGCTGGAGCACACGGTACGGCGGAGCGTCGAGGTGCTCGTCACGGAGCTGCCCTATGTCACCCTCCTCCTCCGGATGCGCGGCAACACCCCCGCCGAGCATCTCGCCCTCGAACGGCGCAGGGAGTTCGACCACCGCGTCGCCGAGCTGGTCGCCCTCGCCGCGGCGGAGGGCGGCGTCCGCGCCGACATCGACCCCGGGCTGACCAGCCGCCTGCTGTTCGGCACGGTCAACTCCCTCATCGAGTGGTACCGGCCGGACGGAGGCCTGACCATGCAGGTGCTGGCCGACTCCCTGACCACCGTCCTTTTCGACGGCCTGCGCAGCCGCACAGCCGAATGACAGGTGGGCCCGCCGGATCACCCCCGCCCCGGCGGAGCCTGCGCAGCCGAATGACAGGCGCGGCCTGCCGGGAGTCCGCACAGCGAGAAGCCGCATGGCCGTACGCGGACAAGGTGGGGTCGCGGAAGCCGTCCTGATGGCCTGCGCCGTGAGGGCGGCGCGGGCGTCCGCCGGAACGCTGTACGCGTGGTCGCGCAGACCGCGCAGGAACGGCGACACGATCGCGCCGATCCCCGTGGCGCCGCTCACGGCCCGCTCGACATCGCGTTCTGGCACGAGGTGTCGGTCCCGGGTCGAGATCGGGGACGAGCGTTTCAACCGCCTGGTCGACGCGGCTCGGCGGCACCGGATCTGCATCGTGGCGGGCTACAGCGAGCGCGCGGGCGGCAGCCTCTACATGGGACAGGCCGTCATCGGGGCCGACGGGAAGGTCGCCCTCACCCGCCGTAAGCTGAAGCCCACCCATGTCGAGCGGTCCGTGTTCGGCGAGGGCGACGGCAGCGACCTCGACGTCGCCGAGCTGCCCATCGGCCGGGTCGGCGCGCTGTTCTGCTGGGAACACCTGCAGCCGCTCACCAAGTACGCGATGTTCAGCCTCGGCGAGCAGGTCCACGTGGCGTCGTGGCCGAGCTTCTCCGTGTACCCGGGCGCCGCGTACGCGCTGGGGCCCGAGGTCAACACCGCGGCGTCGCAGCAGTACGCCGTCGAGGGTCAGGTGTTCGTCCTGGCGCCTTGCTCTCTCATCGGACCCGTGGCGATCGAGGCCTTCGATCTCACCGGCCCCCGGGCCGCGCTGCTGCGGCCGGGAGGCGGGCACGCCCGCGTGTTCGGACCTGACGGCAGGAGCCTGGCCGAGCCGCTCGCGCCGGACGAGGAGGGCATCCTCTACGCCGATGTCGACCTGGCCGCCATCCCCCTCGCCAAGGCCGCGGCGGACCCGGTCGGCCACTACTCCCGTCCCGATGTGCTCCGCCTCCAGTTCAACCGCGGCGCGACTTCCCGGGTCGAGCCCCTTGGGGCAGGCGCGTTCGCCCCGAGCCCGCCGCCGGAGTCGGTCATCCTCAGATCGGGGGATGACGAGGCCGCCGCGCAGAGCGCAGGATGAGAGCGGAGACCACGAGACAGGGCCACCGCCGACACCGTGGTAGGCGCGGTGTGACGTACCCGGGGAGGTACACGGAGGTACACGCCGATGATCACCATCGATGTTCCGATCTGGTCCGCTCGCCTGCGGGCGTCGCGGCGCGCCCGACTGTGGAGTCGCGAGGAGCTGGCCGCCCGGCTGGCCGACGTGGCGGACGAGGAGTCACGTGACCGGCTGCCCGCGCCGGAGGTGCTCACCTCGATGATCACGCTCTGGGAGGCCGGGGAGCTGCGGCCCGACGAGCGCTACACGGAGCTGCTGTGCCGGGCGTTCGGCGCGGATGAGGAGGAGGTGTTCGTCGGCGACGCCTCCGGGACCACCCTGTGGCATCACCTGACCGGCATTCCCCTCCTCGCCGGGGCGTTCACCGCCGACGAGGAGGAGCGCACCGGCCGGGCGATCGAGGATCCCCGGCGGGCCGACGAGGAGACCGTGAGCTACTTCGAGGCCGTCCTCAACGCGTACACGAGGACGGACCTCCGCCCGGACGGCCTGATCATCGCGCTGCGCCCCGTCTTCGAGGGCATCGAGGGATTCCACCGCGACGCCAGGTCTCCGGTCGCCCGGGAGTTCCTGTTGCTCGCCTCCAAGAACGCGGAGCTGATCAGCCGGATGCACCATGAGGCCGGCCGGCCGGAGGGCGCGCTCGCCTGGTCGGACGAGGCCCTCCGCGAGGCACGTGAAGCCGGGGACACACTGCTGGAGGCGTACGCGCTGATCCAGCGGGCCGGCCTGATAGACACCGGCGCCGGCTCCGGCCGGCTCATCGACGTCGCCGTCGCCGCCCGTGAACGCGTCCGCCTCCCCCGGCAGATGGACGCGCAGTCCCGCCACCACGAGGCGCAGGGCCACGCCCTCGTGGGCGACGAGGACATGTGTCATCGCCGCCTGGAGGAGTCCGCGCAGTCACTCGCGGATTCCGGGGAGGAGGCGCCGTTCACGTTCGACACCTCGATCGAGGCGCACAATCTGTGCTGCGCCGGGTGTCTCGTCCAGCTCGGCCACGCCGACACCGCCATCGAGATCATGGAACAGGTGCCGCGGGGGGCACCGAATTACGTCACCGCCCAGACCATGGCCCGCATGGCGCACGCCTACGCCGACGCCCACGAGCGTGAGCGATCGGCCGACCTCGCCCGCCAGGCGCTGGCTCTGGCCCGGCGGACCGGTGCCACGCGAGCCCTGCGAGAGCTCCGCCGGTTCCAGTCGGCGGTCGTCGAGCGAACCCGCCGCCGCATCCTGGCCTGAGGATCGGCACGGGAATCGGCCGGCGCCTGAGAAGGGATCATCGCCGAGCAGGCGGCCGAGCCCGGGTGAATTTCGACGTTGATCCGTTGATCCGCGCGTCACGTCCATCCCACCCGTTAATCGCCAAATCATCGTGAACACTGTGTTACGCCCTGCGTGTCGGAGTCGTCACGGACATGCCGGGCGGAAAAACTTGGGCCATTCCCACCCCAAGGGAGGTTTTCCGATGCTCAGGCGCACGCGGCTGTTCGGCCGAAAGACCCGAGTCACTTTCACCCTGCCCCTCGATCAGCCTGTCGGCGTCGTCAGTGTCGTCGGCGACTTCAACGACTGGCGGCCCGGCTGCCACGAGTTGCTGCGCCGCCGCAACGGCACCCGCACCGTCTCGGTGATCCTCCCGCCAGGCGTTCACCGGTTCCGCTATCTCGCCACCGGCGGCGTCTGGTTCGATGACGAGACCGCTGATCACATCGACGACCACGGCAGCCTGGTCCATCTCTGAGCCGAGCCGCGCGTACTTGGGAACCCCGCTCCGTGAAGGGGCGGGGTTCGCTTGTTCTGCGTGTCGATCAGATGGCCCGGGTGAGCAGGGGAAGAGCACATCCGAAGGACAGATCCGAAGGACGGGCGGTGAATTCCGAACCGTCCCGCCCCATGCCCGTCCCCCGGACGACGAACCGGGTGCTATAGCGGTCTACTTAAACGTCGTA